>NZ_JBIVOW010000002.1:0-349684 GCF_044754325.1 Streptomyces sp. NPDC093097
ATCCAGAAGCGGCTCGACTACCTCAGCCCCGTCGAGTTCGAGGAGAAGCACTACGCCGACCAGGCAACGACCAAACGAACGAACCTGCAACCCCGTCAACCCGTACTGACCAGCTGATCAGCACCTCCCGCACGCCGGGGGAACCTCACTCCGACCACATCTCGCGCAGCACACCCTGTCCGCGACGGATCCGCAGCCGAGCACGGCCTGATCCAGCCGACAGACCATCAGCCACATCCAGCTCCGATCCAGCGGCGGTTCGGATAACCAGGGATGACGACAGGTGACGAGACGTCAGCCCATCCAGCACGGATCCAGCACCAGACACGGCAACGGGGTCGGCCCCGAATAGGACCGACCCCGCCTGACCTGCACATTTGCCAGATCGCTACGCCAATGCCATGGCGCCCGTCACACGTTGAAGCGGAACTCCACCACATCCCCGTCCTGCATCACGTACTCCTTGCCCTCCATGCGGGCCTTGCCGGCGGAGCGGGCCTCGGCGACGGAGCCGGTGGCGACCAGGTCGTCGAAGGAGATGACCTCGGCCTTGATGAAGCCCTTCTGGAAGTCGGTGTGGATGACACCGGCGGCCTCGGGGGCGGTGGCGCCCTTCTTGATCGTCCAGGCGCGGGTTTCCTTGGGGCCGGCGGTCAGGTAGGTCTGCAGGCCGAGGGTGCCGAAGCCGACGTGGGCGAGGGTGGCCAGGCCGGGCTCGTCCTGGCCGACGGACTGGAGGAGTTCGAGGGCCTCGTCGTCGTCGAGCTCGGCGAGGTCGGCCTCCAGCTTGGCGTTGAGGAAGATCGCCTCGGCGGGGGCGACCAGGGCGCGCTGCTCGTTCTTGAAGTCCTCGTCGGTGAGCTCTTCCTCGTCGACGTTGAAGACGTAGAGGAAGGGCTTGGTGGTGAGGAGGTGCAGGTCGTGCAGCAGCTCGGTGTTCTCCGCGCCCTGGACGAGGCCGGCGGAGAAGAGGGTGCGGCCGTCCTCCAGGATCGCCTTGGCCTCCTCGACGGCCTTGACCTTCGGAGCGACGTCCTTCTTGATGCGCGACTCCTTCGCCAGGCGCGGCAGCACCTTCTCGATCGTCTGGAGGTCGGCGAGGATCAGCTCGGTGTTGATGGTCTCGATGTCGTCCTTGGGCGAGACCTTGCCGTCGACGTGGACGACGTTCTCGTCCTTGAAGGCGCGGATGACCTGGCAGATCGCGTCGGACTCGCGGATGTTGGCGAGGAACTTGTTGCCCAGGCCCTCGCCCTCGGAGGCGCCGCGGACGATGCCCGCGATGTCGACGAAGTCGACGGTGGCGGGGAGGATCCGCTGGGAGCCGAAGATCTCTGCGAGCTTGGCGAGGCGGGGGTCGGGGACGCCGACCACGCCGACGTTGGGCTCGATGGTGGCGAACGGGTAGTTGGCCGCCAGCACGTCGTTCTTGGTCAGGGCGTTGAACAGGGTCGACTTGCCGACGTTGGGCAGACCGACGATTCCGATCGTGAGCGACACGGTGGCGACTTCCCGGAGCTGGAGATGGGCGTGGGGCGGGCCGCTTCCGGGGGCCGGGCCGAAGGGACCGGGCCGGGCCGGGGACGGCCGATCCACCAGTCTACTGGGCGGGCCCCGTGATGCCGGGCGGCCCGGGAGCGGCCGGGGGGAGGGCGCCCGCCGCGTCGCGCACTCCCCGCGCGTGCCCCGGGCCGCCTAACGGACCCCACAAGGTAGGTCAAAGTGCGTGTCCTGTGACCTATTAATCCCACTTCGCTGCCTACCGTTGGCGCGTGGACCAACATGTGGAGCACCCCGAAGCGCGCATGTCCCCGCAGGGCCGGCCGGGGAACGGCGGTCCGGACGCGGGGCGCGATGCCCGGCTCCCGCGTCCCGCGGAGGCCGTGGCCCCCGATCCCGACGACGCCTTCCTGACCGCGATGCGCGCCTCCGGCTACGCCTCCGCCCCCGCGCGCCCCGGCCGCACGCCCCGCGGCCGCGCCCCGGCGCCGACCCCGACCCCGGCACCGGGGCAGTTCCGGGCGCCGGCCCGGCCCTCGCCGCTCCGGACGGATCCGCGGATGCCGCGCCCGGTCGCCGTCGCGCCGCTCGACGGCCAGGAGGTCGCGGCCGTCTACCGGGCGGGCCCGCGGCGCCCCCCGGCCCCCGGTCTGCTCCGCCGGCTGCCGGCCGCGAAGCTCACCGGCTTCGGCTGCGGACTGTTCGCCACCCTCGTGCTGCTGGCCTTCGGGTTCCTGGATCGCTGGCTGCTGGGCGGCGCGCAGGTCGCGTACGGGGTCTTCTTCCTGCTGGTCGGCGCGGCGGCCGGGGCGTGGGTGCGGCCGCGCGACCTGGTCGCGGCTCCGGTCGCGCTGCCGATCGCCTTCACGCTCGGCGCGGTGCCGGTGCAGCACGGTCCGGCGGGCTTCACCGGGATGCTGCTCGGCGTCTTCACCGTCCTCGCGCTGAACGCCGGCTGGCTCTACGGCGGCACGCTGCTCTGCGGGCTGTGGGTGCTGGTGCGCAGGGCGCTGCTCAGCGCGCGGCGTCGGGCCAGCCGACCGGTGAGTCGACAGCCGCACCCGGGGCCGCGGACGGCGGCCCCTGCGGCGGACGGCTCCGCTCAGCGGGGGCCCGGTCGCCTCCGTCCGGAGAATCGACCGCGGCAGGTGGCGCGCCAACCTGAGCGGCATGCGCGGCCATCGCAGCCCCCACGATCCCCGCATTGTTCTGAAGCCGCGCCGGTACGATCTCGGCCCTGATCCCCTCGATCAGCGGCAGGAACTTCTCCGCCTTGCGGCTCACCCCGCCGCCGATCACGAAGAGCGCGGGCGAGAAGAGCATCTCCACATGGGTCAGATACTTCTGGACCCGGCGCGCCCAGTGCTCCCAGCTCAGCCCCTCGTCCTCCTTGGCCTTGGTGGAGGCGCGCTTCTCCGCCTCGTGGCCGTGCAGCTCCAGGTGGCCCAGCTCGGTGTTGGGGACGAGCCGGCCGTCGGTGAAGACGGCGCTGCCGATGCCGGTGCCGAGGGTGAGGACGATGACCGTGCCGGTGCGGCCGGCGCCGGCGCCGAACCTCATCTCCGCCAGGCCCGCGGCGTCCGCGTCGTTGAGCAGGGTGACCGGGCAGCCGGCGGCGGTCCCGCCGCCGAGCCGGCCGGTGAGCAGCGCGGCGGCGTCCGTGCCGATCCAGCGCTTGTCGACGTTGGCGGCGGTCCGGGTCGTCCCGCCGGTGACCACGCCGGGGAAGGTGGCGCCGACCGGGCCGGTCCACCCGAAGTGGTCCACGACCTCCTTGACGCAGTCGGCGACCGCCTCCGGCGTGGCCGGTTGCGGGGTCAGTACCTTGTAGCGCTCCTCGGCCAGTTCGCCGCGTTCCAGATCGACCGGGGCGCCCTTGATGCCCGATCCGCCGATGTCCACACCGAAGACCCTCATGGGAAAAGGCTAGGACCGGACTCCGCCCGCCGCTCCCGGTACGGGAGAACAGCGGGCGGAGGCGACGCGGGTCAGTCCTCGACGGCGGCCTTGGCCTCGGCGCGCAGGTCGCGGCGGAGCTCCTTGGGCAGCGAGAAGGCGATGGACTCCTCGGCGGCGGTGATGGTCTCGACGTCCTCGTAGCCGCGGGCGGCCAGCCATTCCAGGACGCCGTCGACCAGGATCTCGGGGACCGAGGCGCCGGAGGTGACGCCGACGGTGGTCACGCCCTCCAGCCACGCCTCGTCGATCTCCTCGGCGTAGTCGACCAGGTACGACGCCGTGGCGCCGGCGCCGAGGGCGACCTCCACCAGGCGCTTGGAGTTCGAGGAGTTGCGGGAGCCGACGACGATGACGAGGTCGGCGTGGGCGCCCATCTGCTTGACGGCCTGCTGGCGGTTCTGGGTGGCGTAGCAGATGTCGTCGCTGGGCGGCGAGAGGAGGTTGGGGAAGCGGCCCTGGAGGGCGTCGACGGTCTCCATCGTCTCGTCCACGGAGAGGGTGGTCTGGGAGAGCCAGACGACCTTGTCCGGGTCGCGGACCTCGACGCCCGCGACGTCCTTGGGGCCGTCGACGAGCTGGATGTGCTCGGGGGCCTCGCCGCTGGTGCCGATGACCTCCTCGTGGCCCTCGTGACCGATCAGGAGGATGTCGTAGTCCTCGTTGGCGAAGCGGACGGCTTCCTTGTGGACCTTGGTGACCAGCGGGCAGGTCGCGTCGATGGTGGCGAGCTTGCCGCGCTTGGCCTCGTCGTGGACGACGGGCGCGACGCCGTGCGCGGAGAAGATCACGATGTTGCCCTCGGGCACTTCCTCCGTCTCCTCGACGAAGATCGCACCCTTCTTCTCCAGGGTCTTCACCACGTACTTGTTGTGGACGATCTCATGGCGCACGTAGACCGGGGCGCCGTACTGCTCAAGGGCTTTCTCGACGGCGATCACGGCGCGGTCCACGCCTGCGCAGTAGCCGCGCGGGGCGGCGAGGAGGACCTTGCGGCGGGGCTGCGGACCGGGAGTAGCAGACATGGGTCCCATCGTAAGGCCGCGCTCCGGTCCGGGGTGATCGCGGCGGTGGTCGCGGACGGCTGAACGCACGCACCGGGCCTACGCGGTCGGGCACTGTCAGTGGCCGCCGCTACGCTCCCTGACATGGCTGTCTCTACGTCTCCGGAAGCGCCGATCCCGGTCGGCGAGGTGTCCCGGCTCATCGGCGGGTGGATCGACCGGCTCGGCGCGGTGTGGGTCGAGGGGCAGATCACCCAGCTCTCGCGGCGGCCGGGGGCGGGCGTGGTCTTCCTGACCCTGCGCGATCCCTCGTACGACATCTCGGTGAGCGTGACGTGCTACCGCCAGGTCTTCGACAAGGTCTCCGAGGTGGTGAGCGAGGGCGCCCGGGTGGTGGTGCACGCCAAGCCGGAGTGGTACGCCCCGCGCGGCCAGCTGTCCCTGCGGGCCGCCGAGATCCGGCCGGTCGGGGTGGGTGAACTCCTCGCCAGGCTGGAGCAGTTGAAGCGGACGCTGACCGCGGAGGGGCTGTTCGCGGCGGAGCGCAAGCGGCCGCTGCCGTTCCTGCCGCAGCTGATCGGGCTGGTCTGCGGCCGGGCCAGCGCCGCCGAGCGCGATGTGCTGGAGAACGCCCGGCACCGCTGGCCCGCCGTCCGCTTCGCGGTGCGCAACGTACCGGTGCAGGGGGTGCACGCGGTGCCCCAGGTGATCGCGGCGGTGCAGGAGCTGGACGCGCTGCCCGAGGTGGACGTGATCATCGTGGCGCGCGGCGGCGGCAGTGTGGAGGATCTCCTGCCGTTCTCCGACGAGCAGTTGGTCCGCGCGGTGTCCGAGGTGCGCACGCCGGTGGTCTCCGCGATCGGTCACGAGCCGGACAGCCCGCTGCTGGATCTGGTGGCCGATCTGCGCGCCTCGACGCCGACGGACGCGGCGAAGAAGGTGGTGCCGGACGTGGGCGAGGAACTGGCCCGGGTCGAGCAGCTGCGGGAGCGGGCCCGGCGCGCGCTCGGCGGCTTCCTGGAGCGCGAGGAGCGGGGCCTGGCGG
Source organism: Streptomyces sp. NPDC093097 (assembly GCF_044754325.1). NCBI lineage: Bacteria > Bacillati > Actinomycetota > Actinomycetes > Kitasatosporales > Streptomycetaceae > Streptomyces > Streptomyces sp. NPDC093097. The sequence goes on from NZ_JBIVOW010000002.1 coordinate 5,506, forward strand.
CCGCGCTGCACCGCCCGTCGATACAGCACCCGCAGCGGATGGTCACGGAGCGCGCGGAGCAGGTCACCGCCCTGCTGGAGCGCGGCCGGCGGACGGTGGGGCATCTGCTGGACCGCGCCGATTCGGAGCTGGCGCACACCCTGGCGCGGGTGGTCGCGCTCTCCCCCAAGGCGACGCTCCAGCGCGGCTATGCGGTGCTCCAGCGGCCGGACGGGGCGGCGGTGCGCGCACCGTCGGAGGTGGCGGTGGACGAGGAGTTGCGGGCCAGGGTGGCCGAGGGCGAGTTCCGGGTGCGGGTGGCCGCACTCCCGGACGCCGGCTCCGCACGGACCCGTGCGCACGGGACGGACTCATAGGGTGGGAGACATGGCGAAGACGGATGACGTGGTGGATGCGGCGGCCGAGGTGGCACCGGTGGACTCCACCCTCGGTTACGAGCAGGCGCGGGACGAGCTGATCGACGTCGTCCGCCGCCTGGAGGCGGGCGGTACGACCCTGGAGGAGTCGCTCGCCCTGTGGGAGCGCGGCGAGGAGCTGGCCAAGGTGTGCCGCCGCTGGCTGGACGGCGCACGGGCGCGGCTGGACGCGGCCCTGGCGGAGCCGTCGGGCGACGACGGCGCCGCGGAAGAGGACTAGGGCCGGCGACAGGACCGGCGACAGCGCACAGGCCCCACCCACGGGGACCTGCGAACGAACGGGACGGCGGCCCGACCGGCCGCCCCGCCCTCACGGCCTTCCGGATCCCGGAAGGCCGTTGTCGATCTGTGAAGCCACTCACAGGCTCCATCCGTTAGTTGAAACTTAATCTATTCGCGTTACAGTGGTGAGCGCAGACGGCACCGTCGCCGTCCGCACGTTCCGTTGACCACCCAAAGCCAGAGGTGCCCCGATGTCTCTCGCCCTTGACGCCGCCGCTCAGGACCTCCTGTTCCGCGAGGCCCAGACCGCCAACACCTTCACGGACGAGCCGGTGACGGACGAGCAGGTCCAGGCCATCTACGACCTGGTGAAGTACGCTCCGACCGCCTTCAACCAGTCGCCGCTGCGGATCACCCTGGTCCGCTCCGAGGACGCCCGCCGGCGCCTGGTCGCGCACGCCATGGGCGCCAACGGCCCCAAGACCCTGGCCGCGCCGCTGACCGCGATCCTCTCCGTCGACCTGGACTTCCACGAGAAGCTGCCGCGGCTCTTCCCGCACGCCCCGGGCGTCAAGGACAGCTTCTTCTCCGAGGCCGCGGTCCGCGAGATCGCCGGCACCCAGAACGCCACCCTCCAGGCCGGCTACTTCATCCTCGGCATCCGCGCCGCCGGCCTGGCCGCCGGCCCGATGACCGGCTTCGACTTCGGCGCCGTGGACAAGGAGTTCTTCGGCGACGGCAAGCAGAAGTCCTTCCTGGTCATCAACCTCGGCAAGCCGGGCCCGGACGCCTTCTTCCCGCGCTCGCCGCGCCTGGCCTTCGACGAGGCCGTGGCCACCGTCTGAGCCGGCCCCCGGCCGCGCGGGACGCCGCGCACAGCACGAGGCCGCCGACACCCCTCCCGGGTGCGGCGGCCTCGTTCGTTCCTCCGGCGAACCGGGCTGGGCGGCGGTCCGGCCGCCCGGCCCCGCTCGGCGGCCGGCTCAGCCCTTCTTGGCGACCAGGGCCGCGGCCAGCTCCGCCAGCCGCCCGTACGGCGCGGTGCCGGTGACGACCGTGGTCACCCCGGACTCCTCGTTGACCAGCGCCTTGTAGGTGTCGCCCTGGTAGCGGTCCCACTTCTTGCCGCCGACGGCCTGCTGGCCGGCGACCTTCTCCGCGCCCAGCGTGACGTCCTTGATGTACTGCTTCGCGGGCGCGTCGCTCTGCTCGACGGCCGCGTACTGCTGCTCCGGGTCGAGCATCCCCAGGTGCCAGGCGCCGCCCTTGCCGTCGCTGGTCGCCTTGTACGAGACGGAGGTGGTCCGCCAGGTCGAGGGCAGGCCCTCGGGCGCGGCGACCGGGTACGGGGCCGCGCGCCGGGCGGTGATGATCTCGACCCGGGTGTCGACGGACTTGACCGCACCCTTCTCCGCGCTCGCACTGTCGTCGTGCGGAATGAAGTAGTAGATCGCCCCGACCAGGATCCCGATCACCGCCAGTGACAGGACCATGTCCGTCACCCTTTGCCTGCCTCGCATACCAGCCACGTCCCTATGGTCCCCCATGCCCGCCGGCCACCGGACCCGCCCCCCTGGGACGGCACCCACCTGCACAAACGATTCCGCCCCCGGCACCCGTCCGACACCGGCGTCACCCGGCCACCGGCTTGCTCATGCGAAGGCCCCCCTGCTCATTCTCATGACGTACCGATAAAGTCATAAGCACCCTCACCAATCCGGCCGTCGCCGTACAGAAAGGTGCGCTCGATGTCCGAGCATCATCTGCCGTCCCAACTCGAGGTCAGTCCGGAGGCACCGGACCGCAACCTCGCCCTGGAGCTCGTCCGGGTCACAGAGGCCGGCGCCATGGCATCGGGCCGCTGGGTCGGCCGCGGCGACAAGAACGGTGCGGACGGCGCGGCGGTCAAGGCCATGCGCTCCCTGATCCACACCGTCTCCATGAACGGCGTGGTGGTCATCGGGGAGGGCGAGAAGGACAACGCCCCGATGCTCTACAACGGCGAGCGGGTCGGCGACGGCACCGGTCCCGAGTGCGATGTGGCCGTGGACCCGGTGGACGGCACCACGCTGACCGCCAAGGGCATGGCCAACGCGGTCTCCGTGATGGCGGTCGCCGAGCGCGGCTCGATGTTCGACCCGTCCGCGGTGTTCTACATGGACAAGCTCGCCACCGGCCCGGAGGCCGCCGACTTCGTCGACATCACCGCGCCCGTGGCGGTGAACATCAAGCGGATCGCGAAGGCGAAGAAGTCCGCGGTCGAGGACGTCACCGTGGTCATCCTGGACCGGCCGCGCCACGACGGCCTGGTCAAGGAGGTCCGGGAGGCCGGCGCGCGGATCAAGTTCATAGCCGACGGCGACGTCGCCGGCGCGATCATGGCGGCCCGCGAGGGCACCGGCGTCGACCTGCTGCTGGGCATCGGCGGGACGCCCGAGGGCATCATCGCGGCCTGCGCGCTCAAGTGCATGGGCGGCACCTTCCAGGGCAAGCTGTGGCCCAAGGACGACGAGGAGCGCCGGCGCGCCCTCGACGCCGGCCACGACCTCGACCGGGTGCTGCAGATCGAGGACCTGGTCCGCGGCGACAACGTCTTCTTCGTCGCCACCGGCATCACCGACGGCGAGCTGCTCCGCGGCGTCCGCTACCGCGCCGAGACCGCCTACACCCAGTCCCTGGTCATGCGCTCCAAGTCCGGCACCATCCGCCAGATCGACTCCGAGCACCGCCTCTCCAAGCTGCGCGCCTACAGCTCGGTCGACTTCGAGCGCCCCAGCTGACCCGGTAGGCGAAAGCCGCCGAAGCGCACACAACTCGCCCCCGTCGGAAGCACTTTCCGGCGGGGGCGAGATGCGTACGGCGGTGGCCGTACGGAGGCGGTGCGGTGGTCAGCCGGCCGCGGTCATCGGGGCGGCGCGCTGGAGTTCGGTCTCCCGGCGCCGCCGGCGGGTGAGCACCACCCGGCGCTCGGCGGCGGTCAGTCCGCCCCATACGCCGTACGGCTCGGGCTGGAGCAGGGCGTGCTCCCGGCACTCGACCATCACCGGACAGCGGGCGCAGACCCGCTTCGCGGCCTCCTCCCGGGCCAGCCGCGCGGCGGTCGGCTCCTTGGAGGGCGCGAAGAACAACCCGGCCTCGTCCCGGCGGCACACCGCCTCGGAGTGCCAGGGACCGGCGTCGTCGCGCGCGTGCCCTCGCTGGGACGGAACGACAGCGGCATCCTGCAGGGGCTGATGCGGTAGCAGCACGGTCTACTCCTGACGACGGCTTCGGCGAGAGCAATCACCCTTGACCGTCTCGCTGCGCACGGCTTTTTCGCACCCCGCAGCCGTACGAGAGACGATGCACCAGCCCTACCCGCTGTACGCGGGCTTATGCACACCGTGGCGATCGAGGAACTGCCGACCCGAGCCCCAACTGCCCCTCGCCCTAACCGAGTCGGCGGCGTTCGCGGCGCTCCTCCCACCGCTCGCGGCGCTCCTCCCGCAGCTGGTCCATCCGCTCCCGGCGCTCGGTCCTGAGCTCGTCCGTCCGCTCGCGCCGCTCACCGCGGAGCCGGTCGCGCAGATCACTGATCCAGGCGCCGCGCTTGGGCTTGGCCTCCACGCTGCCCAGCAGCGCGAAGCCGTTGACGTCGACCTCCGGTGCGTCGCCGTCCTCCGCGTCGTGCGTCTCCACCTCGAAGCTGCCGAGGATGCCGGAGCCGTTGCTGCGCAGGGTGACGTTCTCGGGCACCCGGACCTCGACGCTGCCGAAGACGGAGGTGACGTTGATCTGCACGCGCTGCTGCGGGAAGACCGCCTCGGTCAGGTCGATCTCCACGCTGCCGAAGAACGCGACCGCGTTGATCCGCGGCGGGACGCGCCAGCGGCCCTTGCGGGTGGCCGCGCTGAAGATCGCGACGAGGTTCTGGTCCTCGGTCGCGGACGCCTGGCCGTAGTCGTAGGGCGCCGCGTCCGGCTGCGGCCGGCCGCCGGCCCCGGGGAGGTCCCGGACGACGGGCTCCAGCTCGCCCATGGTCTTGGCGCGGTAGACCGCGTCGATCCGCTCGCCGTGCTCCTCGGCGTCCAGCCGGCCCTCGGCGAGCGCCTCCCGCAGAATCTCCGCGACCCGGTCGCGATCCGCGTCCGAGGCCCGCATATCGGCCTCGGCCACCGGCCTGGCCTGCGGTTTTGCCTCGCCCTTGGTCAGTTTCACCGCCTGCTCCTGCTCGGCAAGCGGCCCGGGCGGGGTCTGCGGGCCCGGTCGTCCCCCGTTTTCTGAAGCGTCCACGACCACAGCGTACCGAAACGCGATAGATCGCGACCAGGGGATCCGGGGCCGCTCTTCCCCCGGACTGAGCCCTACCTCATAGCGGCGCCCCCCACCGGGGGTTCTACGCTGTTGAGGCGCTGCCGTAAAAGCCAGCCACACCCCTCCGAGTAAGGAACCATCCCTGATGCCGGAATTCGCCTATACCGACCTGCTGCCCACCGGCGAGGACAACACCCCGTACCGCCTGGTGACCTCGGAGGGCGTCAGCACCTTCGAAGCGGACGGCCGGACGTTCCTCAAGGTCGAGCCGGAGGCGCTGCGCAAGCTCGCCGCCGAGGCGATGCACGACATTGCGCACTACCTGCGGCCGACCCACCTCGCCCAGCTGCGCAAGATCCTGGACGACCCGGAGGCCAGCGCCAACGACCGCTTCGTCGCCCTGGACCTGCTCAAGAACGCCAACATCGCCGCCGCCGGCGTGCTGCCGATGTGCCAGGACACCGGCACCGCGATCGTCATGGGCAAGCGCGGCCAGAACGTGCTGACCGAGGGCGGCGACGAGGAGGCCCTCTCCCGCGGCATCTACGACGCCTACACCCAGCTCAACCTGCGCTACTCCCAGATGGCGCCGCTGACCATGTGGGAGGAGAAGAACACCGGCTCCAACCTCCCGGCCCAGATCGAGCTGTACGCCACCGACGGCGGCGCCTACAAGTTCCTCTTCATGGCCAAGGGCGGCGGCAGCGCCAACAAGTCCTTCCTCTTCCAGGAGACCAAGGCCGTCCTCAACGAGGCGTCCATGATGAAGTTCCTGGAGCAGAAGATCCGTTCGCTCGGTACGGCCGCCTGTCCGCCGTACCACCTCGCGATCGTCGTCGGCGGCACCTCGGCCGAGTACGCCCTGAAGACCGCCAAGTACGCCTCCGCGCACTACCTGGACGAGCTGCCCGGCGAGGGCTCGCCGACCGGCCACGGCTTCCGCGACAAGGAGCTGGAGGAGAAGGTCTTCGAGCTGACCCAGAAGATCGGCATCGGCGCCCAGTTCGGCGGCAAGTACTTCTGCCACGACGTCCGCGTGGTCCGCCTCCCCCGGCACGGCGCCTCCTGCCCGGTGGCCATCGCGGTGTCCTGCTCCGCCGACCGCCAGGCCGTCGCCAAGATCACCGCCGAGGGCGTCTTCCTGGAGCAGCTGGAGACCGACCCGGCCCGCTTCCTCCCCGACACCACGGACGCGGAGCTGACGCAGGGCGCGGGCCCGGACCTCGACGCCGTCAAGGTCGCCCTCAACCAGCCCATGGACGCGATGCTCGCCGAGCTGACCCGGCACCCGGTCAAGACCCGGCTCTCGCTGACCGGCACCCTGGTCGTCGCCCGCGACATCGCCCACGCCAAGATCAAGGAACGGCTGGACGCGGGCGAGGAGATGCCGCAGTACCTCAAGGACCACCCGGTCTACTACGCCGGCCCGGCCAAGACCCCCGAGGGCTACGCCTCCGGCTCCTTCGGCCCCACCACGGCGGGCCGGATGGACGCCTACGTCGAGCAGTTCCAGGCCGCCGGCGGCTCCAAGATCATGCTCGCCAAGGGCAACCGCTCCCAGCAGGTCACCGACGCCTGCGCCGCGCACGGCGGCTTCTACCTGGGCTCCATCGGCGGCCCGGCCGCCCGCCTCGCCCAGGACTGCATCAAGAAGGTCGAGGTCCTCGAATACGAGGAGCTGGGCATGGAGGCCGTCTGGAAGATCGAGGTCGAGGACTTCCCCGCCTTCATCGTCGTCGACGACAAGGGCAACGACTTCTTCACCGATCCGTCCCCCGCGCCCACGTTCACCTCGATCCCCGTTCGCTCCTCCTGAACCGGCGGCCGCCCGCGGGCGGCCGAGGATCGCCACACCGGCAACCCGGTGCGCCGGGGGGCGCAAGGCCCCCGGCCGCACCTGACGTTCGGCGCACCGCCCTGCGGCCGCCCTTCCGCCTCGCGCGGAGGGCGGCCGCAGGCGTTTCCGGCAACTTCCGCACCGGCGGGGGGTCTTCACGTACCGCACGCACTTCGCGCCCGGCGGGCCCTCGGCCCGCCGGACTGTCGGGCCGCCGGACTGCCCGGCCGCCGGACGCGCCCTAGCGGCTCCGGTGGCGGGGGCAGGCGCACGGCGGCCAGGCCTGGGTGAGGCCGTAGAGGTCGAAGCGGTCGCCGGCGACGACGTGGATCTGGGCGTGCTCCTGGACGACGACGCCCTCGCGCGTCGTGGTGTAGACGCGCAGGGTCATGAGCGACTGCCGGGATCGCGTACCCGGTGGTGTCTGGCCGGCGGTGGTGGCCATGGTGACGCTCCTGTTCGGTGGGGGGTGTTGGCGCTGTCCTGTTAGTGGCGACGGCGGCCCCCCGGGTTCCCTCGTGGGATCGCCTGAACCTTCGGCGGATTGCTACGTTCCGTGTTCCCACCGTCACCGTGCGACGTAACCTCAGGAAGAGAGTGAGAACGGATTCCTACAGGCGTAAGAATGGGAAGTGAGGCCGTGGCCAAGGAAGTTGATCCGGCACCGCCGAGGCTCGCGAGCGCGGGTACGGCACTTGACGCACGGCGACCGGCCGGGAGCGCGCGCCGACGGCTCCCCGCGGCCCGCTGCGGGCCGCGGGCGCCCTGAAGGGCCCGCGGGGCGCCGGCGTGCCGGCACGGCGGCAGGCGCGCCCGCAGGCAGGTGACATCGCCTCCGGGCTCGGGAACAGAAGCGCGATCAGGGGCACTGTCATAGACATGAGCGAAAACAGCGCATTCAGGATCGAGCACGACTCGATGGGTGAGGTGCGGGTTCCCGCGCATGCCAAGTGGCGGGCCCAGACCCAGCGGGCGGTGGAGAATTTCCCGATCTCCGGGCAGCGGCTGGAGCGGGCGCACATCGCGGCGCTGGCGCGGATCAAGGGGGCGGCCGCCAAGGTCAACGCCGATCTGGGGGTGCTGGGCAAGGAGCTCGCGGAGGCCATCGCGGAGGCGGCAGCGGAGGTGGCCGAGGGCCGGTGGGACGAGGACTTCCCCGTCGACGTGTTCCAGACCGGGTCGGGAACGTCGTCGAACATGAATGCCAACGAAGTGATCGCGACCCTCGCCAGTGAGCGGCTGGGGCGCGCGGTGCACCCCAATGACCACGTCAATGCGAGCCAGTCGTCCAACGACGTGTTCCCCTCGTCGATTCACATCGCGGCGACGTCGGCCGTGCTCCATGACCTGATTCCGGCACTGGAACACCTGGCGGCGGCGCTGGAGCGGAAGGCGGAGGAATTCTGCGAGGTGGTGAAGTCGGGGCGGACGCATTTGATGGATGCGACGCCGGTGACGCTCGGGCAGGAATTCGGGGGTTATGCGGCGCAGGTGCGCTACGGCGTCGAGCGGTTGCGGGCGTCGTTGCCGCGGCTGGCCGAACTCCCCTTGGGCGGTACGGCGGTCGGGACGGGGATCAACACCCCGCCGGGGTTCTCGGCGGCGGTGATCGCCGAGGTCGCGCGGGCCACCGGGCTGCCGCTGACCGAGGCGCGCGACCATTTCGAGGCGCAGGGGGCACGGGACGGAATCGTCGAGACCAGCGGTCAGTTGCGGACGATCGCGGTGAGTCTGACGAAGATTGCCAACGATCTGCGGTGGATGGCGTCGGGGCCGCGGACGGGGCTCGCCGAGATCAATCTGCCGGATCTCCAGCCCGGTTCGTCGATCATGCCGGGGAAGGTCAATCCGGTGATTCCGGAGGCGGTGTTGATGGTCGCGGCGCAGGTCACCGGAAACGACGCGACGGTGGCGGCGGCCGGCGCGGCCGGCAATTTCGAACTCAATGTGATGCTGCCGGTGATCGCGCGGAATGTGCTGGAGTCGGTGCGGCTGCTGGCCAATGTCTCGCACCTGCTGGCCGACCGGACGGTGGACGGGATCACCGCGAATGTGGGGCGGGCCCGCGAATTCGCCGAATCCTCACCGTCGGTGGTCACTCCGCTGAACACCTACCTCGGTTACGAGGAGGCGGCGAAGGTCGCCAAGCGGTCGCTGGCGGAGCGGAAGACCATCCGGGAGGTGGTCATCGAGAGCGGTTACGTCGAGCGCGGACTGCTGACGACCGCACAGCTCGACGAGGCGCTGGACGTGTTGCGCATGACCCATCCGTAACCACCGGTGCGGCGCATGTCACCGCACGCGTAACGCGACGCCCCTAAGATCTGCGCATGACAGCGGACATGGTGGAGTCGACGGAAGGCGAGACGGACGGTGTGCCCGCGCCGGCGGCCGGTGCGGGGCGATCGGCTGCGGACGGGGGCCGTTGGGCGCCCGGCGAGCACGTCCTGTGGCGCTATCGCGACAACGCCGATCCCCGCCGGTTCCACATCTGCCGTCCGGTGACCGTCGTCCAGGACACCGAGGAGCTGCTCGCGGTGTGGATGGCGCCGGGCACACCGTGCGTCAAGCCGGTGCTCGCCGACGGCACACCCCCGCACCGCGAGCCGCTCGCCACCCGCTACACCAAACCCCGGCGGGCGGCGCACGACCAGTGGTTCGGCACCGGTGTGCTGAAGTTGGCCCGGCCCGGGGACCCCTGGTCGGTCTGGCTGTTCTGGGAGAGCGGCTGGCACTTCAAGAATTGGTACGTCAATCTGGAGGAGCCGCGCCGCCGTTGGCCGGGCGGAATCGACTCGCTCGACCATTACCTCGACATCTGCGTCTATCCGGACCGGCGCTGGGAGTGGCGGGACGAGGACGAGTTCGCACAGGCACGGCGGGACGGGCTGATGACGGACGCGCAGGCGGCCGGCGTCAGATCCGCCGGACGCGCCGCGGTCGCACAGATCGAGGCGTGGGGCAGGCCGTTCGCCGACCGCTGGGAGGACTGGCGACCCGATCCGGCCTGGGAAGTACCGATGCTTCCGGAGAACTGGGATCAACTGCCGGATCGTTTGCTGCCGTGAGGTAGCAAACGTGAAAAGAAGAGAATGAAGAGAGTGAAGGGGGCGAACGGTGGAAAGGTGCGCCTATGGGCAAAGCTGTTTCCCACCGGGTTCCCGCGCGGTTCCCGCCGGGCGAGAAGCGGTACCCGGCCCCCTTGCTGCGCCCTGGGCGTTCAAACGTAGGATCGTCCTCCGCAAGACTGCACAGGCGCAACTCCAGAACGAGAAAACGAACTTGACCGCGGTCGCAGGAGGGGCGAGGTCGTGAGCGCGACAAGCTACGACGCGTACGAGGGCCTGAATCGGTTAGCACTGGACCGGGCCGGACAGGCCGAGGCGTTCGACGCCATCGGCAACCAGTACGAGACGGCCTTTCCGCACAAGGACGGCCAACTCGCCTCCGGCACCTGGCTGAGCGGCGAACTGCCGCCCGGTTCCCGGATCCTTGACGTGGGGTGCGGCACGGGCGTGCCGACGGCGCGTCAACTCGGCGAGGCCGGTCACCAGGTCGTGGGAATCGACCTCTCCCCCGGGATGGTCAAACTGGCCCGGGACAACGTCCCGGGCGCCGAATTCCACCGGCTGGACATCGCCGATCTGCGCGGCGGCCGGCTGGGCGGTCCCGGTTCCTTCGACGGAATCGCCGCCTATTTCTCCCTGTTGATGCTGCCCCGTGCCGAAATCCCCTGTGCACTGGGCCTGCTGCACGCTCTGCTGCGCCCCGGCGGGCTGATGGCCCTGGCCATGGTCGAGGGCGATATCGACGACTTCCCCATTCCGTTCCTCGGCAGCACGATCCGGGTATCCGGATATCTGCGGGAAGACCTGCGCCGGGTCGTGCGCGACGCGGGATTCGACATCGTCGGGGAGGACTCGTATGCGTATGCCCCGGCGAGCACGGACGTACCACCCGAAATCCAGCTCTTCCTGCACCTGCGACGCGCTTGAGACGCACCGCGTCAGGCGCGGCCGCTCGGGCGGCGCGCACCGAACGCGGCGCGCCGGCGCCAGCCCCGGACGGATGGAATCCCACGCGTGACGGAGCATCCCACCTCCCACGAAACGCGGCAGTCGGCCCCGACCGCCGCGTCCTCGGCGTCCCCTGCTGCGGGGACGGCCGAGACCGCGCCGCCCGACGGCGTACCCGACCCGCGCAGCGCCCTCCAGCAGCCCGTCGGCGACGACCACGACCCGGCGCCGGGCACGGGGTTCGCGGTGCGCGGCGGTGACGACAACGGCTTCGGCGAGGCCGGTACGGCGGGCGAGTTCGCCGCCGCGGCCTCCGCGGGCCCACCGGGCGGGCAGGGGGACGCCGAACCGGCCGCCGACCACGGCCCGGCCGGCGACGGCGCGCGGGCGTACGGCGCCGCCCGCGCGTCCCGCGACAGTTCCTACGGCGCGTGCGCCGGGTCGTACGGGGGCTCGTACGACCCGTACGGGGAGGTGGCCATGCCCACGGAAGGGCGGCCGGACGGGGAGCCGGGCGTACGGGGCGGCGGGCGGTCCGGCGCGGAGCTGCCGCCGCCGGCGGGACCGCCGCAGCCGCCCGGAGTGCCGCCGGCGCGCTCGGCGCATCCGGGCGAGAGCACGGAGAGCCGGGAGGTGACCGCGGCCCGTCAGGCGAGCGGGGACCGGCTGCGGTTCATCGGGGCGGCGACCCGGCGGATCGCCCGCGGGATAGACCTGGACGAGATCGTGCTGGGGCTGTGCCGGGCGACGGTGCCGACCTTCGCCGACGCGATCCTGGTCTATCTGCGCGATCCGCTGCCGGTGGGCGACGAGCGGCCGACCGGCCCGGTGGTGCTGCGGCTGCGCCGCACCGACCGGATCCCGGAGGAGCCGGACACCAACGGGCTGCGGCTGCCGGTGCTGCCGGCGCAGCCGGACCTGGGCCCGGCGATGGGCGGCAGCGCAGCGGAGCTGTCCGAGGTGCGCCCGGGCGGGCCGCTGGCGGAGGTGCTGCGCGGGGTGCGGCCGCTGTTCGGCGAGGCCCAGGCGGCGCGGACCGCGCTGCCGGAGCTGCTGGGTCCCGACACCCGGCTGCCGGGCGGTCACCGGGTGATCCTGGCGCCGCTGCGCGGGCGCCGGCGGGTGATCGGCGCGGCGGTGTTCCTGCGCCGCCCGGACCGGCCGGCGTTCGAGCCGGACGACCTGCTGGTGGCGGCCCAGTTGGCGACGCACACCGCGCTGGGCGTGGACAAGGCGGTGCTCTACGGCCGCGAGGCGTACATCGCGGACGCGCTCCAGCGCACGATGCTGCCGGACTCGCTGCCGCAGCCGACCGGTGTGCGGCTGGCCAGCCGCTATCTGCCGGCCGCGGAGACCGCGCGGGTGGGCGGCGACTGGTACGACGCGATCCCGCTGCCGGGCAGCCGGGTGGCGCTGGTGGTCGGCGACGTGATGGGCCACTCGATGACCTCGGCCGCGATCATGGGGCAGCTGCGGACCACCGCGCAGACCCTGGCCGGTCTGGACCTGCCGCCGCAGGAGGTGCTGCACCACCTCGACGAGCAGGCCCAGCGGCTGGGCTCGGACCGGATGGCGACGTGCCTGTACGCGGTGTACGACCCGGTGGCGCATCGGATCATCGTCGCCAACGCCGGGCATCCGCCGCCGGTGATGCTGCACCGCGGTGGGCGCGCGGAGGTGCTGCGGGTGCCTCCGGGCGCGCCGATCGGCGTCGGCGGGGTGGACTTCGAGGCGGTGGAGCTGGACGCCCCGGCGGGCGCCACGCTGGTGCTCTACACCGACGGCCTGGTGGAGTCGCGGATCCGGGACGTGTGGACCGGCATCGAGCAGCTGCGGGAGCGGCTGGCCGAGACGGCCCGGCTGACCGGCCCCAACCCGCCGCCGCTGGAGCCGATGTGCGACGAGGTCCTGGACATGCTCGGGCCGGGCGACCGCGATGACGACATCGCGCTGCTGGCGGCCCGGTTCGACGGGATCGCGCCGAGCGACGTCGCGTACTGGTACCTCGACCCGAAGGCGCAGACGGCCGGGCAGGCCCGCCGGCTGGCCCGCCGGGCGCTCGTCCGCTGGGGCCTGGAGGAGCTGTCGGACCAGCTGGAGCTGCTGGTCAGCGAGGTGGTGACCAATGCGGTGCGGTACGCCGAGCGGCCGGTGACGCTGCGGCTGCTGCGGACCGACGTGCTGCGCTGCGAGGTCGGCGACGACGTCCCGCAGCTGCCGCGGCTGCGGCAGGCCCGGCCGTCCGACGAGGGCGGGCGGGGACTGTACCTGGTCAACCGGATGGCGCGGCGCTGGGGCGCGACCCGGCTGAGCATGGGCAAGGTGGTCTGGTTCGAGCTGTCGATGCCGCCGGGGACGCGTCGCTGAGGCCGCGCGCCGCCCGCGTAGGAGGGGACCCCGTCCGGCCCGGGCGGGGTCCCCTCCTACGATCCCGGGACTCGACCGGACGTGCGGGACCCCTTGCCGACGTGCCGCGGACGGCGTTGACTGCTTGGGTGGAGCAAAAGGGACTTACGGGACCAGCTGCCCCCGGAAGGGACTGACGGCCCCCGACCCATCCACCGCCAGTCATCGAACGGGAGGCGTTCCTCCAATGAGCAGCACCGCGCAGAACGTCCCGCACACGACGAACAACGCCGGCATCCCGGTGGAGAGCGACGAGCACTCCCTGACCGTGAGCCCGGACGGTCCGATCCTCCTCCAGGACCACTACACGATCGAGAAGATGGCCCAGTTCAACCGCGAACGGGTCCCCGAGCGGGTGGTGCACGCCAAGGGCAGCGGCGCCTACGGCTTCTTCAAGGTCACAGGCGACGTCAGCCAGTTCACCAAGGCGGACCTCTTCCAGCCCGGCAAGGAAACCGAGATGCTGGCCCGCTTCTCGACCGTCGCGGGCGAGATGGGCTCCCCCGACACCTGGCGCGACCCGCGCGGCTTCGCCCTCAAGTTCTATACCGAGCTGGGCAATTACGACCTGGTGGGCAACAACACCCCGGTCTTCTTCGTACGGGACACGATCAAGTTCCAGGACTTCATCCGCTCGCAGAAGCGCCGCCCCGACAACGGGCTGCGCGACAACGACATGCAGTGGGACTTCTGGACGCTCTCGCCGGAGTCGGCGCACCAGGTGACCTGGCTGATGGGCGACCGCGGCATCCCCAAGACCTACCGGCACATGAACGGGTACGGCTCGCACACCTACATGTGGGTCAACGCGGGCGGCGAGAAGTTCTGGATCAAGTACCACTTCAAGACCGACCAGGGCATCGACTTCCTCACCCAGGCCGACGCCGACCGGCTGGCCGGCGAGGACGCCGACTGCCACCGCCGGGACCTGCACGACGCGATCGAGGGCGGCAACGCCCCGTCGTGGACGCTGTACGTGCAGGTCATGCCGTTCGACGACGCGCCGGACTACCGCTTCAACCCGTTCGACCTGACCAAGGTGTGGCCGCACGGCGACTACCCGCTGATCGAGGTCGGCCGGATGACGCTCAACCGGAATCCGGAGGACTACTTCATCCACATCGAGCAGGCCGCGTTCGAGCCGTCCAACATGGTGCCGGGCATCGGCCCGTCCCCGGACAAGATGCTGCTGGGCCGGCTGTTCTCGTACCCGGACACCCACCGGTACCGGATCGGCCCCAACTACGCCCAGCTGCCGCCCAACCGCCCGCACGTGCCGGCCCATTCGTACGCCAAGGACGGCCCGATGCGGTTCGACCCGGCACGGACGGCCCGGCCGTACGCGCCGAACTCCTACGGCGGCCCGGCGGCCGACACCGGGCGCTACGGGGAGCCGGCGGGCTGGGAGTCCAGCGGTGCGATGGTGCGCGAGGCGTACACGCTGCGCCGGGACGACGACGACTTCGGGCAGCCGGGCACGCTGGTCCGCGAGGTGATGGACGACGCGGCCCGCGAGCGGCTGGTCGGCAACGTCGCCGGGCACCTGCGGAACGGGGTGAGCCGGCCGGTCCTGGAGCGGGCCCTCCAGTACTGGCGGAACATCGACAAGAACCTCGGCGACCGGATCGCCAAGAAGGTCAACGGCGGCTGATCCGCGCACACAGCACCGCGGCCCGCACCCCGGAAAGGGTGCGGGCCGCGGCGCTGCCGGATGGCCGGGCCGGTCAGTTGCCGAAGTTCGGCATCAGACTGTCGCCGCCCCCCGCGGCGGTGCCGCCCGTGGTCCCGCCGGCGCCGCCGGTACCACCGGTGCCGTGGCCACCACCGGTGCCGCCGCCGGTGCCGCCGCCGGTGCCGGTGCCGCCGGTGCCGGTGCCGCCGGTGCCGGTGGCGCCGCCGGGGGTGCCGCCGGTGCCGGTGCCGCCGGTGCCGCCGGTGCCGCCGGTGGTCGAGTCCGAGCCGCCGTCGGTCGACGTGGGCCGGCCGGTGCCGGCGGTGTCCGACGGGGAGTGGGTCGGCGTCGGGTCGGTCGACTCGGACTCGGTCGGCGTCGCGGTCGGGGTGGCCGTCGGGGTCTGGCTCGGCGTCGAGGTCACCGGCGGCGGCACCGCGGCGCCCATGTCGGTCTCGAGGTCGAAGTCGGCGCCGGTGTGGTCACCGAGCGCGGCCTGGGTGTAATCGGCCCAGACCCGCGCCGGGTAGCCGCCGCCGTTGACCCGGCCGCCGCCACCGGTGCCCCTGAGGCTGACCTGCTTGCCGCCGTTGGGCGACTCGCCGAACATGCCGACCGCGGTGACCAGCTTCGGCGTGTAGCCCACGAACCAGGCCGACTTGTTGTCGTCGGAGGTGCCGGTCTTGCCCGCCGCCTTGTAGGCGGTGTTCTTCACCGCATCCGCGGCGGTGCCGTCGTTGACCACGCCGGTCAGGACGGAGGTGACGGTGTCGGCCGTCTTCCGGCTGATCACCTGGTCGCCGATCGGGTCCTTGAGCGAGAACTCCTTGCCGCCGTCCTGGGGCGGCATCGCCTTGACGACCAGGGACGGGGTGACCTTCCTGCCGTGGTTGTCGAGGGTGGCGTAGGCGCCCGCCATCTGGAGCGGACTGGCGCCCATGGTGCCCAGGGTCATCGCGGGCTGCACGTCCATCCTGTCGTCCAGGCCCAGGCTGACCGCGGTCTTCTTGACCTGGTCCAGGCCGACGTCGGCGCCCATCTGCGCGAAGACGGAGTTGACGGAGTCGTCGGTCGCCGTCTGGACGGTGATCCTGCCGTAGGTGCGC
This sequence comes from Streptomyces sp. NPDC093097, assembly GCF_044754325.1. Classification (NCBI taxonomy): domain Bacteria; kingdom Bacillati; phylum Actinomycetota; class Actinomycetes; order Kitasatosporales; family Streptomycetaceae; genus Streptomyces; species Streptomyces sp. NPDC093097. The sequence goes on from NZ_JBIVOW010000002.1 coordinate 21,474, forward strand.
TCGTCCTCGTTCGGCGGGGCGAACGGCGTGGTCCCGCCGACGACCGGGCGGCGGTTGGCGCCGTCGTAGATCGTGTTGGGGGTGATCGGGACGCCGCTCTTGGTGGCCGCGTGGTTCTCCAGCGCCGACGCCAGGATGAGCGGCTTGAAGGTGGAGGCCGCCTGGTAGTCGGAGCGGGTGGCGTTGTTGGTGTAGTGCTTGGGGTAGCCCTCGCCGCCGTAGAGCGCCACCACGTGCCCGGTTTCCGGGTCCACCGAGGCGGCGCCGAGCTGGGCGTCGCGGTCGACCGAGCGCTGGTCGGGCCTCAGGTCGTCGGTGAGCTTCCGCTGGACCGCCTGCTCCAGCGCCTTCTGCCGGTTCTTCTCGATGCCGAGGGTGACGGTCCAGCCGCCGGCCTCGAATTCGTTCTCGTCGACGCCCTGGGCGAAGAGCTCCTTCTTGGCCGCGGCGATGATGTAGCTGGCCTGGCCGGTCAGACCGGGCAGCGGCTTGGGCGGCTTGGGCACCGGGAACTTCAGCTGGTCGCGCTGCTCGGCGCTGAGCCACTTCATCTCGACCATGTTGTTGAGCGCGTACGCCCAGCGCTCCTGGACGCGCTTCTTGCCGGCGTCGGAGGCGATGGCCCAGTCGTACTGGTTGGGCGCCTGGAGCAGCGAGGCGAGGTAGGCGCCCTGCGCGACGGTGAGCTTGTCGGAGTCCACGCCGTAGTAGGCCTGGGCGGCGGCCTGGATGCCGTAGGCGCCGCGGCCGTAGAAGCTGGTGTTGATGTAGCCGGCGAGGATCTCGTCCTTGCTGAACTTCTGGTCCACCTTGAGGGAGATGACGATCTCCTGGAGCTTGCGGGTGACCGTCTGCTCCTGGCTCAGGTAGTAGTTCTTCACGTACTGCTGGGTGATCGTCGAACCACCCTGCTTGCCCTTGCCGCTGAGGGTGTTGAGGACGCCGCGCAGGGTGCCCTTCAGGTCGACGCCGGAGTCGTCGTAGAACGTCTTGTTCTCGGCGGCGACGAAGGTGTGCTGGACGGCCTTGGGTATTCGGCTGAGCGGGACCGTCTCGCGGTTGATCTGACCGACCCGGGCCATGACCGAGCCGTCCGCGTACTTGAAGACGTTGCTCTGGAGCTTGGCGTCCTTGTTGCCGGCCGGGACGTCCACGTAGAGGTAGAGTCCGACGAATCCCAGGATGCCCAGCAGGCACATGCCCAGGAAGGCTCCGAGGATCTTCTTCCAGGTGAAGAGGCGGCGTATGCCGGACCTCTTCTCGTCGTTTCCGGCCCGGCGGGCGCCGCCCTGCCGCACCTGCCCCGCGTCCGCTCGGCCCATCGCTCGTGCAACTCCAGTCGTTCCGCCCCCGGCATAACTCAGCTGTTGAAGCTAACACCGCATCTGACAACAAATACTCATCGATCAAGGCTTTTCCCTACGTGACATACAGCACGGGAAATGCGTGCAACCCTCGGGGCCCGGCCGAAACCCTCTGGACCGCAGCAGGCCAGCGCGTTAAAGTGCTATCACTTTGCTAGACCGGCGCAAGCACGCACCGCGGCACACGTCACGCGCCGCGGCATGCTGCGCGCATCGAGGAAACGGGGACCACATGACCAGTACGACATCCGCCTCTCCGCAGGCCACGGACGCCCCGGAGATGCCGGCGCCGCAGGTCCGCGAGCGGGCCGCGCACAGCATCCCGGGCGGGCTGGCCCTGCTGCTGACCGTCCTGGGCGTCGCCCTCGGCCTCGTCGCGGTGATCGCCGGCGGCATCCTGAGCAAGCAGGGCCACGGCGCGGCCGGCGCCCCGACGGTGATCGTCGGAATCCTGCTGCTCATTGGCTCGATCTTCTGCATGACCGGCGTGAAGATGGTCGCGCCCGGCGAGGCCCGGGTGATCCAGCTCTTCGGCCGGTACGTCGGCACCATCCGCACCGACGGCCTGCGCTGGGTCAACCCGCTCACCACGGCCCGCAAGGTCTCCACCCGGGTGCGCAACCACGAGACCGCGGTCCTCAAGGTCAACGACGCCTACGGCAACCCGATCGAGCTCGCCTCGATCGTCGTCTGGAAGGTCGAGGACACCGCCCAGGCGCTCTTCGAGGTCGACGACTTCCTGGAGTTCGTCGCCACCCAGACCGAGGCGGCGGTCCGGCACATCGCCATCGAGTACCCCTACGACGCCCATGACGAGGACGCCCTCTCCCTGCGCGACAACGCCGAGGAGATCACCGAGAAGCTCGCCGTGGAGCTGACCGCCCGGGTCCAGGCCGCCGGTGTGCAGATCATCGAGACCCGCTTCAGCCACCTCGCCTACGCCCCCGAGATCGCCTCCGCGATGCTCCAGCGGCAGCAGGCCGGTGCGGTCGTCGCGGCCCGCCAGCAGATCGTCGAGGGTGCGGTGGGCATGGTCGAGTCGGCCCTGGCGCGGATCAACGAACAGGGCATCGTCGAGCTGGACGAGGAGCGCAAGGCCGCCATGGTCAGCAATCTGATGGTGGTGCTGTGCGGCGACCGCGCCGCCCAGCCCGTCCTGAACACGGGCTCGCTCTACCAGTGAGCACGGAAAGCCCCCAAGGGCCGGGCGCGGACCGCGAACGGCCCGCCGGCCGCCGGCCGCAGCAGCGCAAGCAGGTGCTGCTGCGGCTGGACCCGCTGATCCACGACGCCCTCACCCGCTGGGCCGACGACGAACTCCGCAGCGCCAACGCCCAGATCGAGTTCCTGCTCCGCAAGGCGCTGGGCGATGCCGGGCGGCTGCCGCGGGGCGCCGGCGGACTACCCCGGCGCGGCCGGCCGCCGAAGCGGCGGGAACCGGAGGAGGGAACGGAGGCGACCGGCGACGCATGACACCGGGCGGCACCGAGAACTCCGTCTATACACACCGCGTATACACCTCATGTAGAGTGCAGTCATGTCCCTGGCACGGCGCTGTCGTTATCGCGCCCTGCCCCCGTCATGCCCTGCCCGCTCTTCCGGAGGCCCCCGTATGACCCCGGCCGGTTCCCTGCTCGAAGCCCGTGCGCTGCACAAGGCGTACGGGCCCACGCCCGCGCTCGACGGCGCCGGCTTCTCCATCCACCCCGGCGAGGTGGTCGCCGTCATGGGCCCCTCCGGCTCCGGCAAGTCGACCCTGCTGCACTGCCTCGCCGGCATCATCCGCCCGGACTCCGGCACGGTCCGCTACGGCACACAGAACCTCACCGACCTCAGCGACGCCCGCCGCAGCGCCCTGCGCCGCACCGACTTCGGCTTCGTCTTCCAATTCGGGCAGCTGGTACCGGAGTTGACCTGCCTGGAGAACGTCGCCCTGCCGCTGCGCCTGACCGGCACCAGACGCAAGGAGGCCGAACGGCAGGCCCGTTACTGGCTGGAGCGCCTGGAGGTGGACGGCGTCGCGGCCCAGCGGCCCGGCGAGGTCTCCGGCGGCCAGGGCCAGCGGGTCGCGGTCGCCCGCGCCCTCGCCGGCCGCCCCCGCGTGCTCTTCGCCGACGAACCCACCGGCGCCCTCGACTCCCTCAACGGCGAACGCGTCATGGGCCTGCTCACCGACGCCGCCCGCGACACCAACGCCGCCGTCGTCCTCGTCACCCACGAGGCCCGCGTCGCCGCGTACGCCGACCGCGAGGTCGTGGTGCGGGACGGCGTCGCCCGGGAGATGGCGGGCGTGGCATGAGCACGGACACCGTCAAGACCGGGGGCGGGCCGCGCGGTTGGGCCCGGGACCTCGCCATGGGCATCCGCTTCGCGGTCGGCGGAGGCCGCGAGGGGTGGATCCGCACCCTGCTGACCGCCCTCGGCGTGGGGCTGGGCGTGACACTGCTGCTCAGCGCGGCCTCGGTCCCCACGATCATGGAGCACCGGTCCGATCGCCAGCTGGCCAAGGCGCTGCCGGACGGCATCGGGAAGATCTCGGCGACGCCGTCGACGCTGCTCGTGGGCACCCTGCAGACGACCTACCGGGGCCGGTCCGTCTCCGGGAAGTTCCTCCAGCCGGACGGCCCCAAGCCGTCCGTCCCGCCGGGGCTGGCCGCCCTGCCGAAGCCGAACGAGATGGTGCTCTCCCCCGCGCTGCGCGAGCTGCTGCACTCGCCCGACGGGGCGCTGCTGCGGGAACGGCTGCCGTACAAGGACGTCGGCCTGATCGGCGACACCGGCCTGGCCGGCCCCGCCGAACTCGCCTTCTACGCCGGCACCCGCACCCTGAGCGAGGAGACCGGCTACCGGATCGCCACGTTCGGCATCCCCCGCACCAAGGAGGCGCTGAACCCGCTGCTGCTGACGCTGATCATCGTGGCGCTGGTCGTGCTGCTGATGCCGGTGGCGATCTTCATCAGCACCGCGGTCCGGTTCGGCGGGGAGCGCCGCGACCGCCGGCTGGCCGCCCTGCGGCTGATCGGCGCGGACGCCCGGATGACCCGGCGGACCGCGGCCGGTGAGGCGCTGTTCGGGGCGCTGTGCGGGCTGCTGGTGGGCGCCGGGCTGTTCCTGGGCGCCCGGCAGCTCGTCGCCCGGATCACCCTCTGGGACGTGTCCGCCTTCCCCTCCGACGTGAGCCCGGCCCCGTTGCTGGCCGCGCTGATCGTGCTCGCGGTGCCGCTCTGCGCCGTCATGGTCACGCTGCTGTCGCTGCGCCGGGTGGCCATCGAGCCGCTGGGCGTCGTCCGCAACACCGCGGCGCGCCGGCGCCGGCTGTGGTGGCGGCTGCCGTTCCTGCTGGTCGGGGCCGCGCTGCTGATCACCAACGGCAGCCTCAACGGCGCCGTCGCCGTCAACCCCTACCTCGTCACCCCCTACCTCGTCGCCGGCGGTGCCGCGCTGTTCCTGCTCGGGGTGACGCTGCTGCTGCCCTGGGCGGTGGACGCGGCGGTGACGCGGCTGCGCGGCGGGACGGTGCCCTGGCAGCTCGCGATGCGGCGGCTCCAGCTCAGCTCGGGCGCGGCCGCCCGCTCGGTCAGCGGGATCACCGTCGCCATCGCCGGGGCGATCGCGCTCCAGTTGCTCTTCGCCGGAGTGCAGGGCGACTTCATGAAGACCACCGGGCAGGACGCCGGGCGGGCGCAGTTGCAGGGGTCGTTGCCCGCGCGCGACATCGACACCATCCGCACGGCGCACCGCCTGTTCCGGGAGACCGAGGGCGTCAGCGGCGTCGTCGCCACCATCAACACCAGCGCGTCCCGTCCCGGCCCGCTCCGCAAGGGCGAGGAGGACGCGCCGTACACGGGCGTCACCTACGGCGACTGCGCCAGCCTGGGCGAGATGGCCCACCTGGGTTCCTGCAAGGACGGTGACGTCTTCCTCGTCCGGGACGACCAGGACGAGGCGCACGGCAACCGCATCGTGGACGCCGCCCGGCCCGGCGCCGCGGTGGACCTCGCCTACCACTCGGATGACCTGCCGCCCGTCCCGCCCCGGCTGTGGACCGTCCCGAAGTCGGCCCGCACGGTCGACTCCCGCCCGGACCCGATGGGCCAGTCGTCCTCCGGCCTCTTCGTCACCCCCGGCGCCCTGGACGCGAAGCTGCTGGACGACCCGATGGGCCTGGTCATGATCAAGCTCGCCCCGGGCGTCCCGGACGCCGCCGAGCACGTCCGCAACACCGCGGCCCGGATCAACCCGGTGATGAACATCAACGAGGTCCGGAACGTTGAGCGCGACGCCCAGTTCACCGGCATGCGGACCTGGTTGCTGGCCGGCTCCACCGCGACCCTGGTGCTGATCGCCGCCAGCATGCTGGTGACGACGCTGGAGCAGCTGCGCGAGCGCCGCCGGCTGCTGTCCGTGCTGGTCGCCTTCGGCACCCGGCGGGCCACGCTGGCCTGGTCGGTGCTGTGGCAGACCGCGATCCCGGTGGTCCTGGGACTGCTCCTGGCGCTGACCGGCGGCTGCGCGCTGGGGCTGGCGCTGCTGCGGATGTCCGGGAAGACCACCTTCGACTGGTCGGTGCTCTGGGCGCCGACCGCCATCGGCGCCGCACTGGTCGTGCTGGTGACGCTGCTCAGCCTGCCGCCGCTGTGGCGGATGATGCGGCCCGACGGGCTGCGCACGGAGTGACCGGACCCGGTGCGGGGCGGCCGCCGGAGACGATCCGGCGGCCGCCCCGCACCGTCGTCCACCAGCCCTTCCCTCTCGCGCCGCCGGGTATACCACGTGCGTATACACCAGCGATACACCCCCGAGTAAGGTGGTTCGCATGTCAATCGGTCATACGCTGCTGGGCCTCCTGGAGTCCGGCCCCCGCCATGGCTACGACCTCAAGCGGGCCTTCGACGAGCACTTCGGGCAGGACCGCCCGCTCCATTACGGGCAGGTCTACTCCACGATGTCCCGGCTGCTGAAGAACGGCCTGGTCGAGGTGGACGGCGTGGAGGCCGGGGCGGGTCCGGAGCGCAAGCGGTACGCCATCACCGACGCCGGGGTCACCGACGTCGCCCAGTGGCTGGCCCGGCCGGAGAAGCCCGAGCCCTACCTCCAGTCGACGCTCTACACCAAGGTCGTACTCGCCCTGCTGACCAGCCGGGACGCCGCCGAGCTGCTCGACACCCAGCGCACCGAGCACCTGCGGCTGATGCGCGGCCTGACCGAGCGCAAGCGCTCCGGCGACCTCGCCGACCAGCTGATCTGCGACCACGCGCTGTTCCACCTGGAAGCCGATCTGCGCTGGCTGGAGCTGACCGCCGCCCGCCTGGACAAGCTGGCGGAGGCAGTGCGCACATGACCCCCCAGGGATCCCTGCTCGCCGCGGAGGGCCTGTGCAAGGCGTACGGGCCCACGCCGGCGCTCGACGGCGTCGACTTCTCCATCCACCCCGGCGAGGTGGTAGCGGTCCTGGGCCCCTCCGGGTCCGGCAAGTCGACGCTGCTGCACTGCCTCGCCGGCATCGTCCGCCCGGACTCCGGCACGGTCCGCTACGGCCCGCACACCCTCACCGACCTGGGCGACGCCCAGCGCAGCGCCCTGCGCCGCACCGACTTCGGCTTCGTCTTCCAATTCGGCCAGCTGGTACCGGAGTTGACCTGCCTGGAGAACGTCGCCCTGCCGCTGCGCCTGAACGGCACCAAGCGCAAGGAAGCCGAACGCCAGGCCCGCGACTGGCTGGAGCGCCTGGAGGTCGAGGGCGTGGACCGGAAGCGCCCCGGTGAGATATCCGGCGGCCAGGGCCAGCGGGTCGCGGTCGCCCGCGCCCTCGCCGGCCGCCCCCGGGTGCTCTTCGCCGACGAACCCACCGGCGCCCTCGACTCCCTCAACGGCGAACGCGTCATGGGCCTGCTCACCGACGCCGCCCGCGACACCAACGCCGCCGTCGTCCTCGTCACCCACGAGGCCCGCGTCGCCGCCTACTCCGACCGGGACATCGTCGTCCGCGACGGTCGCGTGAAGGACCCGGCGGGCCGGATATGACCCTGCTCCGCTCGCGGCCGCACACCGACGACGGCGAGCGGGCCACCACCGTCGCCGCGCCGCCGCCACCGACCCCCCGGACCGGCCCGCTCACCTGGGCCCGCGACCTCGCCATGGGCATGCGGTTCGCGGTCGGCGGCGGACGCGAGGGCTGGATCCGCACCGCCCTGACCGCCGCCGGGGTCGCCCTGGGCGTCGCGGTGCTGCTGTGCGGCGCCTCCGTACCGACCCTGATGAACGCCTGGCACGGCCGGGAGAAGGCCCGCGAGAACCTCGGCCAGGCGAACCCGCCGCCGGCCGGCGACCGCACCCTCCTCCACGCCAGGGTGGGCACCACCTTCCACGGCACCGTCATCCGCGGCCGGCTGGTCCGCCCGGACGGCGCGCACCCGCCGGTGCCGCCCGGCATCCACCACCTCCCCGGACCGGGCCGGATGCTGGTCTCGCCGGCCCTGAAGGAGATGCTGGACGCCCCCGGCAACGGGCTGCTGCGCGAGCGGCTGAGCCGCTACCGGATCGCCGGCCTGATCGGCGACGAGGGCCTCCAGGGCCCCCGGGAACTCACCTTCTTCGCCCAGAGCGACACCCTCCGCGAGGCCGACGCCTACCGCATCGACCACTTCGGCAAGAACTGGGAGCCGCGGCCGCTGACGGCGCCCGCCACGGTCCTGGTGATCATGACCTGCGTGGCGCTGCTGACACCGGTGGCGGTCTTCCTCGGCACCTCCGTGCGCTTCGGCAACGAGCGCCGGGAGCGCCGGCTGGCCGCCCTCCGGCTGGTCGGCGCCGACGTCCGCACCACCCGCCGGATCGCCTCCGGCGAGGCGCTGCTGGGCTCGCTGCTGGGACTGGTGGGCGGCGGCGCCCTGTTCCTGGCCGGCCGCCAACTGGCCCCGGCCATCACCCTGTGGGACATCAACGTCTACTCCGCCGACGTCCACCCCACCCCGCTCGCCGCCCTGCTGATCACCCTCCTCGTCCCGACCTGCGCGGTGCTGGTCACCCTCGCCGCCCAGCGCGGGATCACCGTCGAACCGCTGGGCATCGTCCGCGACCGCCCGCCGGTCCGCCGCCGGCTGTGGTGGCGGATCGCGCTGCCGGTCGTCGGCGCGGCGCTGCTGGTGCCCATGGCCCTGGCGCCGGGCCCGATCGACGACCCGCTCAGCACCGCCCGCCTCGCCGCCGGTTCCACGCTGCTGCTGTTCGGCGTCACGGCGCTGCTGCCGTGGCTGGTCGACACGGTCGTCGGCCGGCTGCGCGGCGGCCCGGTCCCCTGGCAACTGGCCGTCCGCCGGCTCCAGTTGAGCAGCGCCCCGGCGACCCGCGCGGTCAGCGGCATCACCGTCGCCCTGGCCGGGGCCATCGCCATCCACATGCTGCTGACCGGCGGACAGGGCGGGTTCGCCGCCGCGTACGCCAAGTCCGGGCGGCTGCCGAAGATCTCCTTCTGGGGCCACACGACCGACTGGCCGCAGGCCGAACGGGCGCTGGCGGCACTGCGCGCCACCCCCGGGGTCACCTCCGTCCGCGGCGTCATCGACATCAACGCCGGCCGGATGCCCGCCCCGGGCCGCGACACCAGCCGCGACATGCCCGACCTCCTCGGCCTCGGCAGCTGCTCCGAGCTGCGCAAACTCGCCGCGCTGCCGTCCTGCCGGGACGGCGACGTCTTCGTCACCGGCACCGCCCGCACCTCCCAGACCGGTGTCACCCCCGGTGCCACCCTCGACCTCAACCCCCCGAGGGGCTACAACGACCAGGCCCGCACGCCCCGCCCCTGGACGATCCCGCCGCAGACCCGCGCCGCCCGGCTCCTCCCGGGCGACGACGCCCCCTTCCCCACCCGCTACGACGTGCTCCTGACCCCCTCGGCCCTCACCCCTGCCCAGTTCGCCGAGCCCGCCCTGGAGATCGTCGTCCGCTTCGACCGCGGCACCCCCGACGCGGTCGAGCACATCCGCAACACCGCGGCCCGGATCAACCCGACGATGTCGGAGGGCTCCTCCCTCGACAACCCGCACGACGCGCAGTACAACGGCGTCCGCACCGCGCTCTTCGTCGGCGCGGTGATCACCCTGCTGCTGATCGGCGCGGGCCTGATCATCTCCACCGTCGAGCAGCTCCACGAGCGCCGCCGGCTGCTCTCCGTCCTCGACGCCTACGGCGTCCGCCGCGCCACCCTCGGCTGGTCCGTCCTGTGGCAGACCGCCCTCCCGGTCGGCCTCGGCCTGGCTCTGGCCCTCGTCTGCGGCCTGTCCCTGGGCGCGCTGCTGCTCGGCATCATCGACAGCGGGCTGGTCGTCGACTGGCCGGTGGTCGCCGGCATGACCGGCATCGGTGGCGCCGTCATCCTCTTCGTCACCGCGCTGAGCCTGCCGCCGCTGTGGCGGATGATGCGGCCCGACGGGCTACGGACGGAGTGAGCCCCTCCTCATCCCTCCACGATCCGCACCGGCAACTCCCGCAGCGCCCCCCGCAGCGCCGCCGCGAACTCCTCGAACTCGCGCTGCCGGGCCGAACCGCTGCGCATCGCCAGGGCGATCCGCCGGGCGGGCGCCGGAGCCGCGAAGCGGCCCGTCGTCAGCTGCTCGTTGCGGGCGGTTTCCACCCGAAGTGCCGTACGCGGCAGGAGAGTCACCCCCATCCCACCGGCCACCAGCTGCACCAGCGTGGAGAGCCCGGCCGCGCTCGTCGTCACCGGCGCGTTCTCGTCCCGCCCCACCTCGCGGCAGATGTCCAGCGCCTGGTCGCGCAGGCAGTGCCCCTCGTCCAGCAGGAGCAGGTCGAGCTCCTTGAGCGCCTCGCGGGGGATGTCGCCGCGGTCGCCGAGCCAGTGGTCCTTGGGCGCGACCAGCACGAAGTCCTCTTCGAACAACGGTATTTCGGTGACCTGCGGCGCACCGAGCGGCACCGCGAGCAGCAGCAGGTCCAGCCGCCCGTGCGCCAGACCGTCCAGCAGGGACGTGGTCTGCTCCTCGTGGACCTGGAGGTCGAGGGCCGGGTAGGTGTCGTGGACCAGCCGCAGGACGGCGGGCAGCAGATACGGCGCGACGGTGGGGATGACGCCGAGCCGGAGCACCCCGGTGAACGGCGCACGGGCCGCCTCCGCCTCCTCCATCAGCGCGCCGACCGCGTCCAGGACCGTACGGGCGCGGGCCGCCACCCGCTCCCCCGCCGGTGAGAGCAGCACCTTGCGCGTCGTACGCTCCAGGAGTTGCACACCGAGGGTCTCCTCCAGCGCGGCGACGGCGCCGGAGAGCGCGGGCTGGCTCATGCCGATCTCGGCCGCCGCCTCCCGGAAGTGCAGGTGCTCGGCGACCGCGGCGAAGGCCCGCAGCTGGGCCAGGCTGGGCTGGCGGGGACGCCCGCCGGGGCTTGTGGGAGAAGCCACTGATAACCACCTCCGATCAACATCCACAAGTCTAGCTATTTCCCTGATCAATGCCTCCTGTGGCACTGTGGAACCCGTCCAAGCCTCAAGAAAGACCCGAAAGACCCCCATAAGGGACTTTCTTTCTACAAGGAGAGCGCGTGCTCACTGTCGGTGACAAGTTCCCTGAGTTCGACCTGACCTCCTGCGTCTCGCTGGAGAAGGGCAAGGAGTTCGAGCAGATCAACCACAAGACCTACGAAGGTAAGTGGAAGATCGTCTTCGCGTGGCCCAAGGACTTCACCTTCGTGTGCCCGACCGAGATCGCCGCGTTCGGCAAGCTGAACGACGAGTTCGCCGACCGTGACGCCCAGATCCTCGGCTTCTCCGGCGACTCCGAGTTCGTGCACCACGCCTGGCGCAAGGACCACCCGGACCTGACCGACCTGCCCTTCCCGATGATGGCCGACTCCAAGCGCGAGCTCATGCGCGCGCTGGGCATCGAGGGCGAGGACGGCTTCGCGCAGCGCGCCGTCTTCATCGTCGACCAGAACAACGAGATCCAGTTCACCATGGTGACCGCCGGCTCCGTCGGCCGTAACCCCAAGGAGGTCCTGCGGGTCCTGGACGCCCTGCAGACCGACGAGCTGTGCCCCTGCAACTGGAGCAAGGGCGAGAACACCCTGGACCCGGTCGCCCTGCTGGCTGGTGAGTGACACCCATGTCTCTCGATGACCTGAAGTCCGCGGTTCCGGACTACGCCAAGGACCTGAAGCTGAACCTCGGTTCGGTGATCGGCAACTCCGACCTGCCGCAGCAGCAGCTGTGGGGCACGGTGCTGGCCTGCGCCATCGCCTCCCGCTCCACCAAGGTGCTGCGCGAGCTGGAGCCCGAGGCGAAGGCCAACCTCTCCCCCGAGGCGTACACCGCCGCCAAGTCGGCCGCCGCCATCATGGCGATGAACAACGTCTTCTACCGGACGCGCCACCTGCTCTCCGACCCGGAGTACGGGACCCTGCGCGCCGGTCTGCGGATGAACGTCATCGGCAACCCCGGCGTGGACAAGGTCGACTTCGAGCTGTGGTCGCTGGCCGTCTCCGCCATCAACGGCTGCGGCATGTGCCTGGACTCGCACGAGCAGGTGCTGCGCAAGGCCGGTGTCGAGCGCGAGACGATCCAGGAGGCCGTCAAGATCGCGGCCGTCCTCCAGGCCGTCGGCGCCACCCTCGACGCCGAGGCCGCCCTCGCCGAATGAGGCATGGCGCACCGGGCGCCCTGTGACGCCCGCTCGCCCGATGCGACGAAACCCCCGCGGACTCCGTGTCCGCGGGGGTTTCGTGCGTCGGGACGTGCGCCTCGCGGTCCGACGGGCGGTGACCCGCCGGACCGGCCCCGGCTACTCCTGCGAGGGGTGTTCGGTGTGCCGCGGCGGCGGGGTCGGCGCCACCGACAGCGCGGTCGCCCCGCGCGGCGGCACCGTCATCCGCAGCGCCTGCTCCTGGGAGTACGCCCGGAGGTAGCCGACGACGGTGTTGGTGACGGCCACCAGGGGAACCGCCACCACCGCGCCGCCGATGCCGGCGAACAGGCTGCCCGCGGCGACCGAGAGGATCACCGCCAGCGGATGCACCCGGACCGCCCGGCCCAGGATGAACGGCTGGAGCACATGGCTCTCGATCTGGTTCACCGCCAGCACCACGGCCAGCACCAGCAGCGCCGTGAAGACGCCCTGGGTCACCAACGCGACCACGCACGCCAGCGCGCCCGAGACCACCGCACCGATCAGCGGGATGAAGGCGAAGAGGAAGACGAAGACGGCGAGCGGGACGGCCAGCGGCACATCGAGGAAGTACAGCCCGATACCGATGAAGAACGCGTCGGCCAACGCGACCAGGACCGTGCCGCGGATGTAGGCGGTCAGCGTCCGCCAGGCACGCGGGCCGGCGCCCGCCACACCCGGGCGGGCCGCACCCGGGACCAGCTTGAGCGTCCACTCCCAGATCCGCCGGCCGTCGTAGAGCAGGAACAGCGTGGTGAACATCGCCAGCAGGATGCCGGTGAGCATCTCCAGGACGACCGTGACGCCCTCCAGCCCGGCGGAGGTGATCGCCTCGGTGTTGGAGCCGACCGCGTCCTGGAGGTTCTTGGCGATGTGGTTGATCTGGCTCTCGGTCACATGGAACGGGCTCTTCAGCAGCCAGCCCTTGAGCTCGGTGATGCCCTCCTGGATGCGGCTGGACACCGAGTCGATGTTGTCCTGGACCTGCCACACGACGAACCAGCCGACCAGGCCCATCACCACGAAGCCGCCGATGAAGGTCAGCGCGGTGGCCAGCCCGCGCGGCACGTTGCGCTGACGCAGCCACGCCACGGTGGGCTGGAGCAGCGCCGTGATCAGCAGCGCCGCGACGAAGGACAGCACCACCAGCGAGATGGTGGTGATCACCTTCGCCAGCACCCACAACGTGCCGGCCAGCACCAGCAGCCGCCAGCCGGCCTCGGCCGCGACCCGCACGCCCCAGGGCACCGCCGTCACCGGGTCCTGACGGGCCGCGACGGCGGGCGCGTAGGCGGGCGGGGCGGGGACCGCGTCGGGCGGGCGGACCTCGGCGGCGGCTGCGGCCGGTACCGGATCCTCCGCCTCCGGCCGGCGCGCGGCGTCTACCGCGTCCACGACGGTCATGGGGGGCGCGGCGACTGCCGCCTCCGGAACCCGGTCGTCCGTCGCCGGGCGGCTGGCGGGCGCGTCCTCGTCCTGCGGGTACGCCACCGGCCCCCCGTCCAGGGAGGTCGCGCGCCCGGCGCGCCCCAGTTCTTCCGGGTCGCCGGCCTCCGCGCGGCGGCGCTGTTCCTCCAGCCGCTGCGAGAGCCGCGTGAGGCCGGCACCTACGCCGCCGACCCACTGAGGCAATCTGGACATGTCGCTTCCTCTTCCCCGCCCTTACCGCAAGTCTGACGTCACGACGTTACCTGGGCCGGATGCACAAAACCCCCGACGCCTCGCGTTCGGGGGTTTTCGCGTGCTGCGGTGCGGCCTGGGGAGGGCCTGCTGCGGCACTAGTACCAGCTGTTGGCCTGCCAGAACGACCAGGCACCGCAGGGGCTGCCGTACCGGCTGTTCATGTAGTTCAGGCCCCACTTGATCTGGGTGGCCGGGTTGGTCTGCCAGTCCGAGCCCGCGGAGGACATCTTGGAACCGGGCAGCGCCTGGACCAGACCGTAGGCGCCGGAAGAGGCGTTGGTGGCGCGGTAGTTCCAGGTGGACTCGTGCGACACGATGTTGCTGAAGCACTGGAACTGGTTGGCGGGGATCATCTGGCGGGCTATCGCCTGGGTCTCGGCGACGGTGTAGGAAGCCTTGGCGACGAAATCGGAGGCGTCGCGGACGGCCGAGCGGGAAACGGCCAGCGCGTCTGCCTTCTCGCGCTCCTTGGCCTCCTTCTCCGCCTTCTCCGCCTTCGCCTTGTCGGCCGCGTCCTTCTTGCTCTGCGCGGTCTCCGCGGCTGCCTTGCGGGCCGACTCCTGTGCGGACTTCAGTGCCGCCGTGTCCGCCTGGGTGGACGCCGAGTCCGCCTGCTGCGTCAGCGACGCCGTCTGCACCTGGGCCTGCTGGCCCGCGGGGATGTCGGCGATCGTCGCGTCGGCCGCCGTGGCCTCGGTGTTGCTGACCGCTGCCTGGCTGCCTGATGCGACGCCGACAACGGCGCCGACGGTGGTGACCGCGGTGGCCGACGCCACTGCGAATCCCCGGACCGAGATCCGGCTCACACGATTTCCTTCCAGCACCGCCCGCTTAGGTGACCTCGCGGACGCAATCGTGCCCCTGGCGCTGGCCTCCCCTTGTTCCGGCCCCTGTTGAGCGGTAGGAGCCGACTGGTCACGGGAGGCACTGGCCCGGTACGTCCCCCTCAAGGGTCCGCGTGGTGCTCGGGCGGCATACGGCAACTCGCTATGAAGTTCGGGTCGTCCATATACCCCGGAGGGTTTATCTGGGCCGTATGCGGGGCCTGACAGGACCCAGACTTTGCCCGAACGGGCTACCGGGAAGCAATTCCCTGCCGGGTGTGAAAGCTCACACCTCGTTTGCTCCTGGGGATTTCCGGATAACCGAGCGCGCACGAGCGCCGCCCCGCTAGGCTCCTCCGCTTCGCAGGGCGGCGCACCGCTTCACAGGGGTCAGATCCTGCCGTCCTCCAACATTTCGGTCACCAGCGCGGCGATCGGCGACCGCTCGGAGCGGTTGAGCGTGACGTGGGCGAACAGCGGATGCCCCTTCAGCTTCTCGACGACGGCGACCACCCCGTCGTAGCGGCCGACCCGGAGGTTGTCGCGCTGCGCCACGTCATGCGTCAGCACCACCCGGGAATCGGCCCCGATCCGGGACAGCACGGTCAACAGCACGTTCCGCTCCAGCGACTGGGCCTCGTCCACGATCACGAACGCGTCGTGCAGCGACCGGCCGCGGATGTGGGTCAGCGGCAGCACCTCCAGCATCCCGCGGGCCACCACCTCCTCGATGACGTCCTTGGTGGTCACCGCGGACAGCGTGTCGAAGACCGCCTGCGCCCAGGGGCTCATCTTCTCGGCCTCGGTGCCCGGCAGATATCCCAGCTCCTGCCCGCCGACCGCGTACAGCGGCCGGAACACCATGACCTTGCTGTGCTGGCGGCGCTCCAGCACCGCCTCCAGCCCCGCGCACAGCGCCAGCGCCGACTTGCCGGTGCCGGCCCGGCCGCCCAGCGAGACGATGCCGACCTCCGGATCGAGCAGCAGGTCCAGCGCGATCCGCTGCTCGGCGCTGCGGCCGTGGATCCCGAACGCCTCCCGGTCGCCGCGCACCACCCGCACCGCGCCCTCCGGCGTGACCCGGCCCAGCGCCCTGCCGCGCTCGGACTGGAGCACCAGCCCGGTGTGCACGGGCAGTTCCTCCGCGCCCGCGATCGGGACGGTCTCGGCGGCGAACAGATCGTCCACCTGCTCGGCGGGGACGGTGAGTTCGGCCATGCCGGTCCAGCCGGAGTCGGTGATCGCCAGCTCGGCGCGGTACTCCTCGGCCGCCAGCCCCACCGAGGACGCCTTGATGCGCATCGGCAGGTCCTTGGAGACGACCGTGACGTCGAAACCCTCGGCCTGGAGGTTGCGGGCGACCGCGAGGATCCGCGAGTCGTTGTCGCCGAACCGGCTGGGCCCGTGCAGGAAGGCGGCGGGCAGCAGGCCCGGGTCGGAGTGGTTGAGTTCGACCCGGAGCGTCCCGCCGAGCTCCCCGATGGGGAGGGGGGCGTCCAACCGCCCGTACTGCACCCGGTACGCGTCCAGCCGGCGCAGCGCCTGCCGCGCGAAGTACCCGAGCTCGGGATGGTGCCGCTTGGCCTCCAGCTCCGTGACCACGACGACCGGGAGCACCACCTCGTGCTCGTCGAAGCGGGACATGGCAGCCGGATCCGCCAACAGGACGCTGGTGTCGAGGACATAGGTGCGCCGGTCGCTCTCACGGCGCTTCTTGCTGTTCACCACGGGTGGACGAACCCCCTCGGATGAGGTTGGGGTGCGACGACGTCGCCGGGGACAGGACCGGGTTCTGGCCGCGCTGCGCGGGCCGAACGCCGGCCCTCCGCGTCGTCCGTGCGGTACGCACGATCGTCCGTGATGCGCAAAGGGCCTCCCGGGCGGACGACCCCATGCCGTCCGCTGAGAACCGGTGCCCATGGCTTGTTTGTTCCGGGCACCGACCTGCCAGGGATATTCCCTTCAACTACCGGCCCCATGCCACGGCATATGACGCACGCTCGATGAACCTTTGGTTACAGGTAGCCCTTGACCGGCGAAAAGGCCGGCGGCACACCCTGCGAACGCAGGTGAGGCGCCCGGAAGCACCCGGATATGAGGGGCCTCGGATGCGGCATCAGAAGAGGCGCCGTCAGCATGCGCAGGGCGCGTCGTGCCGGGCACGCCCCCGGCGACCGCTGGTCCCGCACCCCGTCCCCTGGCCGGAATTCACCGCGAAAGATGACCGGATCACACCCCGCTGCCCGGCCGGCACCCGTCCCTCCGGATCGTACGGAATTCGCCGTTCCGGAGGGCCCGGGGGCCGTCCGGAACCTCCGGCTCCGGCCTTCGGGCCCCGGCTTCGGACGGGCTCTCCGACTTCGGACGGGGTCTCCGGCTCCGGCCTCCGGCCCCCTGCGCCGGGCCGGCTCACCGCCCGCGGACCGAGGATCGGCCCGCCCCGCGTGGGGGCCGCCCGTCCCCGGCCCGTCGGGCGGGCCCTAGAACCCGAAGCGCCGGTGCCGGGCCGCGTAGTCGCGCAGGGCCCGCAGGAAGTCGACCTTCCGGAACGCCGGCCAGAAGACCTCGCAGAAGTAGTACTCCGAGTGGGCGCTCTGCCAGAGCATGAAGCCCGACAGCCGCTGCTCGCCGCTGGTGCGGATCACCAGGTCCGGGTCGGGCTGGCCGCGGGTGTAGAGGTGCTCCGAGATCAGGTCGATGTCGACGATGTCGGCCAGTTCCTCGAAGGTCGTCCCGCGCTCGGCGTGCTCCAGCAGCAGCGACCGCACCGCGTCCGCGATCTCCTGCCGGCCGCCGTAGCCGACCGCGACGTTGACCAGGACGCCCTTGTTGTCGAGGGTGTCCTGCTCGGCCTCCTTGAGCACCCGCTGGGTCGCGTCGGGCAGCAGGTCGCGGTTGCCGACGTGGTGCACCCGCCAGCGGCCGTCCGCGGCGAGGTTGCGCACGGTGTTCTCGATGATCCCCAGCAGCGGGGTCAGCTCGGACTCCGGGCGGTCGAGGTTGTCGGTCGACAGCAGCCAGAGTGTGACGACCTCCACATCGGTCTCCGCGCACCAGCCCAGCAACTCGTCGATCTTGGCCGCGCCCGCCAGGTGGCCCTGCTCCGTCGACAGCCCGTCGGCCCGCGCCCAGCGCCGGTTGCCGTCGAGGATGACGCCGATGTGCTTGGGCACCTGGGTGTGGTCCAGACGACCCTCGACCCGGCGTGCGTAGAGCCGGTAGACGAGATCGCGCAGTGCAGGCGGATACGGGATGCGCATCCCGGAAGATCGCAGCATGTGTGGTCCAGCCCCTCCGTACCGATGGCCATTCGCCCCGTCGCCTAAGGGGCCAACTTTACTTCTCGGCTGTCTCAGCAGCCCAATCAGGTGTGTCACAAGTCCGTGATAGGGAGAGGTCCATGACCACTGGCACTGACTACCGCGCCGCGGATTCCCGCTATGCCTCCATGGAGTACCGGCGCACCGGCCGCAGCGGCCTCAAACTCCCCGCCATCTCCCTTGGACTCTGGCACAACTTCGGGGACGACCGCACCCTCAGCTCGCAGCGGGCCATTCTGCGCCGCGCCTTCGACCTGGGCGTCACCCACTTCGACCTGGCCAACAACTACGGCCCGCCGCCCGGGTCCGCCGAGCTGAACTTCGGGAAGATCTTCGCGCAGGACTTCCGCGGCTACCGCGACGAGATGATTCTCTCGACAAAAGCCGGATATCTGATGCACCCCGGCCCTTACGGCGAATGGGGCTCCCGGAAATACCTGCTCTCGTCGCTGGACGCCTCCCTGAAGCGGATGGGTGTCGATTACGTCGATATCTTCTACTCGCACCGTTTCGATCCGGACACCCCGCTGGAGGAGACGATGGGCGCGCTGGCGTCCGCCGTCCAGCAGGGCAAGGCGCTCTACGTCGGCGTCTCCTCGTACAACGCCGAGCAGACCCGCGAGGCGGTGCGCATCCTGCGCGACATGGGCATCCGCCCCCTGATCCACCAGCCGTCCTACTCGATGATCAACCGCTGGATCGAGGACGACGGGCTGCTGGACACGCTGGCCGACGAGGGCATGGGGTGCATCTCCTTCGCCCCGCTCGCCCAGGGCATGCTCACCGACAAGTACCTCGGCGGCATCCCCCAGGACTCGCGGGCCGCCCAGGGCAAGTCCCTCGACCCCGGCCTGCTGACCGACGAGGTGGTCCGGCGGCTGCGCGGCCTCAACGACATCGCGGCCCGCCGCGGGCAGTCGCTGGCCCAGCTCGCGCTGAACTGGGTCCTGCGGGACCCGCGCATGACCTCCGCGCTGATCGGCGCCAGCAGCGTCGCCCAGCTGGAGGCCAACGTCGCCGCCCTCACCGCGTCCCCGCTCACCGACGCGGAGCTGGCCGAGATCGACACCCTCGCCCAGACCACCGAGGGTGTGAACATCTGGGCCCGCCGCTGAGCTGAGCGGCCGGCCGGTCTGTGCGGCCGGGCCCTGCCTGTCGGCTTTCCCGCTGTGGGGGCGGCCTCGTGGGTGCGGCCGGCGGAGGCCGTTGCCACCGCGGTGCGGGAGGGCGAAAGAAAAAGCGGGCCGGTCCGTGGGGGGGGGAGTACGGACCGGCCCGAGGGGGGGCTTCCACCATAACCCCGCGGGAGGGGTGCTCCGTGCATCGAGGGGTGGACGGCGTGGCTCCGGGTGGGGCCGGACGGGGTCAGGGGGCTGTGACGGCGGCCACGAGAAGGACGCCGAAGGCCCCGATGATCATGAACGGGCCCAGGGCCATGGCCGTTTGGCGGCCCACGCGGCGGACCAGGAGGAGGTAGGTCCCGTAGAGGGCGCCCAGCAGGGTGCCGGCCGCGCCGCCGGCGACCAGGACCGGCCAGCCGTACCACCCGAGGACGATGCCCAGCCCCAGGGCCAGCTTGACGTCGCCGAGGCCGAGGCCCGAGGGGTTGAGGAGGTGGAGGAGCAGGTAGTACGCGGTGAGGGCGAGGCCGGCCAGGAGTGCGCGCAGCCAGCTGCCGGGCGCGCCGGTGAGCCAGCCGACGGCGCCCAGCGTCGCGGCCGCGGCGGCGGCCAGGGGCAGGGTCAGGGCGTCGGGGAGGCGTCCGACCCGCTGGTCGACGACGGCCAGGAGGACCACGACCGGTGTCAGCAGGAGCCAGGCGGCGAGTTCCGGGCGGGGGCCCGTGGCGGCGGCGAGGGCGGCACAGACGAGCGCGGTGGCTGTCGCGAAGGGGCGGGCGGCCGGTCCGTGCGGGGCGCGGCAGTCGCGGCAGTGGCCCGGGCCCAGCCAGCCGCGGGCGGCTCCGGTGAGGGCGTGGCCGGCGGGGCAGTGCGCGCGCCAGTCCTCGTCGGGTTCCACCGAGAGCCGGTAGGCGGGGCGCGGGAGGAGCAGGCCGACCGCGGCTCCGTAGGAGGCGGCGAGGAATATCAGGGTGGCGGACACGGGTCGACCCTAGGGCGCTTCTGTCGGCTCTCCGCGACGCCGCGGAGAGCCGTCAGAAGTGCCCTAGGGGTGCGGCGGTTGGTACAACGGTGGGCATGGGGAGTTGGGTGGATGGGCGGGCGGTTCTCGAAGTCGCGGGCGTCGACGTTCCGTTGGAGGTCGCGGCGTCCTATCGGGCGCGTACCCGGGGGTTGTTGGGCCGGGACGGGATCGACGGGGCGCTGCTGCTGACGCCGGCGAGCGGGGTGCACTCGTTCCGGATGCGGTTCGCGATCGATGTGGCCTATCTGAACCGGGACTTGCGGGTGGTGGACGTGTGCACCCTGCGGCCGGGGCGGTTGGGGCGTCCGCGGCTGCGGGCCCGGCATGTGCTGGAGGCGGAGGCCGGGGCGATGGCACGGTGGGGGGTGCGGCGGGGCGTGCGGGTGCGGGTCCGGCCGCGGGACGAGGTCATGGGGGGGATGAGGGGCGGGGCGGGGCTCGGGGGCCTTGCCCGGTCAGCCGTTGTTGCGGGGGAAGCTGACCTCGACGCGGCGGTTCTTGCGGCGGCCGGCCTCGGTGCTGTTGTCGGCGATCGGGTACTGCTCGCCGTAGCCGCGGATCTGGAAGGTGACCGACGAGCCCAGGTCGACGGCGAGTTCGCGTTGGACGGCGTTGGCGCGCTGCTTGGAGAGGACCAGGCCGTGGGCGGCGGAGCCGAGGTTGTCGGTGAAGCCGAAGACCTTCAGGTGGGTGGCGTGCTGTTTGCGGACCTCGTCGGCGATGGCGCTGATCCGGGCCAGCGCGTCGGTGGAGAGCTCGGCGCTGTCCTTGCTGAAGAGGACCTCGGCCTGGAGCGCGAAGGTCACGTTGTCGTTGGTGTCCTGCCGGCGTTCGGAGCCGTCGTCGGTCTCCACGATGGACTTGATGTTGAGGACCTTGGGCGGGGCGAGCTTGGCGCCCTGGACCATCCGCAGGTTGGGGTCGGCCGGGTCGATGTGGACCGGGGCGGTGGTGTCCTCGGTGATGCCCGGCGGGTCGGCGTGGGCGGCGGGGGCCGTCAGGGCGACGGTCAGCAGGAGCGCGGCGGTGGCCGTGAGGGCCGTTCGGGAGGCGGTCATCGCGGGCGGCTCAATCCGTGATCTTGACGGTGGCCGGCGGCATGGTGGGCAACTGGAAGTCGACCTCGGTCACTTTCGCGGGCGGGGCCGGGAACTGCGCGAAGATGGGCCGGCTCTGGCCCGGCAGCAGTCCGCTCAGGCCCGTCGTACAGAGGCATTCGCCGGTGGTGTCGCGGAGCACCAGATAGCGCTTCTTGCCCGCCTTGTCGATCAGGGTGGCGCCGGAGATGGACGAACGGGACTTCAGCTCGGTCTCGTTGGAGCGCCAGTCGATGGCGTTGAAGGCGCGGGTGCCGTGGTTGGTGACGGTGCCCTCGACCGTGACGAAGCCGCCGGCGTCGCGGACCGCGGAGCTCAGGGTGACGTCGACGCCGTCGGGGCCCTTCATCTCGCCGATGACCTTGCTGGCGTCGGCCGCGGGGGTGCCGGGGTCGGCGGTGGTGGTGCGGGCGGCCGGTTTCCTGCCCTCCGATGCCTGCGCGCTGCCGTCGCCGCCGCCCCCGCAGCCGGCCACGAGGAGGGCCAGGCCGACCGCACTCGCCGTGGCGGCCGCTCCCCTGGCGGCCTTCGTGGTGCGCCGAATGCTCATGGATGCGTTCCTTCGGTGAGTGGGGTCGGAAGGTCGGTGGGGGCCATCGGGCGGCGGGGGCTGGTGAGTTGGGAGGGGGCGGCGGTCACCGGGCCAGGCGTACGGAGAACAGGTCGGCGGCCGTGGGGAGGTCCTGGAGGTGGTCGGGGTCGAGCGGGAAGCCCTTGCCGTCGCAGGTGAGGGTGCGGGGCGCGGGCTCGGGGGTCTTGTCCTTGCCGCCGTCCTTGCCGCCGTCCTTGCCGTGGTCCTTGCCGTGGTCCTTGCCGCCGTCCTTGCCGTCGCCCGCGGGCTGGGTGGGGAGGGTGCGGGGCGGGGGGCTGCCGGCGGGCCCGTCGAGGGTGCAGCGGGGCGCGACGACCGCCTTCGCGGCCGCCTGGGCGTGGGTGCTGCCGGTGCCCGGGATCACCGAATCGCCCACGGCGCGGCGGGTGGTGACGGTGACGGCGAAGGACGTCGGCCAGGAGTCCGGGGTGCAGGACGAGACCGCGGCGTCGTTGCGGCCGGCGTACCAGTCGGCGTTCGCGCAGGCGGTGTCGGAGGGGGCGCCGCGGCCGCCCAGGAGTTCCTCCCAGGCGGCCGGGTCGGTGGCGGCGGTGCCGTCGCGGAGCCCGGCGAGGAAGCCCTTGCGCAGTTCGTCGCGGTACTTCTGGCCGGCGGCCAGGGCGGCCGCGTCGGCGGCGGTCTGGGCGCCGTTGCGGGTGGCCGCGGCCTGGCCGACGGCGAAGAAGGCGAGCGCGAGGAAGAGCACGGCGCCGATGGCGACGACGTAGATCGGCAGGGTCTGCCCGGCGTCGCGCCGGTGGCGGCGCGTGACGGTGGTGGCCGGCACGGGTGGGGTGCTGGGGATCAGATCCCGACGACGTCGGAGATCTTGTTGGCGATGGCGTTGGCGATCTGGCTGCCGAAGTCGGTGGTGGACAGGACCAGGACGATCGCCACGACCACCGCGATGATGCCGAGATACTCGATCGAGGTCTGCCCCCGGTCGTTTCGCACGATCCGCTTCGCCATCGTCTTCCCCTCCGTGGGCCGCCGTCCCGCTCTGGTCCGGCCGGTAGGTCCCCGTGGTGCGCTCGTCCGCGCGCAGGACACGAGAAAAGTACGCCGGAACGGCCTTCCCGGAACAGGCATTCCGAACCACGTCCTGTTCCGAAACCACCATCGAGGGATCGGACGACATGTTTCGGCCACCGAACGCCACCTCGGCCACCCCCGCTCCCCCTCCGACGCCCCTGGAATGCCGCCCTTCCCCAAGCTCTCCCCGTCCGGGCGAGCGGGAGAGGTACCCCCCTCCGCGGCGGCCTGCCCCTGCCGTCCGGCCGGCGACCGCCCCGTGGTGCGGCGGGGCCGGACGGCGCCTCCACTGTGGCACAACTCGTTGCGCCTGCGAAGGTGTTGGCGAAAATGCGGAGTGCGGACCGGCTTCCACCGGCCGGGTGACATGCACGGCCGGGCCAGGCCGCCCCCGAGCCGTCGCAGCCGCCGAAGGGCGGCCCGAAGGCGACGGGGCCGCGCGCCCGCGGGCCGGACCGGACCGGGCGGTGCTGTGCATCCGCAAGGACGGCTCGGAGGGGTAGCGCTCGCGGTCACTCGCCCATCAGGGAGCCGAAGTCGGTGCCGGAGCCGAGGAAGAAGCCGGCGATCAGCAGGATCATCGTGGCCGGGACCATGAACGTGGTGACGACCATGGTGGCCTTGGGGACGGCGCGGGCGGCGCGGCGGCGGGCGTTCTGGGCGTCGGTGCGGCGCATGTCGTTGGCGATCTGGATGAGCGTCTCGACGATCGGCGCGCCGAGCTCCTCGCCCTGCTGGAGCGCGGTGACGAACTGCGCGACCTGTTCGGAGTCATTGCGTCTGCGCAGCTCCTCGAAGGCGGCGCGGCGGCTGACGCCCATGTCCATCTGCCGCAGGGTGATGCGGAGTTCGTCGGCCCAGGGGCCCTCGTACTTCTCGGCGACCCGGTCCAGCGCCTGCCGGAAACCGAGTCCGGCGCTCACCACGACGGCCAGCACATCGAGAAAGTCCGGAAGAGTGCGCTCGATGGTGTCCTTGCGCTGCCGGATAGCGGCCCAGATACCCACCTCCGTCCAGAAAAGCCCGAACAGCACCATCAGTACGCCCAGGAGCGGTTGTCCCTTGAGGAACATCACCAGCGCGCCGAAGAACCCCAGGGCGCCGTAGACCGCGCGGCGGGCGGCGTAGCGGTCGACGGTGAGGCCGCCGGGGTTGCCCGCCAGGTCGATCCGGCGGCGGACCCGCGCCACCCGCTTGTCGCCCATCAGCCGCAGGACCAGGGGCGCGTAGCGCATACCGGTGCGGTCGACGGCCGAGCCGACGGCGGTGGTCCGGATCGCGCCGACCTCCAGGGACAGCGCGAGGTCGGGCGGGAGGCGGGCCTCGCGGCGGTAGAGGGCGACACCGCAGGCGATCCCGGCGACCGACAGGGCGAGGGCGAGGGCCAGCACGATTGCGATTGCCATGGATTTACCGATCACCTGTACCTGGATGTCGTGGGGCGGACGGCGGCGGGTTCCCGGGCGCGCCTACACGTCGATCTTGGAGAGCCGGCGGATGAGGAAGAAGCCGAGCCCGTAGAGGACGAAGGCCGCCACGACGGCGAGTTGGCCCAGGAGGGAGGAGGTCATCCGGTCGATGGCACCGGGGGCGATGCGGTTCATCAGCAGCAGGGTGCCGATGCCGAGCAGCGGGACGACATAGGCGGTGACCACCACCTGGGAGAGCTGGGTGCGGACCTCGCGGCGGGTCTCCTTGCGCTCCTCCAGGGTCTTGGTGAGGTTGCGCAGCGAGCCGACGACGGTGCCGCCGGCGCGGTTGGCGAGGACCAACGTGGTGACCAGGACGACCAGTTCGCGGGAGGGCAGGCGTTCGGCCAGCTCGCCGAGGGCCTCGTCGACGGAGTGGCCGACGGCGAGTTTGCCGGCGACCTTCGCCAGTTCCTCACCGGCCGGGGCCTCCAGTTCCTCGGCGGCCATGGCCAGGGCGGTGCGCAGGGCGAGGCCGGCCTGGGTGGCGTTGGCGAGGATCCGGGAGAGCTCGGGGAGCTGGTTGATGAACTTCTCGATCCGCTTCTGCCGCTGCCAGTTGAGGAAGGCGAACGCCGCCCAGACGGCGATCAGCGCGGCGATCGGCCCGAAGAACGGGGCGAGGACGGCCTGGGCGGCCACCCACAGCACGAGCACCGTGGCGACCATGGCGACGAAGAACTCGCCGGGGGTGACGTCCAGTCCGGTGGCGGCCAGCCGGAGTTCCAGGCGGCGCCCGAAGCGGGTGGTGCGCAGGGTGCGGTCGACGGAGGGGAAGCGGCGGCGCCGGCCGGTCGGCGGGGGCCCGCCCGCGTCGTCGAGCCGGTCGACGATGGCCTGCCGCTGGGCGCGGCCGGCGGCGTAGACGCGGACCCCGGCCACGGCGAGCGCGCCGCACAGCGCGGTGGCGGCGAGGGCGAGCAGGGGGAGCGTGCTGTTCCCGCCGGTCATGAAGCGGCCTTCCGGGTGGCGAGTTGATCGTCGGTGGTGGCCACGCCGAAGGCGGGCGGGGTGGGTTCGCCGGCCATGAAGAGGCGTTGGGCGACCCGGCGGGGCAACGGGAAGTAGCGGACGGCCCCGCGCACGGTGGGGGGACCGCCCTGCTCCCCCAGAGCCTGGGGGAGGTCCGCGCCCATCGGTTCGGCCTCGAAGCGGCAGGCGGTGACGAGCCGATAGCCCTCGTGGCCCCGGGAGTCCAGCAGGGCGATCTCGCTGATCCGGCGGGTGCCGTCGGCGTGCCGGGTGAGCTGGACCAGGCAGTCGACGGCGCTGTTGATCTGGTCGCGGAGCGCCTCGAAGGGGAGGGCGACGTCGGACATGGAGGCGAGCGTCTGGAGGCGCATCAGGGCGTCCTCGGCGCTGTTGGCGTGGACGGTGGCGAGGGAGCCGTCGTGGCCGGTGGACATCGCCTGGAGCATGTCGAGGGTCTCGCCGCCGCGGACCTCGCCGACGATGATCCGGTCGGGGCGCATCCGCAGGGAGTTGCGGACCAGGTCGCGGATGGTGATCCGGCCCTTGCCCTCGACGTTGGGCGGGCGGGACTCCAGGCGGATGACGTGGGTCTGCTGGAGCTGGAGTTCGGCGGCGTCCTCGACGGTGATGATGCGTTCGCCGTCGGGGATGAGCCCGGAGAGGGCGTTGAGGAGGGTGGTCTTGCCGGCTCCGGTGGCACCGGAGACCACCACGTTGAACTTGGCCCGCACCAGCCCCGCGAGCAGCATCAGCATCTGCTCGTCGAGGGTGCCGACGCCGATGAGTTCGGCGAGGGTGTAGGCGCGCGGGAAGCGGCGGATGGTGAGGGTGGCGCCGTTGAGGGCCAGCGGCGGGATGATGACGTTGACGCGTTCGCCGGTGGGCAGCCGGGCGTCGACCATCGGATTGGACTCGTCCACGCGGCGGTTGACGGTGGAGACGATCCGCTCGATGGTCTGCATGAGTTGTTCGTGGGAGGCGAAGCGGACGGGGACCGGCTCGACCCGGCCGTGCCGCTCGACGTAGACCTGGTCGGGGCCGTTGACCATGATCTCGGTGACCGAGGCGTCCTCCAGGAGCGGTTCGAGGACGCCCAGGCCGAGCGCCTCGTCGACCACCCGGCGGATGAGCTGGGCGCGTTCGGCGGTGGACAGGACCGGGCCCTCGCGGCTGATGAGGTGCCCCAGGACGCGTTCCAGCCGGGAGCGGCGCTCGGCGGCGGTCAGCGCGGACATCTCCGCGAGGTCGATCTCCTCCAGCAGCTTGGCGCGGTAGACGGCGACCAGATGGCCGTCCTGGTGGTCCTCACCGGCCGGTTCGGGTGCGACGATCCGGGCTTTCAGACTCATCGCGGTGGCGCTCCTTCGGGGCGGGGCATGGTGGCGCTGCGGCGCGCGGAGCCGAAGTCCGCGCCGGGGACGATCGAGGGGATCCGCACGGTCGCGGTGGCGCTGACGCTGTCGCCGGAGCCGCCGACGGTGATCGCGGCGCGGTCGGCGACCCAGCCGCTGATCGCGGCGCGGCCGGCGGACTGCGGGTCGGTCTCCTGGTCGGCGGGGTCCATGGAGGCGGTGCGGGCGGCGGCCCGGGCGGCGGTGCCGGCCTGCTGGACGGCGTAGGCGGCCAGGCCCAGTTGGACGGCGGCCAGGGCGACGACCAGCAGGACCGGGAGGATGCCCAGGAACTCCAGGGAGGCGGAGCCGCGGTCGCGGTCCTCGGGGCGGCGCCGGCGGGGGGTGGGGGGCCGGTGGGTCATCGGTCGCGGGCCTCCTTGGCGGCGCCGGCGGTGCCGGTGACCGTCCACGGGAAGGACCCGGCACCGGGGAACAGCGCCGGGACCTTGAGCTGCACCGTGGCCTTCCACAGGCCCGCCTCGGCGGTGCAGGCGGTGCTGGCGCCGGCGTGCCAGGCGCGCGGGAGTTGGCCGGTGGCGGCGGTGCGGCAGGCGCCGGGGCCGCCGTCCTCGGTGGCGGTGGCGGCCCGGGCGCCCCGGTCGGCGGCGTGCGCGGCCAGCGCGTAGGTGTAGCCGACCAGGGCGCACTGCCAGAGCAGGACGAGGACGACGAGGATCAGCGGCAGCAGCCCGACGAACTCGACGGTGACCTGGCCGCGGTCGTGGCCGCCCGGTGCCCGGCCGGGTCGTGCGGGGTGCCGCATCGCCTCAGGGCGTGTCGTCGAACTGGCGGTGTTCGGCCGGAGGCCGGGCCGTGCGGCGTCTGGTGCGTGCGCTCGCAAGGCGGAGGACTGTCCCGATACCGGGCGCATCGGGGCGGTCCGACAACGCTGCATGGGGGTCCCCCGCGCCCTTGAGGCGTGGGGGAGGGCGTGCCAGGCGTCGCACGGCAGGCGCCGGTTCGACGACACGACCTAGCCTTCCTCGTAGGGGACGGCCGGGCCGGCGGGGCCGGGCGGGGTGCCGCGGCGGGTGCCGAACCGGCCGCCGGGGCTCGTGCCCGGCCCCGGAAGCACCGGCGGGGCCGCCCCCTGAAGCGCCCCGGAGCCGGGGGCCGACCCGGTGGTGAGGGCCTTGCGCTTGCGCCCGGTGAGCACCGGGCGGGTGCGGTGGCCGCCGCGGCCCGGTGGGTCGGCCGGTGCGCCGGCCAGGCCCAGTTCGCCGGCGAGCGCCCACAGGGCCGCCTTGACCGTCGAGCGGGCGTCGAGGTCCTGCATCCGGCCGGCGTCGACGCAGGGCTGGAGTTCCTTGAAGGCGGCGGGGACCGGGGTGCGGGCGACGCGGGTGCCGGTGGCCTTGGCCACCAGCGACGGCTGGATCTCGGTGTGGCGGGTGAGGCGGTTGACGACGGTGGTGGTGTCCTCCGCCTTACGGATGCGGAGCCGGTCCCACAGCCGCACCTGGCGTTTGGCGGCGCGGACGCAGACCACATCGGGGGTGGTCACCAGCAGGGCCACGTCGGCGAGTTCGACGGCGGCGGCGTTGGCGGACTGCATCTGGGAGCCGCAGTCGGCGACGACCACGTCGTAACGGGAGCGCAGGGCGGTGAGGATCTGGCGGGCGGCCCGGTCGTCGACCTCCTCGCCGCGCTCGCCCTCCTCGGGCGCCAACAGCAGCCCCAGGCCGGTGTGGTGGGCGTGCACCACGTCCTGGAGGACCCGGGCGGAGAGGTCCTGGATGCCGGCGAGGTCCACGACCGAGCGGCGGAACTGGACGTCCAGATAGGAGCCGATGTCGCCGGACTGGAGGTCGAGGTCGACCAGGGCGACCCGGCGGCCCGCGGCCCGGGCGGCGAGCGCCAGTTGGACGGCGGTGACGGTGGTGCCGACGCCGCCCTTGGCGCCGGTGACGGTGAGCAGGGTGCCGGTCGGCGCGGTCAGCGCGTCCGGGGCGCCCCCCAGGTGGACGCGGACTCCGCTGGCCCACTGGGCCGCGGCCTGCACCCGGGCGGCCAGTTCGTCGTAGCCCAGGGGCAGTCCGACGATGCCGCGGGCGCCGGCGTCCATCGCGGCGGAGAACAGGGCGGGCCCGGCGTCGGCGGTGATCAGCACCACGCCGACGGCGGGGAAGCGGAGCGCCACCTCGCGGATCAGCTCCAGGGCGGGCTGCGGGCCGATCTGCTCGTGGACCAGGACGACTTCGGGGAGCGCCTGGACGGCGGCGGCCGGGCCGCCCGGTGCGGGCCCGCCCGCCGGCGGTGCGGTGCTGCCCGCTGCGGCGATCGCGGCGAGGGTGTTCAGCAGTGCGGTGGAGTCGCCGACGGCGGGCGCCGGGTCGCCGTCCGGCAGCCGGCCGAGGAGGGCGGCCAGGGTCCGGGCGGCGTCGGCGTCGCCGACGGCCGGGAGGATGCGGATGGTCACCTGGGCCTCCGGGTCACTTGTCGCCGTCGAGGGTGTAGGTGCGGTCGCCGGGCGGGACGGTGGCCTGGGTGCCGGGGGCCAGCAGGGCGAGCCGGACGTGGGAGGCGAACGACTCGGCGTAGGCGACCCGTTGGGCGTCCTGGGTGTCGAGCGCGAAGGTGATCGGGACGGCCTGGCCGGGCTGGCGGCTGGTGGCGGTGTTCCCGGGGTCCTTGGCCTCCAGGGGGGTGAGCTTGCCGACGTCGATGACCTGGGCGCCGGACACGATGACCTTGGAGACCGGCTTGTCCTCGGGGCGGCGGCCGTCGAAGGTGGCGTAGATGTTCACCCGGGAGCCGGGGTTGATCTTGCCGGCCACGCCGGTGGCGGCGTCGATCATGATGGCGATCTCCTGCTGGCCGGGCTTGAGCGCCGGCCGGTCGACGATCATGTCGTCCTGGAGCAGCGAGCCCTTCCGCAGCGGGGTCACCGCGATCTTGCCGCTGACCTTGTCCAGGTCGGTCACGGCGGTGGGCGACAGCCACCGCTGGGGGATCCTCACCTCTTCGAACTGCCCCGGATCCAGCGTTTTATAGGCGGCGACGTCCGTCTTGAGCCGGTAGGCGGTCCGCTCCGGCCCGACCTTGGACTCGACGTTGCTGATCACCGACAGCACGCCGACGAAGGCCCCGACCGCACACAGGACGGACAGGAGCAGCAGGATCACTCCGCGGCGCTGGCGTGAGTTCATGGGCGGGGGACCTCGATCGGGACGGGGGCGGGGCGGTCGGGCGGCGGGCGGTCGGGGCTGCGGGTCCCCCGTGCGGGGCCCTTCGCGGGGCGGGGTTCAGCGCACGGGGGTCGCCGTCCGCGCGGCGCCGGGGCGGGGGCACAGGTCCGGGTGGCCGGGGAAGTCCGGGTGACCGGGCAGGACGCGCGGTCCGGTCGGCGGCGGGCCGGCCGGGCGCGGAACCCCGCCGGGCGTGAACGCCGGTCCGCGGACGTCGAGTTGGCCCGGTCCGCCGAGGCCGGTGGGGGCGCCGCGGAGGCCCGGGATCCCGGGTATGCCCGAGGCGCCCGGGGCACCGGGGACGCCAGGGGTGCCGGGGACACCCAGGGCGTGCGGCACTCCCGTGACGGGCGGCGCGCCGGTGGCCTGCGGTGCGCCGGTGACGCGGGGGGCGTCCGCCCGGTCCGGTACGCCGGTGATTCCGAGAACCCCGGGGGCGCCAGGGACACCGGAGCCACCGGAGCCACCAGGGACGCTGGGGACGCCGGGAACCCCAGACGGCGCGACCGGCGACAGCCCGCGCTGCCGCAGCGGTGAACCGGACGAGTCGGATGGGTCGGACGGGACAGAGGGGTCGGACCGGTCGGTTGCACCGGACGAATCGGACGGGCCGGACGGTCCGGATCGATCGCACACGTCGGGCGCATCAGAGACCTCTGGCGCATCAGACGCCACGTGCGCATCGGCCACATCGGAGCCCGCGGACGCATCCGGCGCCGCGCCCGCGCCTTCGGCCGGGGCGGGCGCCGGCGCGGGCGCCCCGGCTATGGCCGCCGGTTCGCGCCCCGAGGAGCCGCCCCGGGACCGGTCCCGGGCCAGCGGCGCCGCGCAGAACGCGCAGCGGTCGCCGATGACTTCGGCGCCGCACCAGCCGCACTCCTCGCGCCGCACGGACGCCACGAGGCGGCTCAGCAGCGCCGGGTCCGGGATGGCGGCGACGAACTCGATCAGCTTCTGGGTGCCCCACCAGCGGGCCGACTCGGTCGGCAGACGCGCCTCGTAGACGCCCTGCACCTGCCAGGCCGGGGCGAGCGCAGAGGTCACCCAGTCCGCGGTGAGCTGGCCGCGGGCGACGGCGAGTTGGGTGGCGAAGCCGGGCGGGCGGAGCCCGGCGTGGGTGCTGTGCCGGTCGAGGTGGAGCAGCTGCGGCTGCGGGGTGGCCAGCACCGCGAAGTGCGCGCCGGGCAGCCAGGACTTCATGTGCGAGCGCAGGTCCACCTCGACCCGGTCCAGCCCGGTGACGCTGCCGAGCAGCGCGCCGGCATGGACGTAGTGGGCCAGCAGCCGGGCGGCGCAGGCCAGCACGCCGGGGCTGAAGCCGCAGACCGACAACTGGCGGAGCTGGCGGGCGAGTACGGCGACGCCGAGCGGCGGCAGGGCGCTGGGCAGGATGGCGATCCGGTCGCTCTCCAGGACGGCCCGCAGGGTGTGCAGCCGGCGGACGTGCTCCGGCGGGCAGGCGGTGGAGTACAGGACGACCAGATGGCCGTGGTGCTCCAGGACCGCGCTGGTCTCCGCCAGCGCATCGTCCAGTGACGTACGATCCGGGGAACCGAGGACGACCGCGGCGGGGGTCTGCCGGTCGAGGGCGGCGCCTCCCCGTTCGAGCCAGGTCGAGGACTCGGGAGCGGGCAGCGCGAGGTCCGGACTGGTGACTGCAATCGCGGTCGGCACGTCGCTCCCCCACTCCTTCCGGCCTCCGGCGTTCCCGGGACCGCGGATCGGCACAGCTCTGCGCCATCGGCGCCATACGCTGAGCACTTTATCCACAGAGATACGTCCCGGAGAACACGTTCTGGGCTACTCGTCTTGCCCGTCGGTCCACAGGTAAACCCCGCATACCTCGCAAGCGGCGCCCATCGGAACACCCGCTTCCGGCACGGCTCTTGACACCGTTTATTGGTCTGGACCACCTTGGACGGCAAGCCCAGGGGCCCCTGAGCGCGTAACGGCACCACTTCCCCCACCACCCCCCACACGGAGGCAGTCGTGGTTCGCGCACGCATCGAAAGAGGGACGAGAACGGTCCATCGCCGCCTGCTGGCGGGGCTGGCCGCCGCCGCACTGGCCTCGGCCGGCCTGGTCGCCGCCGGTCCCGCCGGCACCGCCGCGGCGACCGGCCCGGCGGCCCGCGCCGCGGCCGTCCCCCAGCACGCCGTCACCGGTTACTGGCAGAACTTCAACAACGGCGCGAAGGTACAGAAGTTGGCGGACGTCGACGACGCCTACGACATCATCGCGGTGGCCTTCGCCGACACGACCGGGAAGCCGGGCGCCGTCACCTTCCACCTCGACCCGGCTGTCGGCTACTCCTCGGCCGACGCCTTCAAGGCGGACATCAAGGCCAAGCAGGCCGCCGGGAAGTCGGTGGTCCTCTCGGTCGGCGGCGAGCGGGGCGCGGTCTCGGTCGGCGACGCCGCGTCCGCACAGAACTTCGCCGACTCCGTCAACGGGCTGATGGACGAGTACGGCTTCAACGGCGTCGACATCGACCTGGAGAACGGCCTCAACTCCACCTATATGACGCAGGCGTTGAAGGCCGTGCACGCCAAGCACCCCGACGTCGTGGTGACGATGGCCCCGCAGACCATCGACATGCTCTCGCCGCAGAACGAGTACTTCAAGACGGCGGTGGCCATCAAGGACTTCCTGACCGTCGTCAACACGCAGTTCTACAACAGCGGTTCGATGAACGGCTGCGACGGCAAGGTCTACTCCCAGGGCTCGGTGGACTTCCTCACCGCGCTCGCCTGCACCCAGCTGGAGGGCGGGCTGGACCCGTCGCAGGTCGGCCTCGGCGTACCGGCCTCGCCCAGCGCGGCGGGCGGCGGCTATGTCTCCCCGTCGGTGGTCAACGCGGCGCTGGACTGCCTGACCGCGGGCAAGAACTGCGACTCCTTCAAGCCGCCCCGGACCTATCCGGGGCTGCGGGGCGCGATGGCCTGGTCGACGAACTGGGACGCGGCGGCCGGCGGCGCGTTCGCGAGCCAGGTCGGCGGGCACGTCCACGGGCTGCCGTAGCCGGCGCTCCCCTACGACGCCCCCTTGAGGCCGGGTCCCGTGCACGGCGGTGCACGGGGCCCGTCTCCTCGCCAACCTGGCGCGTCCGCCCGCAGGTTGGTGTCAGCCCCCTACGGTCAGCGGCGTACACCCGAGGGCTTGGGCAGGGCGCAGCCGTCGCCGTTCAGGTCGAGCTGGTTGCCGGCGCCGAAGCACTTGGGGATGAAGTAGGTCTCCTCGGCGTAGTTGATGCCCTTGTGGACGGTGACGTTGCCGTTCTCGTCCACCTCGCACGGGTTGTTGACGGTGCAGCGCCCGCCGCTCTCGTTGCCCGTGTTGTTGATGGCGGTGACCTTGCCGGTGGCGTTGTCGATCACCGGCGAGCCGGAGGTGCCGCCGATGGTCTTGCAGTCGGGCGTGTAGCGCACCGCGTCCTTCCAACTCCAGCCGCCCTCCTTGAGGGTGGGCACGAAGTCGTCGACGGCGCAGCCGTAGGTCTTCTTCCAGTAGCCGGAGACGACGGTGATCGCGGCGCCCTTGGCGGGGTGGTCGGTGGACAGCTCCAGCGGCTCGATCCCGTACTGCTGCTCGATCTGCGCATAGGTCGAGCCGGTCTGGTACAGCGTCACGTCGGTGTCGGTCATCGTCGAGTAGACGATCTTGGTGGCCGTCAGCGTGCCGAGGTCGCCGGCGGACTTGTCCAGGACGGTGAAGCTGCGGCTGGAGGGCTGGTCGACGATGACCTGGCCCGGATCGGGCATCCCGGTCTCCAGGCAGTGGCCGTTGGCCATCACCAGCGCCGGGTCGTCCGGCTGCGAGGTGGGCATCTTGACGATCGAGCCGGAGCAGTCGTCCAGCGCCACGGTGCCGGCGAAGTCGACGGCCTGGATGCGCGGCGGTGTGGGCTTGTGGTGCGCGGCGGCGCCGACCGGGGCGGCGCCCGCCGGGGCGGCGACGGTCACCAGGGCGGCGGCGCCGAGTACGGCGGTGGCCAGGGTGCCGACGAGAGGTCGAGACATGTGGGGTCCTCTCAGCTCTGAGTCCGGAGTTCCACGGCGTCGGTTCCCCTCCGCCGCGCCATTTTTGACATGCGCATTGTTCGCTGGCGCGGGCCGTACGGCAATGAATTTGCCGGAATCAGGGGGAAGTTGGCACGGCCCTCACCGCAACGCATCGGGACCGCCTACCCCGTAACGGACCGCCGGGCACCTCGGCACGAGGGCCGCGCCGCGACGCCGCGGAGATCCGTCAGAACCGCCCTAGACGACCAGACTGACCAGCGCCGCCACCGCGAACCCGGCGACCGACAGCACCGACTCCAGGACCGTCCAGGACTTCAGGGTGTCGCGCTCGGATATCCCGAAGTACTTGCTGACCATCCAGAACCCGCCGTCGTTCACATGCGAGGCGAAGATCGAGCCGGCCGAGATGGCCATGATGACCAGGGCCAGCGCCGGTTGGGAGAGCCCCTGCGCCTCGACCAGCGGCAGCACGATCCCGGCGGTGGTCACGATCGCCACCGTCGCCGAGCCCTGCGCCACCCGCAGCACCAGCGAGAGCAGATAGGCCAGCACGATCACCGGCAGACCGACGTGCTGGAAGGTCTCCGAGAGCGCGGTGGCCACCCCGCTGCCCTTGAGGACCGCGCCGAAGATGCCGCCCGCGCCGACGACCAGCAGGATGTTGCCGACCGGCTTGAGGGACGCGGTGGAGACCCGCTCCAGGGAGGCCCGGGACCAGCCGCGGCGGACGCCCAGCAGGTAGTACGCCAGCAGCAGGGCGAGGGTCAGCGCGACGAAGGGGTGGCCGAAGAACTCGATGACCGAGCGGCCGGATGGGGGTCCCCCCTGCTCGGAGCTTGTCGGAGAGCTTGGGGGAGGCGCCAGCACGATGGAGGAGAAGGTCGCCAGCAGGATCAGCACCAGCGGGGTGCCGATGATGGCGAGGACGGCGCCGAGCGCGACCGGCTTCTCCCGGGACGTGTCCCCTCCCCCGTCGCCCTGCTCGGCGGCGACCGCGGCCCTGGCCTCCTCGGCGGCCTCGGCCATGTCGTGCGGGACGGGCACGAAGAGGCGCTTGCCGATCCAGGCCGCGTACGCCCAGGCCGCGAGCACCGCGGGCACCCCGCACACCACGCCCATCAGGATGATCCAGCCCAGGTCGACCTTGAACAGGCCGGCCGCGGCCACCGGTCCGGGGTGCGGCGGCAGGAAGGCGTGCGTCATGGACAGGCCGGCCAGCAGCGGCATGGCGTAGAGCACGATCGACTTGCCGCTCTTCCTGGCGGCGGCGTAGACGAGCGGCGCGAGGACGAAGATGCCGACGTCGAAGAAGACCGGGATGCCGAAGATCAGGCCGGTCAGCCCCATCGCCAGGGGGGCGCGCCGCTCGCCGAAGAGGGCGAGCAGCCGGGAGCTCAACACCTCGGCGCCGCCGGAGACTTCGAGGATCGCGCCGAGCATGGTGCCCAGGCCGATGATGATGGCGACATGGCCGAGGATCCCGCCCATACCGGATTCGATCAGGGAGACCGCGTCGGACTTCTGGACCGTGCCGAAGAGTTCGGTGACGGAGAGGCCGGCGGTCAGGCCGACCACGAGGGAGACGCCGAGCAGGGCCACGAAGGGCTGGAGCCTGACCTTCATGATCAGGAAGAGCAGCAGGGCGATGCCGAGGGCGGCGACGGTCAGCAGACCGGGCGTGCCCGGTATCAGGGCCAGCAGCCCACCGGTGTGCGGTGGGGCGGGTGGCGTCGCGGCGAGGACCATGGATGACTCCGTTGTCAGGGGGTGTCCAGGCAAGGGGGGACCGCGGCACGGCGCCCCGGTCGTACGGGGCGCCGTGCCGTGCGGCGGGCGAGAAGCGCGTCGGTGCGCTGACGGCGGGTGGGGCAAGGGGGGTTGGTGCCTCGGATCAGAGGGCGGGCGGTACGGGGGAGGCGGCGGCTCAGCCCAGGACGGCGAGCGCGTCGATCTCGATGAGCAGGCCCTTGGGCAGGCCGACGTAGACGGTGGTGCGGGCGGCCGGCGGCTGGGTGAGGCCCTGCTCCTCGAAGTAGGCGTTGTAGATCTCGTTCATCTCGGCGAAGTGGTCGACGTCGGTGAGGTAGACGCGCATCATCATCACGTCGTCCCAACTGGCGCCGCCCTCTTCGAGGATGGCCTTGACGTTGGCGAAGGTCTGGAGGGTCTGCTCGCGCAGCGTCGGGCCGGCCGGCGTCGGGGCCCGGCCCTCGGCGGCGGGCAGGAAGCCGACCTGGCCGGCGACCTGGAGGAGGTTGCCCTTCTTGACGCCGTGCGAGAACTTCGCGGGCGGGGTGGTGTGGGTGGCCGGGGTGAGGGCGATCTTCTCGGTCATGTCCGTCCTTCGGTGGTGCTTCACGGGGCCGGCGGGTGGCCGGGGCTGGTGGTGCCGGAGTACTCCCGGCTGATCGCGTCGGCGGTGCGGCGCACCAGCGGGAGCAGGGCGAGGAGTTCCCCGGCGCTGACGACGACGTTCGGCGCGGAGATCGACATCGCGGCCGCCACCCGCCCGTCCGCGCCGCGGATCGGGGCGCCGACGCAGTTGATGGACTCCTCGTGGCCGCCGAGGTCGGTGGCCCAGCCCTGTTCGCGCACCGTGGCCAGCTCGGTCAGGAAGGCCGCGGCGTCGGGCGTCGAACGGGGCGTGTAGCGGGGGTAGTCGAGCCGGGTCGCGAGGGCGCGGCGCTCGGGCTCGGGGAGGTCGGCGAGGAGCAGCTTGGCGACCGCGGCGACGGTGATCGCCACCGGCTTGCCGATCCGGGAGTACATCCGGACCGGGTAGCGGCTCTCGACCTTGTCGATGTAGAGGACCTCGTTCTCCTCGTGGACCGCGAGGTGGACGGTGTGGCCGCAGCTCTCGTGGAGCGCGACGAGGTGGGGGTGGGCGGTCTCGCGGACGTCGAGGTGCTCCGCGGCCTCCTGGGCGAGGGCGAAGAGGCGGGCGCCGAGGCGGTAGCGCTGGTCGGGCTGGCGGTAGACCAGGCCGTGTTCGTGGAGGGTGCGCAGCAGCCGGAGCGCGGTGGACTTGTGCACGCCGAGCCGGTCGGCGACCTGCCCGAGGGCGGCGGGCCCCTCGGCGAGCAGGGGCAGGATGCTCAGCGCGCGGTCGACGGTCTGGCTCATGACGGGTGTACCTCCTGGTCCGCGGCCTCCATGGCGTGCGTCCAGCCGGGGCCGAGGTGCAGTGTCCCCCAGGCGGCCGGGTCGAGCGCGGCCAGCCGGTCGGCCAGGGCTCGGGCGGGGGGCGCGGCGAGGTCGCCGGGGACGGTGAGGGCGGCGGCGGCCCAGAGGTGGCCGTGCCGGACCCGGGTGCGCAGGGGCAGTCCGCGGAGGGCGGCGGAGAGGAAGCCGGCGGCGAAGGCGTCGCCGGCGCCGACCGCGGCGACCACGTCGACCGCGGGGGCGGGGACGTGGAGGCCGGCGGGCCCGGTGTCGCCGGGCGTGCCGGGGGCGCGGTGGAAGACCCGGGCGCCGGCCGCGCCGAGCTTGACGACCAGGGTCTCCGGCTCGGGCAGCGCGGCGCGCACCGCCCGGGCGTCGGGCAGTCCCCAGGCCGCCTGGGCCTCGTCGGCGCCGACGAACACCACGTCGGCGGTGCGGGCCAGGTCCAGGAGGACCCCCGGGCCCCGGCCGCCGGTCCACAGG
This sequence comes from Streptomyces sp. NPDC093097, assembly GCF_044754325.1. Classification (NCBI taxonomy): domain Bacteria; kingdom Bacillati; phylum Actinomycetota; class Actinomycetes; order Kitasatosporales; family Streptomycetaceae; genus Streptomyces; species Streptomyces sp. NPDC093097. The sequence continues at coordinate 58,894 of NZ_JBIVOW010000002.1, forward strand.
TGGGGGCGGTAGTTGACGTCGAAGGAGAGCAGCGGGCGGCCGGCGGCGGCCGATGCCGCGTGGGCGCGGTCGGCGGACCGCTTCGGCGACGAGGGGCGGCGGTCGGGCGACGGACGGGTCATCAGGGCGCGCAGCAGGCCGAGGCAGTCCGCGGAGAGCGCGGCGGTGATCCCGGAGAGGTGGAGCACCCGGCCGGCGCGGATCGTGGCCAGGTCCATGGTGGTCGCGGCCATCGCGGAGGCGGCCGAACCGGCCCGGTAGTACGCCACTTCGTGGGCGTCGGTGGCCCGGTCGCCCGCGGTGCGGAAGTAGATGCCGGTGGGGCGGGCGGGGTCGCGCCGGACCCCGCGGGTGTCGACGCCGTGCCCGGCGATCTCCCGGACGAGGTGGTCGCCGAAGCCGTCCGTGCCGACCCGGGAGATCCAGCGGGTGGGGTGGCCGGCCCGGGCCAGGGCGCAGGCGACGTTGGACTCGGCGCCGCCGATGGTGCGCTCGAAGGCGGGGACGTCGGCGAGCGGGCCGGGCACGGTGGGCAGGAAGGTGACCATGGACTCGCCGAGGCAGACGACATCGACGTCCGGGGCGGCGCCGGCCGCCGGGACGGGGGCGGCGCTGACGTTCCAGGGCGTGGTCACGATCGGTCGCGCTCCTTCGCTGTGCCGCCGATGGGTCCCGGTCCCCTGTGCGGAGCCCGTAGGGGGGGCTCGGGAGCAGGTGCGCCGTACCGGGGGACCGGGCCGGCCGCCGGCCGGTGCGGTACCGGTCCGCCCGCCCTTCCGTGGCGCGTTCGCCCTGCCTTTCCCGGTGTTTTTTCCACCATTGACCGGGCGATGGCTCGGATGTTAGACAACTCCCAGCGATATACGCAACGGGTGTTGCACGGTGTGCAACGTAGATGTGGAGGAGGCTCCATGGCCGGCGAGCGGCTCGCGCGGGAACTCACCAACCTCGCGGACGACAAGGTCGATCACCGCTTCAAGGGACTCCCCCCGGACGCCACCGGTCACACCCTCGGCGAACTGGCCGCCGAGCGCCGCAATCTCTTCACCGGCGGCTTCACCACCCCCGTCCTGGCCCTCTCCGCCGAGGCGTTGGAGCACAACCTGGCCCTGCTGGAGACCTACGCCGTCCGGCACGACCTGGCCTTCGCCCCGCACGGCAAGACCACGATGGCCCCGCAGCTCTTCGCCCGCCAACTGGCCCTCGGCGCCTGGGGGATCACCGCGGCCGTCCCCCATCAGGCCCGCGTCTACCGCGACTTCGGCATCCAGCGGATCTTCCTGGCCAACGAGGTCGTCGACGCCGCCGCGCTGCGCTGGCTGGCCGGCGAACTCGCCGCCGACCCCGACTTCCGCTTCGTCTGCTACGTCGACTCGGTGCGCGGCATCGAGCTGATGGACGCCGCACTGCGCGCCGCCGAGGCCACCCGCCCCGTGGACGTCGTCATCGAGCTGGGCGCCGGCGAGGGCGCCCGGACCGGCGCGCGGACCGAGGCCGAGTGCCGCGAACTCGCCGACGCCATCGCGGGCGTGGACACCCTCCGCCTCGTCGGCGTCGCCGGCTACGAGGGCGAGGTGCCCGACGCGGACCACGAGCGCGTCACCGCCTGGCTGCGCCGGCTGGTCGCGCTCGCCGCCGTCCTCGACGCCTCCGGCCGCTTCGCCGACCTCGACGAGATCGTGGTCAGCGCCGGCGGCAGCGCGTGGTTCGACGCGGTGGCCGAGGTCTTCGCGGACCTCCCCACGCTCTCCGCGCCGATCCTGAAGCTGCTGCGCTCGGGCGCGTACGTCTCGCACGACGACGGGCACTACCGCCGCCTGACCCCCTTCAACCGCGTACCCGACGAGGGCGCGCTGCAGCCGGCCTTCCGGCTCTGGGCGCAGGTCGTCTCCCGGCCCACCCCCGAGCAGGCGTTCCTCAACGCCGGCAAGCGGGACGCGGCCTACGACCTCGACCTGCCGCAGGCGCTGACCGTGCGCTCCGGCCGGGACGGCACCCTGCGCCCGGCGGCCGGCCTGACCGTCACCGGCCTGTCCGACCAGCACGCCTGGGTGCGCACCGAGCACGCCGGGGATCTGGAGGTCGGCGACTGGGTCGCCCTGGGGCTGTCCCACCCGTGCACCTCCTTCGACAAGTGGCAGCTGATTCCGCTGGTCGAGGCGGACGGCACGGTCGTCGACCTCATCCGCACGTTCTTCTGACGCGTCGACGCCTCCGGTAGCGGGGCGCGCCCCGCAAGACCCACGGGCACGCCCCGCATGACCCACGGGCGCGCCCCGGAAAGCCCCGAGGGAATCCCCAGGAACAGCCCAGAAAGGCGGCCCGTATGGACACCGTGTTCCGCGACGTCCGCGTCGTCGACGGGTCCGGCGGACCCTCCTACCGCGCCGACGTCGCCCTGGCCCAGGGCCGGATCGCCACAATCCACCGGGAGTCCGACGGCGGCCCCCGCCCCTCCGCCGCGCGCACCGTGGACGCCGCCGGCCTCGCCCTCGCCCCCGGCTTCATCGACATGCACGCCCACAGCGACCTGGCGCTGCTGCGCGACCCGGCGCACACCGCGAAGGCCGCCCAGGGCGTCACCCTCGAAGTCCTCGGCCAGGACGGCCTGTCCTACGCCCCGGTGGACGACCGCACGCTCGCCGAGGTCCGCGCCCAGATCGCCGGATGGAACGGCGGGGGCCCCGACGACTCCTCCGTCGCCTTCACCTGGCGCACCGTCGGCGCATACCTCGACCGCCTCGACCACGGCTTCGACGGCGCGGGCATCGCCGTCAACGCCGCCTATCTCGTCCCGCAGGGCACCGTCCGGATGCTCGCCCTGGGCTGGGACGACCGGCCGGCCACCGACGCCGAACTGGACCGGATGCGGCAGCTGGTCGCCGAGGGCCTGGAGCAGGGCGCGGTGGGCCTCTCCTCCGGCCTCACCTACACCCCGGGCATGTACGCCTCCGACGCCGAACTGACCGCACTGTGCCGGGTGGTGGCGCACTACGACGGCTACTACTGCCCGCACCACCGCTCCTACGGGGCCGGCGCCCTGGCCGCGTACGCGGAGATGGTCGCGCTCACCCGCGAGGCCGGCTGCGCGCTGCACCTCGCGCACGCCACCATGAACTTCGGCGTCAACGAGGGCCGGGCACCGGAGCTGTTGGCCCTGCTGGACGAGGCCCTGGACGGCGGCGCCGACCTCACCCTGGACACCTATCCGTACACCCCCGGCTGCACCACGCTCGTGGCGATGCTGCCCAGTTGGGCCGGCGAGGGCGGCCCCGAGGCGGTCCTGGCGCGGCTCGCCGACGACACCACCGCGGCGGCCGTCCGGCACGCCCTGGAGGTCGAGGGCTCGGACGGCTGCCACGGCGTCCCCATCGACTGGGACACCATCGAGATCTCCGGCGTCACCGATCCGGCACTGGCGGACTGGGTCGGCCGGACCGTCACCCGCAACGCCGCCGACCGCGGCCGGGCCCCCTGGGACGCCGCCCGCCATCTGCTGCTCGCCGACCGGCTGGGCCCGACGATCCTCCAGCACGTCGGCCACGAGGACAACGTCCGGCAGATCATGCGCCACCGGGTCCACACCGGCGGCAGCGACGGCATCCTCCAGGGCGCGAAGCCGCATCCGCGGGCGTACGGCACCTTCCCCCACTACCTCGGCAGGTACGTCCGCGAGCTGGGCGTGCTCACCCTGGAGGAGTGCGTGGCGCATCTGACCGCGCGGCCCGCCGCCCGGCTGCGGCTGCCCGACCGCGGTCTGGTCCGCGAGGGGTACCGCGCCGACCTGGTCCTCTTCGACCCCGGGACGGTCGCCGCCGGCTCCACCTTCGAGGCCCCGCGCGCCCTGCCCACCGGCATCCCGCACGTCCTGATCGACGGCCGCTTCGTCATCGAGGACGGCCAGCGCACCGACGTCCTGGCGGGCCGCGCGATCCGCCGCACTCCGGGGCGACGCGGTTAGGGCGCTTCTGACGGGCGCCGCACCACGAAATCAGCACCGCCCCATCCGTCACACTCGGCGCCCGGTTGGACACCGTCCGCCGACGACGTGGCGAAGGCCACCCGGCATGTGTCGGTACGCGCCCGTAGAGTGGCGGTCATGCAGGTGATCCAGTCAACGAAGCTCGCCAACGTCTGCTACGAAATCCGCGGCCCGGTCCTCGAGGAGGCCATGCGGCTGGAGGCAGCGGGTCACCGCATCCTCAAGCTCAACACCGGCAACCCCGCCGCCTTCGGCTTCGAGTGCCCACCGGAGATCCTGGAGGACATCCTCCGCTCGATGAGCACCGCGCACGGCTACGGCGACGCCAAGGGCCTGCTCTCGGCGCGGCGCGCGGTGGTCCAGCACTACCAGACCAAGGGCGTCGAGCTCTCCGTCGACGACGTCTACCTGGGCAACGGCGTCTCCGAGCTGATCCAGATGTCGATGCAGGCGCTGCTGGACGACGGCGACGAGGTGCTGGTCCCGGCCCCGGACTACCCGCTGTGGACGGCCTCGGTCTCGCTCTCCGGCGGCACCGCCGTCCACTACCGCTGCGACGAGCAGGCCGACTGGATGCCCGACCTCGCCGACATCGAGCGCAAGGTCACCGACCGCACCAAGGCCATCGTCGTCATCAACCCCAACAACCCCACCGGCGCGGTCTACGACGACGAACTGCTGCGCGGTATCGCCGAGATCGCCCGCCGGCACAACCTCATCGTCTGCGCCGACGAGATCTACGACAAGATCCTCTACGACGGCGTCACCCACACCCCGTTCGCCGCGCTCGCCCCCGACCTGCTGACGCTGACCTTCAACGGCATGTCCAAGGCGTACCGCGTCGCCGGCTACCGCAGCGGCTGGATGGCGGTCTGCGGCCCGAAGGCGCACGCCGCCTCCTACATCGAGGGCCTGACGATCCTGGCGAACATGCGGCTGTGCGCCAACATGCCGGCGCAGCACGCGGTCGCCACGGCACTGGGCGGCCGGCAGTCGATCAACGACCTGGTGCTCCCCGGCGGTCGGCTGCTGGAGCAGCGCGACACCGCCTACGAGCTGCTCACGCGGATACCGGGCGTCAGCTGCGTCAAGCCCAAGGGCGCGCTCTACGCGTTCCCCCGGCTGGACCCGAAGGTCTACAAGATCAAGGACGACCGGCAGATGGTGCTGGACCTGCTGCGCGCCGAGAAGATCATGATCGTCCACGGCACCGGCTTCAACTGGCCCGAGCCCGACCACTTCCGCCTGGTCACCCTGCCCAACAAGGACGACCTGACGGACGCCGTCACCCGCATCGGCACCTTCCTCGACGGTTACGGACAGCACTGACCCGCAGCGGTTCCTGTACGAACCACAACTTTAGACAGAGTCTAAGCTAGGATGGCCTCCTAGACGTTTTCAGGAGGCCATCCCATGTACGAACCGATCCGCACCAAGTCGGTCCACAGCATGGCCGTCGCCCCGGAACTCCCGCACCGCTCCCGCGAGGAGGAGCTGGACATCCGGCTCGCCGGGCAACTGACCGCCCTGCTCACCGTCACCGACGAGCTGCGCGCCCTGGCCGGGTGCGCCGCCGAGCGCGCCGCCCTGACCGCCGCGGCCGACCGCATCGCCACCGAGGTCGCCCGGCTGGGCGGCCACTACCCGCTGCGCGCCGAGCCCACCGCCGGCGGCGACCGGGCCCTGATCCCGGCCCTCCGGCAGCGCGCCCGCACCCTCGCCGGGAACGCCCTGGCGGTCGCCACCTCGCGCCGGGACGCCGACGCCATCGCCCTCGCCGAGGAGCGGCTGGCCGCCCACGGCGCCGGCGACCGGAACCTCGCCACCGCCTGACACCCTCGCCACCGGGACCGCCGAGCGCCCCGGCCGCGCCACAACGTCCGGGGCCCCGCACATGACGTGCGGGGCCCCGGACGGATGCGGACGCGCCGGGCGGTGTCTGTCGCGCCGCCCGGCCCGCGGTGCTAGCCGAGCCGCTGCACCAGCGCGCGGTACTCGTCCCACAGCTCCTTCGGCGTGTGGTCCCCGAAGGTGTTCAGGTGCTCGGGGACCAGCGCCGCCTCCTCGCGCCAGATGTCCTTGTCGACGGTGAGGAGGAACTCCAGGTCCTTCTCGGAGAGTTCGAGACCCTCGGTGTCCAGCGCGTCCTTGGTGGGGAGCACGCCGATCGGCGTCTCGACACCCTCGGCCGTGCCTGCCAGCCGCTCGACGATCCACTTGAGCACCCGGCTGTTCTCGCCGAAGCCCGGCCACACGAAGCGGCCCGCGTCGTCCTTGCGGAACCAGTTGACGTAGTAGATCTTCGGCAGCTTCGCCTGGTCCTTGTCGGCCCCGACCTTGATCCAGTGCGCCATGTAGTCGCCCATGTTGTAGCCGCAGAACGGCAGCATGGCGAACGGGTCGCGGCGCAGCTCACCGACCTTGCCCTCGGCCGCGGCGGTCTTCTCGGAGGCCACGTTGGCGCCGAGGAAGACACCGTGCTGCCAGCTCAGCGACTCGGTCACCAGCGGCACCGCGCTGGCCCGTCGGCCGCCGAAGAGGATCGCCGAGATCGGCACGCCCTTGGGGTCCTCCCACTCGGGCGCGATGGTCGGGCACTGGGCGGCGGGCACGGTGAACCGGGCGTTGGGGTGCGCGGCCGGGACACCGGACTCGGGCGTCCAGTCGTTGCCCTTCCAGTCCGTGAGGTGGGCCGGGGTCTCCTCCGTCATGCCCTCCCACCACACGTCGCCGTCGTCGGTGAGGGCGACGTTGGTGAAGACGGAGTTGCCCCAGAGGGTCTTCATGGCGTTGGCGTTGGTGTGCTCACCGGTGCCGGGTGCGACGCCGAAGAAACCGGCCTCGGGGTTGATCGCGTAGAGCCGGCCGTCCTCGCCGAACCGCATCCAGGCGATGTCGTCACCGATGGTCTCGACCGTCCAGCCGGGGATCGTCGGCTCCAGCATGGCCAGGTTGGTCTTGCCGCAGGCGCTCGGGAACGCCGCGGCGACGTACTTGGCCTCGCCCTGCGGCGGGGTCAGCTTCAGGACGAGCATGTGCTCGGCCAGCCAGCCCTCGTCCCGGGCCATGACGGAGGCGATCCGCAGCGCGTAGCACTTCTTGCCGAGCAGCGCGTTGCCGCCGTAGCCGGAACCGTACGACCAGATCTCACGCGACTCCGGGAAGTGCGAGATGTACTTCGTGGAGTTGCACGGCCACGGAACGTCCTGCTCGCCCTCGGCCAGCGGGGCACCGAGGGTGTGCACGGCCTTGACGAAGAAGCCGTCCTCGCCGAGCTCGTCGAGGACCGCCTGTCCCATCCGCGTCATGGTGCGCATCGACACCGCGACATACGCGGAGTCGGTGATCTCCACACCGATCGCGGAGAGCGGGGAGCCGACCGGCCCCATGCAGAACGGGACGACGTACATCGTCCGGCCCTTCATGGCACCGCGGAAGACGCCCTGCTCACCGGTGAAGATCTCCCGCATCTCGGCGGGGGCCTTCCAGTGGTTGGTCGGGCCGGCGTCCTCCTCCTTCTCCGAGCAGATGAAGGTGCGGTCCTCGACGCGCGCCACGTCCGTCGGGTCGGACGCGGCGTAGTACGAGTTGGGGCGCTTGACCGGGTCGAGCTTCTTGAACGTGCCCTTGGCCACGAGCTCTTCGCACAGCCGCTCGTACTCCGCCTCCGAGCCGTCGCACCAGACGACCCGGTCGGGCTGGGTGATCGCCGCTATCTCTTCGACCCACTCGCGCAGGCCCTGGTGCCGGGTCGGGGTGGGAGCCGCGTTGTCGCGCGCCACGATCGCTCCTAGATGAGGGGTTTTGACCGGCTTTCCCGCCCATGGGGCGAGGAAACCGCTTGTTTACCTGTCTGCCCCTTGGGGGCTGCGACCCGGATGCTTCGTGACCGCTCATCCGGTGCCGACCGCACTCATTTGATCATCCGACCCGGATTCGGATCTGTCCAGGGGGCACCGTGGTGACCGTCACCACTTCCGGACGATCTGTAACTTACGGTTGCGTAGGTAGCATTGCGCCATGACTTCCGCGCCTGACGCCGCTGAAAGCCAGCCCCCCGCCGCGCCGTCCAGGACCGATTCCGGTTCGGCCGCCGCGGCCACCGCTGGGGCCGCACCGCTCAAACCGAAGCTGCGCGGCTGGCTGCACGCCGGGATGTTCCCCGCCGTCCTGCTCTCCGGCGTCCTGCTGACCGCACTCGCCGACAGTCCCCGCGGCCGCCTGGCCTGCGCGATCTACGCACTCAGCGCCTGCCTGCTGTTCGGCGTCAGCGCGCTGTACCACCGCGGCGATTGGAGCCCGCGGATCGGCGGGGTGCTGCGCCGGCTCGACCACGCCAACATCTTCCTGATCATCGCCGGCACCTACACGCCGCTGACGCTGCTGCTGGTGCCGGGCACCCGGGGGCAGATACTGCTCTGGGCGGTCTGGGCGGCCGCACTCGCGGGCATCGCCTTCCGGGTCTTCTGGGTCGGCGCCCCGCGCTGGCTCTACACCCCCTGCTACATCGCGATGGGCTGGGCGGCCGTCTTCTTCCTGCCCGACTTCCTGCGCACCGGCGGCATCGCCGTCCTCGTCCTCGTCATCGTCGGCGGGCTGCTCTACAGCGCGGGCGGCGTGATCTACGGGATCAAGCGCCCCAACCCGTCACCGCGGTGGTTCGGCTTCCACGAGGTCTTCCACTCCTTCACCCTGGCGGCCTTCGTGGTGCACTACGTCGGCATCTCGCTCGTCGCATATACGCATTCCTGACGCGGGCCGGACCCGGGTGACCTCAACCCCGGGTCTCCCGGCCGGTCTCCCGATCACCGCCCCACGGCCGCCCGGCCGCGGCCTCGCGGCCGCGGCCACCTGCCACGCCAGGACCGCCACCCCGGCCAGCACCAGGGCCGTCACCAGCAGGCCCCCGCCCAGCAGATAGCCGCCCACGCACAGCGCGGCGGCGAGCGCGGCATACCCATGGACCACAGGTCGCATCACCGGCACCCCCTTCCGCATATCACCGACCGTAATCATTCCCGCATCACAGCGTGACACACCCCACTGACAGTCGAGGGGCCGTCAATGCGCCACCCGCCGGCCCCGGCGGGTGGGGACAATGTGCCGCATGGTCTCCGCACGCACCCCCGCCACCGCACCGCCCGGGAAACCCGGGCCCGGACTGCGTGAGCGGAAGAAGCTCCAGACCCGGCAGGCGATCCGCCGCGCCGCCCTCCGCCTCTTCGCCGAACGGGGCTACGACGCCACCCCCGTCGACCGGATCGCCGAGGCCGCGGAGGTCTCCCCCAGCACGGTCTCCCGCTACTTCCCCGCCAAGGAGGACATCGTGCTCACCGACGAGTACGGCGCCCTGCTGGAGCGCGGGATCCGCGCCCGCCCGGCCGGCGAACCGATGCCCGAGACGCTGCGGCACGCCGCGGTCGGGATCGTGCGCGGCCTCGACGCGGCCGACCGCGGCGAACTCCTCCAGCGCGTCCGGCTGGTCCGCGAGGTGCCCGCCGTCCGGGGCCGCACCGCGGAGCTCACCGCCCGGCACATCGACCTCGTCAGCGCCGCCCTCGCCGAACGCACCGGCCGGCCGGCAAGCGACCTGGAAATCCGGGTGGTCGGCGCGGCGGCCCTGGCCGCCCTCCAGGAGGCGCTGCTGCACTGGGCCGAGGAAGGCCGGGCCGGCAGTCCGGAGGAGCCGATCCACCGGTCGATGGACGTCCTGGCCCGCGGGCTCACCCTCTGAGCGCGCCCTCCTGGCCGCCCGGTCCGCCGGACTCCCCCAGCCACGCCGCCAGCCGGCCCCGCAACCGGGACAACCGCGCGATATGGCCGTCCAGTTCGGCCAGCCGGCGCCGGGCCACCTCCTCGGCCGCCGCGCAGCGCTCGACCCCCGGTTCGGCCCCGATCAGATCCGGTACGCCCTCCGGCGGCAGGGTGCGCAGCAGGTGCGCGAAGGCCCGGACGTCGCCGACGGTCAGCCCCGCCTGACGCAGTTCACGGACCGCCCGCAGCCGGCGGACGTCCTCCGCGTCGTACTCCCGATGGCCCGACGGCGTCCGCCGGGCCATCACCAGTCCCTGCTGCTCGTAGTAGCGCAGCGCCCGCGGCGTCAGCCCGGCGGCCGCCGCCGCGTCCCCGATCCGCACCGGCACTTCCCCCTCGTCCCCCGTACGTCCCGCCCGGCCCGGCTCTCAGGCCGCCGCGTCCCCGGCCGTCCCGTTCAGCGCGCGCTCGATACCGGCCGCCCAGGACAGCAGCTCCTCGTCCGCGCCCGCCCGGCCCACGAGTTGGAGGCCCAGGGGCAGCCCGTCGGCCGCCCGGCCGGCGGGCAGGCTCAGCGACGGCAGCCCGGCGTTGCTCCACGGCAGGCACATGATCGAGCTGCCCGTGGTGGTGAGGTCGGCGGGCGCCGGCCCGGTGGCCGCCGGCGCGATCCACAGGTCGATCCCGGCGCCCGCCCCGTCCGCCGCGAGCCGTTCCCGGAAGGCCTCGCGGCGCTCCCGGGCGGCCTCGTAGGCGGCATCCCCGATCGGCCGGCCCTCCCGGATCGCGGCCGCGGTCTGCTCCCGGTAGCGGTCGGCGTGGCGGGCGAACCAGTGGGTGTGGGCCCGTGCGACCTCGTAGCGGTTCATGGTGAAGAGCTGCTCGACGATCTCCGTGAAGTCGGCCATCACGGGCACCTCGCGCACCTCGTAGCCGGCCGCCGTCAGCGCCTCCCGCTGGGCGCGGAGGGCGCCCAGCGCCTCGTCGCCGGCCCGCTCCAGGTACGGCCCGGCCGGTACGCCCAGCACCGGGGGCCGCCCCGACCCGTCCGCGGCCCCGGTCCGCCATCCGTCGCAGAGCACCGGGGCGGCCAGCGCGATCCCCGCCACGTCCGTCGCGTAGCAGCCGAGGGTGTCGAAGCTGATCGCGTTGGGGATCACCCCGGCGAGCGGAATGCGCCCGTAAGTCGGCTTGAAACCGACCACTCCGCAGTAGGAAGCGGGCCGGATCATCGAACCCACGGTCTGCGTACCGATGGCCAGCGGGACCATCCCGGCGGCGACCGAGGCGGCCGAACCGCTGCTCGAACCCCCGGGCGTGTGCGCGGGGTTGTGCGGATTGCGGGTCGGCCCCGGCGCGGTCACCGCGAACTCCGCGGTCACGGTCTTGCCCGCGATCAGCGCTCCCGCGGCCCGCAGACGGTCCACCACGGCCGCCTGCGGGCCGGCCAGCTCCTCGGGCGGCAGCGCCGAACCGGCCCTGGTGGGCAGCCCGTCGACGTGCACGATGTCCTTGATCCCGACCGGTACGCCGTACAGGGCGGGGCGCTCGGCCGGGCTCCCCGGGGCGGCCGCGGCCAACTCCCGGGCCGCGGCCAGCAGTCGGGCGCGGCGCCCCGGCTCCGGTACGAACGCCTGGAGCAGCGGGTCCACGGCATCGATGCGGTCGCAGGTGCGGCGCACCGCGTCGGCGGGGTCGTCCGCACCGGACCGCAGCGCCGCGGCCTCCTGGACCAGAGAACGGCACCCGAGCAAGGTCGTCACCCGTGCAGGCTACCGCCGACCCGGAACCCCCTCAGCGGAATGAACCCATCCGCTACCACCCGACTCCCGCGCCCCGTGTGCCCCACTGGTCCCGTACGCCGGCCTTACAACTCCACCAGGACAGCGCCCAGATGCTTCCCCGCGATCAGCTCCTGGAGCGCCCGCGGAGCCTGTGCGATGCCCTGGAGTCGGGCGTGCGGGAAGGTGAGGGTGCCGTCCCGCAGCCCCTGGCCGAACAGCTCGTTCCACCGCGGGATCAGGTCCAGGTGGTCGTAGAGGGCGACGCCGCGCATCGTGATGCTCCGGGAGAGCAGCGACAGGGTGTCGATCGGGGTGGCGCTCGCGGTCCCGTCGGAGAGCTGGGTGGCCAGCGCGCCCACCAGGGCGATCCGGGCGCCCCGGTTGGCGACGGCGATGGCCGCCTGGAGCTGCTCGCCGCCCACGTTGTCGAAGACCGCGTCGACGCCCTCCGGGGCGGCCGCGCGCAGCTGCTCCTCGATGGGCCCGGCGCCCCTGAGGACCACCGCGTCGTAGCCGAACTCCTTGCGGAGCCGGTCGGCCTTCTCCGGTGAGCCGGTGCTGCCGATGACCCGGGCGGCGCCGCGCAGTCTGGCGATCTGGCCGGCGAGCGAGCCGACGCCGCCCGCCGCGCCGGTCACGAACACCGTGTCCCCTGGGCGCACTTCGGCGCCGTGGTCGATGCCCATCAGGGCGGTGGGCCCCTGCGAGAGGTAGCCGGCCGGATCGGGCAGCTGACCGGGCTCGTGGCGGTGGACGCCGGCGGCGTCCACCAGCGCGTACTCGCGCCAGCCGAAGTGGTGCTCCACCAGGTCGCCGGGCCTGAGGTCGGTCCCCGGGGCGGCGACCACCTCGCCGATGGCGGACCCGTGGAGCGGCTCGCCGATCCCGAAGGACGGCATCGGGACGGTGGTGACCTCGTCCATCAGGGTGCGCATCACGGCGGCGACCCCCATCAGGGTGTTGCGCACGAGGACCTGGCCGTCCGCCGGTTCCGGAACGGGGACCTCCACGATCTCGAAGAGGTCGTCGGTGACCGGCCCCGTGGGACGGGCGGCCAGGTGGACTTCGCGGTGCGTGCGGTTCGTCATGCCCGAAGGCTAGGACTTGACGCGCGCGTCAAGGTCAATCCGGTCGCTGGTCCTAGTGCCGCGGCACTAGGACGTGCGGCGGGGCCGTATGGCCTACGGGCCACGGCCCCGCCGCGCCGCCTCAGTTCCGCAGCCGCTCCGCGAGCTCCTCCGGGTCCGTGGTCGGCCGTTCGCAGGTGAAGTGCCGGCACACGTAGGCGGCCGGCGCGCCGTCGACCAGGGGGCGGGCCATGAGCAGCGGCACCTCGGCGGCGGCGTCCGCGCCGGGGGCGCCCAGCGCCACCACCGCGCCCGGGGCGGTGCCCAGCAGCGCCGCACGGTGCAGCGCGCGGGTCGCCGGGTCGTCCGCCGGGCCGACCACCGCGATCTCGCGCGGCCCGTCCAGGGCGGCCTCGGCGACCGCCAGCCCCCAGCCGATGAAGCGCGGCGCCCGGCCGCCCAGGGCGGTGACGATGCCCAACGCCCGCTCCGCGGCGTCCCGGTGGAGCGCGCTGCCGGTCAGCGCGGCGTACGAGAGCAGCGCCCCGGCCGCGGCGGTCCACCCGGAGGGCGTGGCGCCGTCGGTCGGGTCCTGGGGGCGGCGGATCAGCCGCTCGGCGTCGGCGGCGGTGTCGTAGAGCGAGCCGTCCGGGGCGGTGAACTGGACCAGCACCGTGTCCAGGAAGAAGCCCGCGAACTCCACCCAGACGCCCTCCCCGGTGACCGAGGCCAGCGCGAGGAAGCCCTCGGCGACATCGGCGTAGTCCTCCAGGACGCCGGCGTTGCCGCCGGCCGTGCCGTCCTTGGAGGTGCGGTGCAGCCGGGCCTGCCAGTCCATGTGGACGCGGACGAGCAGGTCGGCGGCGTCGGTGGCGGCCTGGACGAGGTCGGGGCGGTCGAAGTAGGCGCCGGTCTCGGCGAGCGCGGCGATGGCCAGCCCGTTCCAGGAGGCGACGACCTTGTCGTCCCGCCCCGGGCGGGGCCGCTCGGCGCGCGCCGCGAGCAGCCGCTCCCGCACCGACGCCACCCGTTGGGCGTCCACCAGTCCACCGGCGTCCGGGAGTTGGAGGACGGAGGCGCCCTCCTCGAAGGTGCCCTCCTCGGTCACGCCGAAATACGTGGCGGCGAACGCGGCGTCCTCCTCCCCCAGGACGGTGCGCAGCTGCTCCGGCGTCCACACGTAGTACGTGCCCTCGGTATGCCGGCCAGTCCCGTCATCGCTGTCCGCGTCCAGCGCGGAGGCGAAGCCGCCCTGGTCGGTGCGGAGTTCGCGGACCATGAAGTCGGCGGTCTCCAGGGCGATCCGGCGGGCCAGATCGGAGCCGGTGGCGCGCCACAGATGGGCGTAGATGCGGCACAGCAGCGCGTTGTCGTAAAGCATCTTCTCGAAGTGCGGAACGACCCATTCCCGATCCACGGCGTAGCGCGCGAAACCGCCGCCGAGCTGATCGTAGATCCCGCCGCGGGCCATCGCCGCGCAGGTCGCCTCGACCATCTCCAGGGCCCCGGCGGAGCCCGTCCGGGCGTGGTGGCGCAGCAGGAACTCCAACGCCATGGACGGCGGGAACTTGGGCGCGCCGCCGAACCCGCCGTGCACCGCGTCGAATTCGCGGGTCAGCCCCATCAGGGCGGTGGCCAGGTCCTCGGGACCCGGGGGCCGCCGCTCCCCCTCGGACAGCGACTCGGCCAGCGAGCGGCCCGCGAGGTCGGCGACGATCCGGCCGGCGACCTCGCTGACCTCGTCGCGCCGGTCGGCCCAGGCGCCGCGGACCCCTTCGAGGACCTGCCGGAAGGAGGGCATGCCGTGGCGCGGCTCGGGCGGGAAGTACGTGCCGAAGTAGAAGGGCTCGGTGTCGGGGGTGAGGAAGACGGTCATCGGCCAGCCGCCCTGGCCGGTGGCGGCCTGCACCGCCTCCATGTAGACGGCGTCGACGTCCGGGCGCTCCTCGCGGTCGACCTTGACGGCCACGAAGTGCTCGTTGAGCAGTGCGGCGAGCGCGGGGTCCTCGAAGCTCTCATGGGCCATCACGTGGCACCAGTGGTTCGTCGGAAGACGTAAGTGACAGGACGCATAGCCCACACTCAAGAGGATGGGTACGTCCCGCCGCTTCGCTTCCGTGATCGCCTCCTCTCCCCATGGCCACCAATCCACCGGATTGGAGGCGTGCTGGAGGAGGTAAGGCGACTGGGAGTAAGCCAGTCGGTTCATACCGGCATCGTCGCACGGCCGCCCCGCCCGGCCCAGCCCACCGCGCCCGGGCGCCGCATCCCGCCGCAGGCTCGCTGTCCTGCCGGAAGGGGTGCGCACGGGGGCCGCAGCCGAGCGGGCGGCCGTCTTCCCGGCGCTCCCCCGCGCCTTTCCGGCGGGGCGGCCGGCCGGCGCGGCATCCGCGACGCGTTCGGGCGGTGCCGTTGCCCGAACGTACGGGATCGAAGGGCAACAGGTCTGGCCCGATGGAGACTTCACGCGCCCCCGGAGTGGCGTAGACAGGGAGGGAAGCAGTATCCCCTTGCCACAGAGGAGCATTCCGCGTGCGTTCGTACGAGAGAGAGCCGGGACGAGTCGGCCGCACTCCCTCCGCATCGTCCCGTGAGGGCCACGCGGTCGGGCTGAGCTCTCACTGGGTGAGGCATCTGCAGCGGGTCGCTTCCCAAGGAGCCGATGTCTCCGCCGGACGCGCGGAGGACGAGGCCGCCGACCTCGCGCACGTGCAGCGGACGGCCGTGGACCGAGCCCTGCAGTCGGCGGCGCATCCGCTGGAGCCGTCGTTGCAGCAGGAGATGGAATCACGTTACGGCGGCGCGGACTTCAGCGGTGTGCAGGTCCACGACGGACCCCTCGCCCGCGATGCGGCCGCCCTGATCGGTGCCAAGGCGTTCGCCGCCGAACAGCACATCGTCGACGGCGGCGCGATGAACAAGCGCGACTGGGCACACGAGTTGGCGCACACCCTGGACCCGGAAAGTCCGCTGGGGACGGACAACGGCGCCGGATTGTCGATCTCGGACCCCGCTGACCGGGGCGAACGATTCGCCACGACCGCATCCGACCGGGCCATGTCCGGGCCCATTCCCGTCCCACGCGTTCCTGCCGAGGCCCGGCCGGCGGCCGGCGACCGGCATCGGCACGGTCCGGGGCACGGCGGTTCGGTGCAACGGGTCGCGTCCGGGCGGAGTCCGGTGCGCGAGCCGCATGCGCACGCGGCGGGGGACGGCTGCCGCGGCACGTCGGCGGGGCGGGCCGGCCGCGCGGCGACGGTGCAGCGGGCCCCGCTGGGCGGGACGGCGACACGGCAGCCCCCGGCACCGCAGGAAACCGGGCAGCCGGCACGCGGCGAGGGACTCCGGCTGCGGGACCACGAAGGGGCCGAACTGTTCTCGGGGGATGACGAGCAGCTCACCGCCTATGTGCGCCACCTGGCAGCCACGGACCGCTCGGACATCTTCCGCCTCCTGCTCAACCGCCTGCGCACCCAGGGTTTCGCGGCCCAGGCCGACAACGTCCGGCAGGTGTGGGAAGGGGCCGACAGGCCACCCTCGACGCGCCGCGTCGAGGTGCCGCGAGAACTGCACTTCATCTGGCTGGGCGGCAAGCCCGGCAATGCCGTCGAGGACAACCTCAACGCATGGAAGGAGAACGCCGGGGACGGCGACTGGACGCTGAATCTGTGGACCGCAGCGAGCGGTTCGACGCTCAAGGACCTGACGAAGACCTTCGGGAACCACCTGAAGATCCACGCCGACAGCGACAAACTGGTCAAGGAGAACGCGGGCGAGGAGAACTACCGCATCTACAAGGACGCCGAGAAACGGAAGGCCTACAACCTCGCCTCTGACATCCTGCGGTACACCGTCATGAAGCTGTACGGCGGCGTGTACATGGACGTCGACATCGCGCCGGGCGGCGTACGGCTGACGGCGGCACCCCGGGTGCTGATGCACAGCGAGGAGGTCCCGCTCTTCGGCCCGCGTCTGCGGGACAGGAAGAGCGTGCGCACGGCGTTGGGACGCGCGGAAACGGACCAGGAACCGACCCCGGAGGACCTCGACGAGGCGGCCACCGCCCGCTACGGCAAGGGAGTCCTGGGCAACCGATTCATCCTGGCACCCGGTTCGGCGTTCATGGACGAACTCCTCAAGAACCTCCCGAAGAACCTCACCGACCTCAAAGAGAAGCACGGCGCCAAGGCGATCGAAAAGGACCCCAAGGGCAAGGCCCCCATCATCTCGGGGCCCCCCTTCGTCGAGCAGATGATCAAGGAGTTCGCCGGCCAGCATCACGGTGTCATGGGACGGGTCCCCGGCGCCGAGAGCACAACCGACCTGGCCATCAACCCGGACGAGCTCCAGCACCTCTTCCAGCCGGAAGCCCTCGAATTCTGCAAGGCGCTGGGCTGGGTGACCCCCGAGAGCGAGAACCAACTCGACGACGAACCCGGCCCGAGCAGGAAGCAGTCGCTCCTGCGGAGGTTGACGGGTAAGAAGTGAGCGCGCCCCTGCCGTGGCCCGACCGCTCCACCCCGCCGACGGACGGATGCACCGGCGGAGAGCCGAGCCGGCCAGGGGCAGATCGCACAGGGATCGCCGACGCTCCTCGAACACTTCGGGGGACCACGACCACCAGTCCACCAGGTCGTTTGCGTGCTGGGGCAAATATGGGGAAGTCTCATGAGCCAGGCGGTTCAGCAGGGACCGTCCTCCCCCATGGGGCCGACGGCGCCGGGAGAGGCGGGAGTTGTCCACAGCCCTGCCGGATGCCGCCCGGACACGGAACACTGTGCGTACGGCGGCGATCACGCCGGCCGGGCCCGCGCCGACGCGGGGCCGCGCCGGCGGCACGGGTGACCGCCGAGGACTGCTGAACCGCCAGAGACCCTGGCGACGGCTGGAGGGGGACGGGGATGCCGGGCGAACTGGTCACACTGCGCGAAGGCCACCGGAAGGAGGCCGACGGACTGCTGGTGCGGAGCGTCGAGGAGGAGGTGCGCCGCTCGGGCGGCCGGCTCGACGGGCCGGCGCTGCTGAGCAGGGCGCGGGCGGCGCTGGATGAGCTGGCCGCCTCCGCCGCGGAGGAGTACGGCGCGTACGTCCGCGCGCTGGACGAGACGTCGGCCGGCCGCCGGCCGCTGTCGGACCGGCTCTCGCGCAGGGAGCTGGGCACCCCGGCGGTGGCGGTCGCGGTGGCCGCGGTGGCCGCCTACGGCGCCGACCTGGCGTCCGGCACGGGCGGCGGGCCGGCCCTCGGGGCGGGCGCCGCGGCCCTGGTGGCGGGCGCGGCGGCCACGGTCGTGAAGCTGACCGCCGGCCATCTCCCGGCGGCGCACCGGCAGGCCGGTGCGCAGGGCCAGCCCGGCGGTCCTGAGCAGTTGCGGCTCCAGTGGCTGACGGCGCTGGAGGTGCGGGGCATCCGGCCGTTCCTGGACCAGCAGCGGATGCTGACCGCGGCGGCCCGGGGCGGCGCCGCGTCCGCCGCCAAGCCGGCGGGCAAGGGCGCCCGCGGGCCGCAGCTGCGCGGTGCGGACCGCAGTGCGGCGGCCCGCCGGCGCTCGGCCATGGAGCGGTCGTTCGCCCAACTCCCGCAGCCGGACGGCCCGTTCGCCGGGCGCCGGGCGGAGCTGGCGCAGATCGCCCAGTGGGTGCAGGCCGGCCGGGCGAGCACGGAGACCCGGCCGATCGTGGTGGTACTGCACGGCGAGCCGGGCTCGGGACGGACGGCACTGGCGGTGCGGGCGGCGCATCAGCTGCGCGACCAGTTCCGCGGCGCATGCCTGGTGGACCTGCACGGGGACACCCCGGGCGAGGTGCCGCTGGCGACCCGGGACGCGCTGATGCACCTGCTCAACCGCCTCGGCGCACCGCGCGAGCAGCTGCTGTTCCGCGAGCGCCCCTCCCAGGAGCAGCACGTCCGGCGGCTCACCGAGATCTACCACCAGCACCTGACCGGCCAGCCGGTGACGGTGCTGCTGGACGACGCCTCGGACGCCGCGCAGGTGCGGGCCCTGGTGCCGGACGGCTCCGACAGCCTGGTGCTGGTCACCTCCCGTACGCCGCTCCAGCTCCCCGCGGACCTGGAGGCGCAGGTGCACCAGCTGCCGGTCGGCGCGCTGGACACCGCGGGCACCGAGGAGTTGCTGCGGTCGGCGGCCACCGAGGAGCCGGCCGACGACTCGGGTCCGTACGACGCCCAGGCGATCGACCGGGTCTCCGAGCTGTGCGGCGGGCTCCCGCTGGCGCTGCGGGTGGCCGGTTCCGCGCTGGGCAACCGCTCCCCGGCCGCGCTGGCCCGGGAGTTGGCGGCGGTCGACGCCTCGGCCCCGGTGGATCGGGCCCTGGCACTGCGCTACGCCGACCAGTCGCCGCAGGCACAGCAACTGCTGCGCCGGCTGGCCCTGGTGGGCCGGGCGAGCCTGGGCGTGGCCGCCGCGGCGGCGCTGCTGGGCGTCCCCCACGCGGAGGCCAAGCGGCAGCTGACCGCGCTGGCCGGCGCCGGCCTGATCGAGCACGTCCGCGGTGAGCGCTACCGCCTGCACTCCCTGGTGCACCACTTCGCGCACGCCCGGCTGACGGCCGAGGAGGAGCCGGCCGAGCGCTCCGCGGCCCAGGAGCGCCTGATCCGCGGCTATGCGGAGCTGGCCGACTCGGTGATCCGGCTGGTCGACGGCAACACCTCCACCCGCGCCGACCGCTTCGGCCCGCACGGTTTCGCGTCCCTGGACGCGGCCCTGGCGTGGCTGGACGACGAGACCAGCTTCATCACCGCCGCGCTGCGCCACGCCGACCAGGACGTGGACCAGGCCACCGTCTCGCACCTCCTGGGCGCGCTGTGCGACTACTGCCTGCTGCGCGGCGACCTCTACCGCCTCGGCGAGCTGAGCGAGCTGACCCGGGCGGCCGGCCAGGGGATGCTGGTGCGCTCGGTGCAGTGGCGCACCGGCGTCGCGGCCCGCCAGCTGGGCGAGTTGGACCGCGCCCGGACGACCCTGTCCTCGGTCGTCGACCTCTATTTCGAGGCACAGCACCCGGTGGGCGCGGCCCGCGCGCTGCGCGACCTGGGCATCACGCTCCAGCAGCAGGGCAATCTCACGGAGGCCGCGGCCAAGCTGCGGGAGGCGCTGGATCTCCAGGCCGGCCCGGAGATGCGCGGCGACCGGGCCTGGACGCTGCACGCCCTGGCGGCCGTGGAGCGGGACCGGGCCCGGCTCGCCGAGGCCCTTGAGATGCTGCGGGAGTCGCTGGTGCTCCATGAGGAGAGCGAGAGCCTGCACGGGCAGGCGTGGGCGCACTTCCAGCTCGGCCAGGTCCATCTGCGGCGGGGCGACGTCCCGCAGGCCGAGACCGCGCTGTCGTCCGCGCTGGAGCTGTACGGCCAGACCCACGACGACCGCGGCACGGCCTGGGCGATGACCCAGCTGGCCCGGGCCCGCCTGGTGGCCGGCGACCCCGGCCCCGCCGTGGACCAACTGCGCCAGGCGCTGCCGCTGCACCGCCAGCACGAGGACGCCCGCGGCGAGGCCTGGACGATGTACTACCTCGGCCAGGCGCTGGAGGAGCGCGGCGAGCGCGACGAGGCGCTGCGCCAGCTGGAGCGCTCGCGGAACATGTTCAGCCGGATGCACGACGGCTACGGCCTGGCCTGCGCCCGGCACCACGCGGGCCGGGTGACCCGGGACCTGCGGGCCGAGCAGACCGGTTCGCTGCGCAACAGCGGTTTCGCCCGGCAGCTGCTCCAGGACGCCCGCAAGGACTTCCAGCGGATCAAGGTGACGCACGGCGAGGCGTGGTCGGTACTGGAGCTGGTGATCATCGACGCCGGCAACGGCCGCGCGGCCCAGGCCCTGGCACTGGCCGACGAGGCCGCGCAGCTCTTCGCCGGCTACGGCGACCGGCGGGGCGAGGACTGGGCCCGGTTCCTGCGGTGCACGCTGCTGCCCTTCGCCTCACCGGGCGGTTCGGTGGTCGGCACGGCGGTGGCGCAGGAGGAGCTGACGCAGTTGGTCCGGGAGCGGCACGACGGCCGGGACGCCAAGTTGGAGGACTGCGCGGGGACCTTCGCGCTGCTGCTGGAGCGCGGGGTGGAGCCGGAGACGGGATGGCAGGCCTGGCGGCTCGGCATGGTGCCGGACCGCCACGCACGGGAGGTCATGGGCGTGCCGAGCACGCCGACCACCGCGGAGTGACGGTGTCGGCGGGCGCCCGCAGGGCAGGCGGCCGCGCCGGCGCGCGATACGGCTCGCTGACCGCTTGGATCAGCGAGCCGCCGGGCCGGTCGGCCGGCCGCTGCCAGACGGCCGGTTCGTGGACCGCCACCCGGTCCGCGGGCCCGTGCGCCGGGACCGGCGCCGGGCCGTCAGCTGGTCTTGGGCTTCGGGGCGACGGCGGCCGGGGCGGCCGGGGCGCTGCTGCCCGTCTGGCCGTCCTCCGCGGGCTCCTCGAAGTCCACCTTGCGCATGTGCTTGTTCATGGACTTCATCAGCAGCCACACGGCACCGCCGATGACCGCGAAGACGATGAAGCCGAGGACGCCGGGCGTCACCTTGTCCTTGTCGAAGCTGTCGGCAAGGGTGACGAAGTGCGTCAGGGCGAGGGTGCTGGTCGCGCTCATCATGGGCTCAATTGTTGCGGATGCCCGCGAAGAGGTCGTCCTCGGGGAGCGAAGTGTCCACGAGCGACTTCGCGAGCTCGTATTCCTCCGTCGGCCAGACCTCGCGCTGGACGTCCATCGGGACCCGGAACCACCCGCCGTCGGGGTCGATCTGGGTGGCGTGGGCGATCAGCGCCTTGTCGCGGATCTCGAAGAAGTCGGCGCACGGGACGTAGGTGGTCAGGGTGCGCTCGCGCCGCTCGAACTGCTTCCAGCGCTCCAGCCACTCCCCGTAGGGCGATTCCATACCGCGCGCCAGCAGCGCCTCGTGCAGCGCGATGGTGCGCGGCTTGTTGAAGCCCTGGTTGTAGTAGAGCTTCTGCGGCTGCCAGGGCTCGCCGGCCTCCGGGTACTGCTCCGGGTCGCCGGCCGCCTCGAAGGCCACCATCGTGATCTTGTGGGTCATGATGTGGTCCGGGTGCGGGTAGCCGCCGTTCTCGTCGTAGGTCGTGATGACCTGCGGCTTGAACTCCCGGATCAGCTTCACCAGGCGCCCGGCCGCGACCGCGACGTCCTGGAGGGCGAAGCAGCCCTCGGGCAGCGGCGGCAGCGGGTCGCCCTCGGGGAGCCCGGAGTCGACGAAGCCCAGCCACTCCTGCCGGACGCCCAGGATCTCCCGGGCCTCGTCCATTTCCTTCTTGCGTACCTCGTGAATGTGCTCCTCGATATACGGGTCCCCCTGGAGCTTGGGGTTGAGGATGGACCCTCGCTCGCCCCCCGTGCAGGTGGCGACCAGCACGTCCACTCCCTCGGACACGTACTTGGCCATCGTGGCCGCACCCTTGCTCGACTCGTCGTCGGGGTGGGCGTGGACCGCCATCAATCGCAGCTGCTCAGTCAAGACTCGATCCTCAGTGAAAGGCCGGAGAAGATGCCTCCTATAGTGACCGAAGCGAGGGGGCACTGTATTCCCTGGGGCGGGACCCCCCGGGGGGTCTGACGGTTCCCGGTCCCCTACCAGGAGGATGGATCATGGCCGCGGTGCGCGAAGGGCTCCCGGACGGACGCTACGGACGCTCCGCCGACCAGCGCGCGGACCGCACGCTCAAGATCGTCGGGGCGGTGCTGGGCGCGGTGCTGCTCGGCGTGGTCGGCTGGTTGGGCGTCTCCTACATCTCGGGCCAGGACCTCAGCGGCCGGATCATCACCTGGGACGCGGTCTCCGACCACGAGGTCAAGGTCCACCTCGAAGTGGTCAAGGGCACCGACGACACCGGGGTGTGCACCCTGCGCTCGCAGGCCACCGACGGCACCGAGGTCGGCCGCAAGGACATCACCGTCGACCAGCGCACCGGACAGGTCGACACCGAGGTCACGCTGCGCACGACGCGGCGCGCGACCACCGCCGTCCTGGTCGGCTGCACCGGCTCGACGGCCCACACCGGCTGACCCGGAGCCGCCGACGACGGGACGGGACCGCACCGGCCCCCGCGACGGCACCGCCCGACGCGATCGGACACGCACCGTGCACCGCCCGACCGCCTCTGAGCTGCGGCGACGCGTTCCTGTGCGACCGCTGTGAAATTCCTCTTCCCCCTTTTGTGCCGGAATTGTTAGGCTCGTGGTTTCGCCCACCTGTGAAGGCGCAAACCTTCCTGGTAGGGCGTTTGATTTATCCCCAGTACCGACGAGGAGCACCTGTGACCCAGACCAGCGAGAACGTCACCTGGCTGACCCAGGAGGCGTATGACCAGCTCAAAGCCGAGCTGGAGCACCTGTCTGGTCCCGCACGCGCCGAGATCACCGAGAAGATCCAGGCGGCCCGCGAGGAAGGTGACCTGAAGGAGAACGCCGGGTACCACGCGGCCAAGGAAGAGCAGGGCAAGCAGGAGCTCCGCGTCCGCCAGCTGAAGCAGCTGCTGGAGACCGCGAAGGTCGGCGAAGCTCCTGAGGCCAACGGCACGGTCGCCCCCGGCATGGTCGTCACCATCGCGTTCGACGGGGACCCGGACGACACTCTTTCGTTCCTTCTGGCCTCGCGGGAGTACGCGAGCGGGGACATCGAGACCTACTCGCCGCAGTCGCCGCTGGGGTCGGGTGTGAACGGCAAGAAGATCGGTGCCGACGCGGAGTACGAGCTCCCCAACGGCAAGCGGGCGTCGGTGAAGATCCTCGACGCCAAGCCGTACAGCAGCTGAGCCGCGGGACACCCTCGGCACGACGAGCACAGCGGAAGCGGCCCGGAGCACTCGGCTCCGGGCCGCTTCCGCTTGTGCCGGCCCCCGGGCCGGGCCTCAGGCGGCCGCCGAGCGGTACTTGCGGACCGCGAGCGTCCGGAAGACCACGATGATCAGGACGGACCAGATCGCCGAGGCGAGCACCGGGTGCTCCATCGGCCAGGCACCGGTCACCGAGTGGGGCGCCCCCTGGATGGAGTTGCCGAACAGCTGCCGGGCGCCGGCGACCGCGGCGCTGAACGGGTTCCACTCCGCGATGTGCTGGAGGATCGACGGCATGCCGTCGACCGGCACGAAGGCGTTGGAGATGAACGTCAGCGGGAAGAGCCAGATCAGACCGCCGGACGTGGCGGCCTCCGGGGTGCGGACCGAGAGGCCGATGAACGCGCCGATCCAGGAGAAGGCGTGGCCGAGCAGGAGCAGCAGCGCGAAGCCGGCCAGCACGCTCATCACGTTCTCGTGGCTGCGCCAGCCGATGAGCACGGCGACCACGGCCAGCACCAGCAGCGTCAGCGTGGTCTGCACCAGGTCGGCCAGGGTCCGGCCGGTGAGCACCGCGCCGCGCGACATCGGCAGCGAACGGAACCGGTCGATCAGGCCCTTGTGCATATCGTCCGCGATGCCAGCGCCGGCCCCGGCGGTGGCGAAGGTGACGGTCTGCGCGAAGATCCCGGCCATCAGGAACTCGCGGTAGGCCTGGGCGTCGCCGGCCTGGGCGCCGGGAAGGGCGATGGACCCGCCGAAGACGTAGGTGAACAGCACCACGAACATGATCGGCTGGATCAGCCCGAAGATCACGACCTCGGGGATGCGCAGCATCCGGATCAGATTGCGCTGGGCGATCACCAGGGAATCGCGCACGGACCGCGCGAGGCCGCCGCGCGGCCGCGGGTTCCGGGCGGGGGCCTCACCCGCCGCCTGACCGACCGCACTCATCACACCGCCTCCTTCGTGCTCATCGCGTCGTCCCGGTCCTGGTCCGCGCGGTCCTTCCCGCTCTTCGCCGCCTCGGCGGCATGCCCGGTCAGGGCGATGAAGACGTCGTCCAGGGTCGGGCGGCGCAGCCCGATGTCGTCGATCTCCACGCCGCGGAGGTCCAGTTCGCGGATGACCTCGGCGAGCAGCCTGGCGCCGCCGGCCACCGGGAACGTGAGCTTCCGGGTGTGCGGCTCGACCGTGCCCTCGCCCTCGGCGACCCCGCGCAGCACCTGCTCGGCGAGGTCGAGGTGGTCCGGGGCGTGCACCACGACCTCGATCCGCTCGCCGCCGGTGCGGGCCTTGAGCTGGTCGGAGGTGCCGCGGGCGATGACCTTGCCGTGGTCGACGACGCAGATGTCGTGCGCGAGCCGGTCGGCCTCCTCCAGGTACTGGGTGGTCAGCAGCAGGGTCGTGCCGCCGGCGACCAGTTCCTGGATGACGTCCCACAGGGCCTGGCGGTTGCGCGGGTCCAGGCCGGTGGTGGGCTCGTCCATGAACATCACGGGCGGGCTGACGACCAGGGCGGCGGCCAGGTCGAGCCGGCGGCGCATCCCGCCGGAGTAGGTCTTGGCGGTGCGGTCCGCGGCGTCGCCGAGGTGGAACCGCTCCAGCAGTTCGTCGGCCCGGCGCTTGGCCGCGCGGCCGCCCATCTGGTAGAGCCGCCCGACCATCACCAGGTTCTCCCGGCCGGTCAAGTACTCGTCCACGGCGGCGAATTGGCCGGAGAGGCCGATGGAACGGCGCACCGCGTCGGGGTGCGCGAGGACGTCGATGCCGGCGACCCGCGCGGTACCCCGGTCGGGGCGGAGCAGGGTCGTCAGGACCCGTACGGCGGTGGTCTTGCCGGCACCGTTCGGGCCGAGCATTCCGAGGACGGTTCCTTCGGGAACGTCGAGGTCGACGCCGTCCAGCGCCCTCACCTCGCCGAAGGTCTTCACCAGCCCCTCGGCATAAATGGCGCCTGGCATATGGGTACCCCCATGGATTGGGTCGGTTCCAGGTCGATACGGCAGATAGGCCGCATGGTACGTAGGGGAACTTCCGTTCCGCCCTGTTTCGCATGATGTGCGTGTGCATGAGGTCAGGGCGTTCGGTGCAGCCCGCCCCGCACGGCGGCGCATCCATGACGCGGCACCCCCGTGGCCCGCGATGCTACCCCCAACGCGATACATCGCGATACAGGTTTTCCGGAGATCCGGCATCGGGCTCCGCGGCACGGTCCGCACCGCGCCGCGGAGCCCGTACGCCTCACGCGCCGGCCGCGCTCAGACCCCGATCACGTCGTAACCGGCCTCGCGCAGCGCCGCGCTCACCTCGGCGCAGTGCTCGGGCCCCTTGGTCTCCAGATGGAGTTCGACCTCGACCTCGGTGAGCCCGAGCCGGGGATCGGTGCGGACGTGCCCGACGTCGAGGACGTTGGCATCCACCACCGTGAGCACGCCGAGGAGGGTGG
Organism: Streptomyces sp. NPDC093097; assembly: GCF_044754325.1. NCBI lineage: Bacteria > Bacillati > Actinomycetota > Actinomycetes > Kitasatosporales > Streptomycetaceae > Streptomyces > Streptomyces sp. NPDC093097. Next base: position 84,730 of record NZ_JBIVOW010000002.1, read on the forward strand.
CCAGCGCGCCCGGGTGGTCGGTGAGGCGCAGCCGGAGGGAGAGGTAGCGGCCGGCGGCGGCCATGCCGTGCCGCAGGATCCGCTGCATCAGGAGCGGATCGACGTTGCCGCCGGAGAGCACCGCCACCACCGGCCCCTCGAACGCGCCGGGCGAGGCCAGCAGCGCCGCCACCGGACTCGCCCCCGCGGGCTCCACCACCAACTTCGCCCGCTCCAGGCACAGCAGCAGGGCGCTGGACAACTCGTCCTCGGTGACCGTCCGGACCTCGTCCACCAACTCCCGCACGATGCCGAACGGCACGTTCCCGGGCCGCCCGACCTTGATCCCGTCCGCCATCGTGGGCAGCGGCTCGATCGCCACCGGCCGCCCCACCGCCAGCGACGGCGGATAGCAGGCCGCGGCCGCCGCCTGCACCCCGACCACCCGCACGTCCGGCCGCAGCGCCTTGACCGCGACGGCGATGCCCGCCGCGAGCCCGCCGCCGCCCACGCCGACGACGATGGTGCGCACCTCCGGGCACTGTTCGAGGATCTCCAGGCCGACCGTGCCCTGGCCGGCGATGATGTCGCGGTGGTCGAAGGGGTGTATGAAGACCGCGCCGGTCTGCTGCGCGTACTCCTGGGCGGCGGCCAGCGTCTCGTCCACGAACTGGCCGTGCAGCCGCACCTCGGCGCCGTACTCGCGGGTCGCCGCGACCTTCGGCAGCGGGGCCCCGACCGGCATGAAGACCGTCGAGGCCACCCCCAGCAGGGACGCCGCGAGCGCCACGCCCTGCGCGTGGTTGCCGGCGCTTGCCGCCACCACACCGGCCGCCCGCTCCTCCGCCGAGAGCCCGGCGATCCGTACGTACGCGCCGCGGATCTTGAACGAGCCGGTGCGCTGGAGGTTCTCGCACTTGAGGTGGACGGGGGCGCCCAGCAGCTCCGTCAAATAGCGGCTGCCCTCCATCGCGGTGGCCCGCGACACCCCGGACAGCAACTTCTGTGCCTCGCGTACGTCGTCGACCGTGAGCCCCGCCGCGCATCCTGCCTGCGCGGTGGGCGCGGGGCCCGTGGGCTGGTGCGGCATGTGCGACGTGTGGTCGGCCATGCGGCCAGTGTGGCAGTGTTCGGTCACGGGTGGGCCCTTTCGTGCCGGATGGCGGAGATCTGCGGGCCGCAGGCGCTGCACGCGGTAGCGCCGGTACGGCCGGCGCCGTCGCCGCGTACGCTGTCATCCCCATCCGTACCCGCCCCCGATGAAGTGAGCCCCGGCCATGCCCACCTCTCCGGAGATGACGACCCACACCGACACCGCCCTCCTGGACGCGCTACAACACCAGGTGGCCGTCTTCGCCCGCCGCGCCGAACAGAGCCGGCTCGGCGGCGTCGGACAGGCGCGCAACTCCATGGACCGCGCCGCCTATCTGCTCCTCAACCGCCTGGACCAGGAAGGCCCGATGGGCGTCAAGGCCCTGGCGTGCGGGATGGGCATCGACTCCTCCACCGTCACCCGGCAGGTCGCGCCACTGGTCGACGCCGGACTGGTCAGCCGCGCCACCCACCCCGAGGACGGCCGCGCCGTCGTCCTGGAGCTGTCCGAACGGGGCCACACCCGCCTCGACGAGGTACGCGCCTCACGACGGGCGCTGATGGCGATGGTGACGGAGGAGTGGACCGACGCGGAACGCGAGTCGTTCACCGCGCTCCTGACGCGCTTCAACATCTCGCTCGCCGACATCACGGCACTGTCGCCGGGGGGCTCGGCGTCGTCCTCCTGACGCGGCCTTCTCCCGAACGGCGTCTTCTCCCTGAGGCGCCGACGCGCTGAGGGTGGGGGCGACCGCCCGTGTCACGCCTCTTGACCCCGCCCCCGAACTGCCGTGCCATTGGGGCGTGTCGTCAAACTGGCGGTGTTCGGCCGGAGACCGGGCCGTGCGGCGTCTGGTGCGTGCGATCGCAAGGCGGAGGGCTGCCCCGATACTGGGGTATCGGGGCAGCCCGACAACGCGGCGAGGGCGCGTGCCAGACGCCGCACGGCAGGCGCCAGTTTGACGACACGCCCTAGGGGCCAGAGGGCGTGTCCGACGGGCATCGGGGCGTCGCCCCCGGGCGCCGCGGCGTCGGCTGCCCGGTATCCGGGAGGCGCGGTGGGAGAGCGGCGGCAGGCGCGGGAGCGGCGCCGGGCCCGGGAGTTCGCGGCGTTCACCGCGGGCGCGGCGGGGCGGCTGCTGCACGCCGCCGCCCTGCTGACCGGGGAGCCGGCGGGCCAACCCGCCCCGGCCGCCGAGGAGTTGCTGCTCCAGGCCCTGGCCCGGACGTACGCGGGCTGGGAGCGGCTGCGCGGCGAGGACCCCTACGAACAGGCCCGCCGGGAGCTGGCCGCGGTGTTCGCGTACACCGCCCGGCGGCATCGCCGGCCGCGGGGCGGTCTGCTGGGCCGCCTGCCCCCGCGCGAGCGCCTGGTGCTGGTGCTCCGCCTCCACGAAGAGATCGCCGAGGAGCAGGCCGCGGCCCAACTCGGGCTGCCCGCCGAGCGGGTGCGGACCCTGTACCGGCACGCCGTCGCCGAGCTGCGCAGCCGCCGCCCCGAACCGGCCCCCGCGGCCCCGTGAACCCGCCGGACGGCCCGCGGGGCGAGGCCGGAACGCGGTGGAGCACCCCGCCCCAGGAGACCGGGCGGCCGCGGTGGCCGCCCGACCGCAAGGAGACCGAGGCCCGGCGGATGCTGCGGGCCGGACCGTATCCGCCCGTACCGCCGGACCTCGCTGCCCGCGCCGCCGCCCGGGGCCGCCGGCTCCTCGCCCGGCGCCGCCTGCTGCACCGCACCGGATCACTGCTGGTGCTGCTGGCGCTGCTGACTCTCCTCGTCTGGGCGGGAGTTGAGCAGCCCTGGCGCCCGCCGCCGGCCCGCACCACCCCTCCCGTAGAGGGGTACTGACCCCGGGAGGGCGCTGCCCTGCGACGGGTCCGGCGCGGGCCGGGGCGGGGCGGAGCGGGACGGGCTACCGACGCCCGCCCCCGGCCGGCGACCACGGGAACGCAGACGGGGACGCGAACGGGGACGGGGACAGGAGCGGAAGGGGAGGCGGACTCAGCCCAGCGCCTGCGTGAGGTCGGCCAGCAGGTCCTCGGCGGACTCGATGCCGACCGAGAGGCGCACGAGGTCGGAGGGGACCTCCAGCGCCGAACCGGCCGTCGAGGCGTGCGTCATCCGGCCCGGGTGCTCGATCAGCGACTCCACGCCGCCCAGCGACTCTCCGAGGGTGAACAGCTCGGCGCGGTTGCAGACCTCCACCGCCGCCTCCTCGCCGCCCGCCACCTGGAACGACACCATGCCGCCGAAGGACCGCATCTGCTTGGCCGCGATCTCGTGGCCGGGGTGCTCGGACAGCCCCGGGTAGTAGACCCGGGTGACCTTCTTGTGGGAGGCGAGCAGCTCGGCGACGCGCGCCGCGTTGGCGCTGTGCCGGTCCATCCGGACGGCCAGCGTCTTGATGCCGCGCATCACCAGCCAGGCGTCGAACGGCCCGGCGATGGCACCCATCGCGTTCTGGTGGTAGGCCAGCTCCTCGCCGAGGGTGTCGTCGTTCACGACCAGCGCGCCGCCGACCACGTCGGAGTGGCCGCCCATGTACTTGGTGGTGGAGTAGACCACCGCGTCCGCCCCGAGCGCGAGCGGCTGCTGGAGGTAGGGGCTGGCGAAGGTGTTGTCGACCACCAGGCGGGCGCCGGCGTCCCGGGCGACCGCGGCGAGCGCCTCGATGTCGCTGATGCCGAGCAGCGGGTTGCTGGGCGTCTCCACCCAGATCACCTTCGTACGGGGCCGCAGCGCCGCCCGGACGGCCTGCGGGTCGGAGGTGTCGGCCACCGACCACTCCACGCCCCACCGCTCGACGACCTTGGCGAACAGGCGGAAGGTGCCGCCGTAGGCGTCGTTGGGGATGACGACGTGGTCACCGGGGACGAGCAGGGTGCGCAGCAGGCAGTCCTCGGCAGCCAGGCCGGAGGCGAAGGCGAGGCCGCGGCGGCCGCCGTCGAGGGCGGCGAGGTTCTCCTCCAGAGCGGTGCGGGTCGGGTTGGCGCTACGGCTGTACTCGTAGCCGCCACGCAGTCCGCCCACGCCGTCCTGCTTGTACGTGGAGACCTGGTAGATGGGCGGTACCACCGCGCCGGTGGCCTGGTCGGGCTCCTGACCTGCGTGGATGGCACGGGTTTCGAAGTGCTGGTGGCGCGTCTCGCGCTGATCGCTCATAGCTGCCGAGGGTAGTCGGACACGCGGCCGAACTTTCCGGAACTTTCTGGTTCGCTGGATAGTGGATACGTACAAGAGGACCGACAGACCGCACGGCGACCGACCCACGACTGACGACCGACGACCGACGACCGGCAGACGCCCCTACGGCCGCTCCCCCACCGACCACCCCAGCCACCCACCCTCTCCCTCTTCCCCTCCCCCTTCCCTCTGCCCCTGCGACCGGGACACACCACATGGACGCTCTGCTGCTTCTCTTCGCCGCGATCGCGCTCGGCGGTCTGGTCTTCCTGCCCTGGATGCGGCGCCGGCGGGCCGCGGCGCACGCCGAGCGGGGCCTGGCGGTGGCCACCGACCCGATGGCCGGCTACGGCTTCGTTCCGCTGGACCAGCTCGACGTGCGGCTGCCCGGCCCCGACGAGGAGCTGGCCGCGGCACTCGACGAGGTGCGCCGCACGCACGACTGGCGCCCGGCCGCCGAACTGCTCCGGTCCACCGGCGACAACTGGGAGCTGCGCTGGCAGCGGGTGCAGACGCTGGCCGGCGCGGCCGCGTTCGAGCTGGCGGACACCTCCCAGGCCCCCGCCTCCTCCGGCGGCATGCGGACCGGCGGCATCTGGCTGCGCACCTGGCGCGCCGAGGCCCCCAAGGACCCCGGCGGCGCGCAGACGCACGCCCAGTTCCTGGTCGTCCAGGCGCTGAGCGACCCCGGTTCGCAGGACTTCCGCATGATCCTGGAGGAGGCGCGCACGGTCTGCCGGGAGGCGGCGCTGCTGGCACCCGGCAGCCCGATCCCGTACATCACGGAGCTGGCCGTCGCCCGCGGCCTGGACGAGCGCCCCGCCGACTACGAAGAGCTGTGGGCCGAGGTCTGCCGGCGGGCACCGCACCACATGGGCGCGCACCTGGCGGCGCTCTCGTACTGGTCGCAGAAGTGGCACGGCTCCCGTAAGGAGGCCGAGGACTTCGCCCAGCGCGCCGCCGCCGGGGCCCCGGCCAAGAGCCTGCTGCCGGCCCTCCCCCTCTTCGCGGTCTACGAGCACCTCCCCGAGGCCAACATGGTCCGCAGCCTCTTCCAGAGCGCGGTCGTCGAACGCGCCGTAGAGGGCGCCCACTTCGCCCTCCAGCAGGCCCCCGCCGACCATCCCATGGCACCGCACGTCCGCCACCTGCTCGTCTGGTTCCTGGTCCGCGCGGAACGCTACGCCGAGGCGATGGAGCAACTCCGGCTCGTCGACGGCCACGTGGGCGCCGTCCCCTGGTCCTACGGGCGCAGCCCCGCCGCCGAGTACGCCGCGTACCGCGCCCTGGCCATCGCCGGCTGGGAACAGCTCGGCGGCACCTCGACGGGCTTCCGCACCCAGAGCTAGCGCCGCGACGCCGCGGAGATCCGTCAGAAGCGCCCTGGCCGGGGCGCACGGCCGCCCGGGCCGCCGGCCGGGTCCCAGCGCCTCCGGGCGACCCGGGACCCGCGACCCGCCGGCCGGAACCCCTCACCGCCGCTCAGCAGGCAACTGCCCCCACCGCACCGGAATGCCACCCCCCACCCAGACGTTCCAACAAACGAAGCAGACACACCCCGCCCCCAACAACTGACAGCACCCACCCGAACACCCAGCGCCCCAGAACACCCCGCCCCTCCCCGCCCTCACCTGGAGCACGATCCTGATGCTGTTCTCCCGCTTCAAGACGCACCTCCCCACCCCCGAGGAAGCGCTGAAGGGCCGCCCCGAGCGGGACTTCGCCGTCCCCGACCGGCACACCGTCCTCGGCAACCCCCTGCTCGGCCCGTACCCGCAGGGCCTTGAGGTCGCCGACTTCGCGCTGGGCTGCTTCTGGGGCGCCGAGCGGAAGTTCTGGCAGACCGACGGCGTCTGGACCACGGTCGTCGGCTACCAGGGCGGCCACACCCCCAACCCGACCTATGAAGAGGTGTGCAGCGGCCACACCGGCCACACCGAGGCCGTCCGGGTCGTCTTCGACCCGCAGGTCGTCCCGTACACCGCCCTCCTGAAGCTCTTCTGGGAGTCCCACGACCCCACCCAGGGCTTCCGCCAGGGCAACGACGTCGGCACCCAGTACCGCTCCGCCCTCTACACCCACTCCCCCGCCCAGCAACAGGCCGCCGAGGCCTCCCGCGACGCCTACCGCGCCGTCCTCGCCTCCTCCGGCTACGGCGACATCACCACCGAAATCCTCCCCGCCGACACCTCCCGCCCCTTCTACCCGGCAGAAGATTTCCACCAGCAATACCTCGACAAGAACCCCGCGGGTTACTGCGGACTGGGCGGAACAGGCGTCTCGTGCCCGGTCGGCGTGGCCAAGGCGGACGGCTGAGCCCTTCAACTGCGCCATCTGCACGCGGTGCGACACATGGCCAGGGCTGAGCCGTGGCCAAGGACTTTCAGGCTGTCTTGGTTCTTGGGGCCTCCGGTGGTCGCCGGGGCACCGGTCCCGGCTCGGCCAGATTCCCGAGCCAACGCCGGCCGGGGCGCGTTGGCACCCTCAAGCGCGGCGAAGTGGGCGGCGCACCGGGACGCGAGCGATATCCCGGGAACCATGCCTGGTCTTCGCGTTGAGTCGTTCGGCATGGCATCTGCCGCGTCTGCTACGACAACGCCGTAAAGAGCAGGTACTCCTTCGTCGCGTCGCTCCTCTTGCGTACCTGCTCTGAGGCCGTCTTTGCATAAGTCATACCGTCAATCCTCGTGGACCAGACTGCTGTTGCGTTTCGGCCAGAGGATGTCGCAATGACTGGGCTGTGCGCACGAGGGGACGGCTAGGGTGCTCTTGTGACAAGGGATGCGTTGCTTGAGTCGGACCGCGGAAGCCACCGGCGGGGGCGATTGGGCGGCCTTGCTGCACCATCGGGGAACGAGCCGGGTCGGTGGCGGGTTATCGCACCGACCCTTCTCTGTTTCGGCGTCACCTGCGGGTTAGGAATGCAACTGTGGCGTACGGTCGGCCTCGGAGGCTTCGACCTGGGGATATTCGATCAGGGCATCCGTGCCTACGCCCATCTCCGCCTTCCGTATTCCGAGATCAAGAATTATCACCACGAGTTCCCACCCGACTTTTCCCTCCTGGGGGATCATTTTTCGCCGATCCTGGCGCTGCTCGCTCCCCTGTACTGGATCTGGGACGACCCCAGGGTGCTGATTCTGGCCCAATCCGCTCTGTTTGCGGTGGGGGTGCCGTTCATGCGACGCATCGCCCTGAGGAGCTTCACGCACGCCGACGAGGGAACGAGGGAGCGAGTTGCCGGGTTCGCGGCCTTCATTTACGCGCTGGGCTGGCCCTTGCTCGTCGCTGCCAGGAACGGCTTCCATGAAGTGGCCTTCGCCGTACCGCTGACGCTGATTCTCCTGGAGCGCGGGTTGGCCCGGCGCTATGGCACAGTCTTCATCTGCGCGATGCTGTTGTGCCTGACGAAAGAAGACCTCGGTCTTGTCGTTGGCGTGTACGGCGCCGTTCTCCTGTGGCGCACTCGTCGCGGACAGAACATGAGAGCTCGCGTGACGGGCACCGCTCTGCTGGTGTGCGGGCCGCTGCTGTCCATGGTTTCCATTGGCGTGCTTGTACCGGCCATGGGCGGACCGCGTGGCTACTACTGGAGCTATGGAGACCTCGCCAACTCCTTCGGAAGCCTGGCAGCACGGGCAATTACTGATCCTCTGGCGTTCATCGCCGTCGCTTTCAGCACACCGGTGAAGGCAGGGCTGATTCTCTGGCTGCTGGGAACGCTACTGTTTCTGCCCATCGGATCGGCAACAAGTCTTTGCGCACTCCCGCTCATTGCGGAACGCGTCCTGTCCAACAACCCCAACCACTGGTCGCTGATCCATCACTACGACGCCTTTGTGTGGCCGATTCTGCTGACCGCCTCGGTGGAGACAGCCGCTCGCCTACACCGCTCGACGCAGCGGAGGGGCACCCAACGCCGCAGGGGCTTTGCCGTCGGGAGCGCAGCGACGACGGTCCTGAATACGGCGATCGCCGGCTTCTTCGGTCTCGTCACCCTGTTCAGCCCGCACCACTGGACTCGCTCCGAGGTGCGCCAGCAGTTGGTCGCAGCGGCCCAACGAGTTCCCGACGGCGTCACCGTCGAGGCCGACAACAACGTGGCGCCACGCTTGACGTCCAGGACGCACGTGGTGATCCTCGACGAGCATCCGCGCGGTGCCGAGTACGTCGTGATGCAAACCTCGGAACTGACCTTCCCGTTCACCACGACGGAACGACTGAAGCAGCGCCAGAAGGTTCTCCTGGACAACGGCTACAGACGCATCTGGTCCCAGGGCAGCGCAGTCCTCCTGCGCCGGGTGCACCGCCAGACGGCAGTTCCCGGAACACGTATTCCAGGACCTCACAGCAAACCCGTCAAGGACGTTCCTGCCACAGATCTGGGAAAGAATTTGTTTAGTGGGTAGCGAGAAGCGACAATCCCGGACCGGCGACCGCTGGGCCGGGATTGTCGCCGACTAGCGCCTCATACCCAGTGGGCCGAGGGGCGACATGCCGCTAACGTCCTACCGCGCCCAACGCTGGTAGTTTCCGGCGTTGCACTTGCTCATGTAGAGGCGCGGGGTGGCATTGCTGTCGACGCAGAAGCCGGTGGCCAGGTTCTGGATGCGGTAGCCGGAAGCACCCCCGCTGAGCTTCCACTTCTGGAAGCTCCCCGAGTTGCAGCCACCCATGTAGATGTTCGGGGTCGTGTTGCTGTCGAGGCACTTCCCCGTGCCGTTGTAGATCTTGTAGGTGCCATCAGAGTTCTTGGCCAGAGACCACTTCTGATACGAACCACCGTTACACTTTCCGACATAGGCGGAGCCTCCGTTTCCGTCAAGGCAGTAACCCGTGGATACGTTCTTCAGGACGCCCGAGGAAGCGGCTGCGGCAGGGCCGGCCATGGCGACCCCGCCCGCCAATGCCGTCGCCAGAAAGACGGACCCCGTCGCGATACGAGCCTTGCTGAGGTTCATGCAATCCCCCCTGGATTCCATTCGACAGCACCGCGCTGTCGGCCCACGGAATCTATCCCGGTACCGCGAAATGCTCGATATACATCCAGCCATGGAAGAAGTGACGCGCCTCACTGCGAGAGGAGGCTGGTTCGGGTATCGGCGCCGCGGATTAGGGTGGCCCGGAATGGTGAGCAGCGTCGTTGACTGCTCGCCGTCGGAGCGGGATCGAGCGAAGGCGCTCCTGGGCCTGGATCAAAAACCGACCTTCCGTTTCGCTCTTTACTTTCTCCTTGCCGAGTGTGTTGCCGAGCAAGGGGCCCGGCTGGGCCTCGTTCCGCATCCGGTCTTTCCTGGCGGGGTTTCCGGCCGGACCGTATCGGCAGCGTCTGCCGGCACGGTTTCCATGCCGCGCGGAGGCAGCACGTCCGCATGACGAGTGGTCGGGATCGTGATTGTCCGAATCCGTGCGGCGACTATGGGGACTTGCTCAACGTCAGCAGCAATCAAGCCCTCAACGGGCCACCGACGGCCCGGGGGTGAAGGCCGATGGCTGAGCCCCGCTCAGTGGCCGAGACCGCCGGCGCTCGCGATCGTTCGTGCCGCTTCGGCGGCTCGCGCCGGGAGGTGTCCGTCGTCGCCGCCGATGCCGCCTCGGTCGGCAGGGCCGGCGCCCTCGGGCACGCGGTGTGCCTGTGTCAGTGCTCTGACATCGAGAAGTTTGCGTTATGGCATGCACAACGCCCTTAGCTCTCCTGCTGGTTGGAGTGGGCTGGGCTGGGCTGCATGGTCTGCGTCTGCTGTGTGGGGCGGCAAGGCGCTCGTCCGGCTGGTAGGTGGGCAGGGGGCGTCAGTTGTGGGGTGGGGGGTTGGTGTGGGGGAGGTGGGCGCGGTCGGCGGCGGTGGTGCCGTGGTGCCAGCCGGCGGCGTCGCGGATGCCGCGGAGGCGGACCGGGGCGGTGTCGGGGAAGAGGGTGCCGGTGGTCTCCTGGACGGCGAGTTCGCGGGCGGCGAGGACCGGGAGGAGTCGGTCCTGGGCGGCGGACTCCTCGGTGGCCGCGGCCGTGGCGGCGGCGGTGGCAGCGGACAGGCGGGTACGGATGCGGTCCGCGTAGGCCACCAGGAAGGTCTGGCGGAAGTCGCGGGTGCGGCGGGAGCGGCCCCGGGTGTGGTGTTCGTCGGCCGCGCGGTTCATCGCGGTGGTGGCCTGGAGGAGCAGCGAGGTGTAGAGGAGTTCGGTCGCCTCCAGGTCGGGCGGGAAGCCGACGACGGTGGAGAAGGCGACGTCGGCGGCCCAGACCGCCTGGCAGCGGTTGGCGACCGCGACGGCGTCGAGGAGCAGCGCCTTGCCCTGTTCGTAGGGGCCTTCGATGCCGATGCGGATCGCGGCGGGGCCGTCGGCGGACGGGGCGCCCTCGGGGCCATGGGCGTGGGCGAGGAGGGCCTCGTCGATGCTGTGACGTGCCATCAGTTCCTGGGCCTTGGCGGACAGCGCCTCGGCCTCCTCGGTGAAGGTGGTCGCCTCCGCCTTGGCGAGCAGGCCGCGGATTCGGGTGAGCATGCGGGGTTCGGGAGCGGGTCCCCGGCCGGGGGCGGATGAGCCGGGCGAGGCGGGTGGGGTTGGGAGTGGGGTGATGCGGGGGAGGCGGGCGAGGAGGCGCAGGGTCGTGAGGATGTCGTAGGCGGTCTCGAAGCGGGAGGTGCGGCGGCGGGCCGTCAGGGCGTCCAGGTAGGCGGGGTCGGAGTCCCACCAGACGTGGGCGTCGAGGCGGTCCAACTGGGCGCGCCAGCGGGGGTCTTGGGCGGGACCGGACGCATGCGGGCGGCGGGCCTCCGCGGCGGCGACGGCGTCGAGGACGAGGGTCGCGGGTGCGGTGTCCGATGCCTCCCGCCGGACGATCCGTTCCAGGTCGGCGGGTTGCCAGCCGCCCGTCCAGCACCGTTGGACGGCATCCGCGGCGGCCGCGACCACGGCCGCGCTCATCGCCTCCCAGCCGGGTGCCGCGGCGGTCAGCATCGAGGCGCCGGCCTCGATGGCGTCCTCGGCCGCCGCCCCGTCCGCCGCGTAGCGGACGTTGCCGAGGACGGTGCCGAGCAGGTCGGCGGCCTGGCGGGCGGCGTCCGGTGAGCGGCCGGTGTCGTGTCCGGCGCGGGGCGTGCCGCGGGTTCCGGCCGACCGGCCGCGGTCCTGGCCGGGGCTCTTGCGAGGGGCGTCCCCGTGGTCCCGTCCACGAGCCTTGCCGGGGCCTTCGCCACGGTCCTTGCCGGGGCCTTCGCCACGGCCCGCTCCGCGGTCTTCGCCACGGCCCTTTCCGCGGCGCGGCCCGGGGTCCTGTCCGCGGCTGCGTCGGTCGCGGCCCTTCCCGCGCTGGTTGCCGCCGTCGTCGCTCACGTGCTCGCTCACCCGGCCACTGTACGGACGGCCGCCGATGCCTTCGTCCGGACCTCCACCGGCTCCGTCCGGACCTCCACCGGCTCTGTCCGCGTCGCCTCTCGCCCGCCGCGGACAGAGCCGGTGGAGGTCCGGCGGCCCCGCCGTGCGGGCGCCGCGGCGGCCCCCTGCGCGCCCGCGGCGGTTCCCGTGCCGCACCGCGGCAGCGGACGGTGGGGCGCCGCCTCTCTCACCCCTCAGGCACACGCCACACACGAACGACCGGCGCCCGGTGCCGTCGCCGTGAAGGCGAGGCACCGGGCGCCGGTCATCCGAAGTCATGCACGAGGTCATGCATGGGGTCACGCGCAAGGCATGCGGAATGGCGTGCGCGGTCAAGGCCGCGTGGAAAGGCATGCGCGGTGCGGGCCGGGCGTCATGGCGCCCTGTTCCGGACCGCCTGCGCGCCGTCTCCCAGACCGCGCAGTGCGCCACCGCCTCAGACCGAGCTGCGCGTCACACCTCAGACCACGCTGCGCGCCACGCCTGAGACCGCGCTGCGCGTCATGTCTCAGACCACGCTCCGCGCCACGTCTCAGACCACGCTCCGCGCCATGTCTCAGACCGCGCTGCCCGCGACCCACTGGGACCAGGACATGTTCCACCCGTTGAGGCCGTTGTCCGGCTTGATGGTCTTGTCCGGGGAGTTGACCACCTTGACGACGTCGCCGATCTGCGAGTGGTCGAAGAACCACGCGCCGTCGGTGGACGAGTCGTCGCCGCCCTTGACGTCCTGGAGGCCGATGCAGCCGTGGCTGGTGTTGGCCGTGCCGAAGATGCCCTTGCCCCAGTAGTTGCCGTGGATGAAGGTGCCGGAGTTCGACAGTCGCATGGCGTGCGGGACATCGGGGATGTCGTACTCGCCCTTGCCGTCGTTGTTGGTGAAGCCGACGGTGGAGCCGTCCATGCGGGTCTGCTTGAACTTCTCGGAGATGACCATCTGGCCGTTGTAGGTCGGGTGGTCGGCGCTGCCCGAGGAGATCGGGATGGTCTTGACGGTCTTGCCGTCGCGGACCACGGTCATCTGGTGCGTCTTGGTGTCAACGGTGCTGACCTGTGAGTGACCGACGGTGAAGTGGACGGTCTTGTTCTGGATGCCCTTCACGCCCGGCGACGCCTCCACGCCGTCCAGCGCGAGCTTCAGGGTGACCTGGGAGTTCGGCTTCCAGTAGTCCTTGGGGCGGAAGTCCAGTCGCTTGTCGCCGAACCAGTGGCCGACGACCTGCTGGTTGCTGCTGGACGCGACCTTGATTGCCGACTGGACGGCCTGACGGTTCTTGACCGGCTTGTCGAAGTTGATCGACACCGGCATACCGACGCCGACCGTCGAACCGTCCTCGGGAGTGAAGTTGCCGAGGAAGCTGTTGGCCGGGGAGACCGTGGTGAAGGTGGAGTTCTCCACCGCCGTGCGGCCCTGGTCGTCCACCGCATGCGCGGTGATCTTGTACGTGGTCGCGCGGGACAGCGCCTGCTCGGGCGTCCAGGAGGTGCCGTCGGCGGAGAGGGTGCCGGTGACGGTCTTCCGCTGGGTCTTGTCGGTCTCGTGCGTGACCACCGTGGTCATGGTGACGTCGGTGAGCTTGCCGCCACGGACGGCCACCTTGCCGTCATGGAGGCCGGCGTCGGTCGAGCCGTCCTTGGGGATGATGGTGATCTTCGCCTGCGAGGCGTCCTGCGCGGCCGCCTCGTCCACCTGCTGGGTGTTCTCGTGTCGGGGCCCCTGGTGTCCGGTGTTCGCACCGCCGCCGTGGCCGGTGGCGCTGCTGGCACCACACGCGGCGACCGTGAGAACGCCCCCGAGCAGCGCGGCACTGGCTATGAGGCCCTTGCGGCGCTTGCGGTCCGTCATCACACACTTCTCCATTGCTACCGATGTTGCGAAAAATCCCCGAGCGGGCCGCCATCTGGACGCAGGCACAGCTGGACACAGGTATCCCGGCCGACTCCCATTGGAACGCCATTTCCGTTTCGTCCGCCCCATTCCTGGCGGAAATGTGGGGAAGGACACGCAATGGCGCCAAAACGACCTTCAACCGGAAAATTGCCCAGATCACGCATAGGGCTACGGGGTGTTGCATGCCTTGTCCGCACCCGCGGCACGGGCGCCGCCGCCCCCACGACCTCCCCGCAGCGCGGACGTCGTCACCCCCACGACCTCACCGAAGCGTGGACGTCACCTCCCACCCCCACGCTGCGGACGCCATCACCCCCACGCCGCCGACGTCCTCGCCCCGCGCCACCGACGTCGTCACACCCCCGCGCCACCGGCGCCCCCGCCCCGCCCCGCGCGGACGCCGAAGGCCCCCGCACGGCGTCGCCGTGCGGGGGCCTTTGGTGCCTGGCGGGGGCGTCGGTGCGCGAGCGGTCCCGACGTGGTCAGCCCTCCTCTTCCTCGTCGTCCGCCAACTCCCACTCCGCCACGTCCCACTCGGCGTCCGGGTCGTAGTCGGTCATCTCCTCGCTGCTCCAGGACGCCTGCGCGAGCTGGGCGCCGGGCACCCCGGTGACCAGGTCGAAGGGGTCGACGAGATGGGCCAGCGCCTCCGCCGGGTCGTCCTCGACGGTGTCCAGCGACTGCCTGCGTTCGTCGTCGGGGAGCGCGGAGTCGCCGTTGATGCGGTCGGTCGCGGCACCGGTCAGCCGGTCGGCGTCGGTGACCTCCATGACGAGTTCGACGTGAAGTCGCACAAAACGTGATGTCTCACCATTGCTCATGAGACGGAGGGTAAGCACGGCCGGGTCCCGACTACCGCGCGACCCGCGGCGGTCACTAACATCTGAGGTCAACGGCCAATTCGCCGAACCCACAAGGGGGATAGCTTTCGTGACCGCACGACGACCGCTGCTGACCGCCACTGCCGCGGGATCGGTGCTGTTCGCCCTGTGGTTCGTGCCGTCCGCCAATGCGATCGTGGGACATGACCGAGCGCCACGTTCCGGCCTCCACGCGGCATCCGTACCGGTCGGCCCCGGGCGGGCGAACGTCTCGGAGGCGGCCGGCTCCGAGCGGCACTCCGGCGGCACGTCCGCCGACCGGCCGAACTCCGGTGCGCAGGACGCCGGCAGCAGCTCCACCACGACCCGGCCGGGCGGCGACCACGCCGCGGACGGCGGCCCGCACCACTACCTCGCCGACACCGGCAGCCCGGACACCACGCCCTATGTGGTGGGCGGCGCGAGCTGCCTGGCGCTCGGCGCCGCCCTGGTCGGCTACTCCGTACGCCGCACCCGCGACGAGTCCGCCTGAGCCGGGCCGCACCGCTCGGCACACCCGGCGCGACCACCATCGACCGACGCAGGCCGATGCAGGCCACCGCAGGCCACCGCAGGCCGACGCAGGCCGACGCAGGCCGGACAGGCGACCGCAGCCACCACAGCCGACCGACGCCGCTCACTCCCGCCCGATGCCGCATGACAGCACACAGGCATGCGCACAGGCATACGGCACCGAACGGGAGTTGACGGGCCGTCAGGCAAGCTCGCCCGTGACCGACTCCGCCGCCGCCACCAGCTTCCCGTCCCGGACGAAGGCGTACGCCGCCTCCAGGTCCGGCGCCAGGAAGCGGTCCTCGCCCGGCCCCTGGACGCCCGCGGCGCGCAGCGCGTCCACCACCGCGCGGGTCGCCGGTGCCGGCGTCAGGCCGGTGCGCAGCTCGACGGCGCGGGTCGCCGCGTAGAGCTCGACGGCGACGATCCGGGTGAGGTTGTCCACCGCGGTGCGCAGCTTGCGCGCCGCCGACCAGCCCATGGAGACGTGGTCCTCCTGCATCGCGGAGGACGGGATGGAGTCCACCGACGCCGGGGCGGCCAGCCGCTTCAGCTCGCTGACCAGCGCGGCCTGGGTGTACTGGGCGATCATCAGGCCCGAGTCGACGCCGGGGTCGCCGGCGAGGAAGGCGGGCAGCCCGTGCGAGCGGTTCTTGTCCAGGAGGCGGTCGGTGCGGCGCTCGGCGATGGAGCCGAGGTCGGCCGCGGCGATGGCGAGGAAGTCCAGCGCGTAGGCGACCGGCGCGCCGTGGAAGTTGCCGTTGGACTCCACCCGGCCGTCGGGCAGCACGACGGGGTTGTCGACGGCGGCGGCCAGCTCCCGGTCCGCGACCAGGCGGGCGTGCGCGAGGGTGTCCCGGCCGGCGCCGGCGACCTGGGGGGCGCAGCGGATGGAGTAGGCGTCCTGGACGCGCGGGGCGTCGTCCTGGTGGTGGCCGGTGAGGCCGGAACCGGCAAGGAACGCCAGCATGTTGGCGGCCGAGGCGGCCTGGCCGGGGTGCGGGCGGATGGCGTGCAGCTCGGGTGCGAGGACCTTGTCGGTGCCGAGCAGCGCCTCCAGGGAGAGCGCGGCGGTGATGTCCGCGGAGGTGAACAGCCGGGCCAGGTCGGCGCAGGCCATCACCAGCATGCCGAGCATGCCGTCGGTGCCGTTGAGGAGCGCCAGCCCCTCCTTCTCGCGGAGTTCGACGGGCTCGATGCCGTGCGCGGCCAGCAGCTCGCCGGACGGCCGGACGACGCCGTCGGGGCCCTCCGCCTCGCCCTCGCCCATCAGCGTCAGCGCGCAGTGCGAGAGCGGGGCCAGGTCGCCGGAGCAGCCGAGCGAGCCGTACTCGTGGACGACCGGGGTGATGCCGGCGTTCAGGAGCGCGGCCATGGTCTCGACGACCACCGGGCGGACGCCGGTGTGCCCGGAGGCGAGCGTCTTCAGCCGCAGGAACATCAGGGCGCGGACCACCTCGCGCTCGACGGCCGGGCCCATGCCGGCCGCGTGCGAGCGCACGATGTTGCGCTGGAGCTGGGCGCGCAGCTCGGGGCTGATGTGGCGGACGGCGAGCGCGCCGAAGCCGGTGGAGACGCCGTAGACCGGTTCCGGCTTGGCGGCGAGCTCGTCGATGAAGGCGCGGGAGGCGGCGACGGCGGCGCTGGCCTCCTCGGACAGCTCGATCC
This sequence comes from Streptomyces sp. NPDC093097, assembly GCF_044754325.1. Classification (NCBI taxonomy): domain Bacteria; kingdom Bacillati; phylum Actinomycetota; class Actinomycetes; order Kitasatosporales; family Streptomycetaceae; genus Streptomyces; species Streptomyces sp. NPDC093097. Next base: position 101,291 of record NZ_JBIVOW010000002.1, read on the forward strand.
GGGCCGCGCCGCGGGCCACCGCGATGACGTCCTGTGCGGTGGTGCCGGACGTCCCCAGCACCACAGTGTGCATATCCATATTCAGGCACCCTAGAGACTGAATCGCTGGATGTCACCACCCGATTTCCTGACCATCCTCGCCGATCAGATCACCGTCCGGGCCGGGCGCACCCCGGCACCGGCCCGCCTCACCTCCGGAACCTCCGCCGCTCCGGCCCCGGCGCCGGCTCCGGCGAATCCGCCAGCCGTACGACCGGGTCCTGTGCGCCGCCGTGCCGCCCGGCCACCACCGGCTCGCCCGACCGCGCCGCCTTGGCCCGGTACTGGGCGGCGTCCGCGAGCCGGAAGAGCCGGCGGGCGCTGCGCACCTGCCCGATCGGATCGCCGGTCGAGGCGACCCCGACCGCGACCCCCTCGCCGAGGTCCAACTCCGCGGCCCGCGCGCACAGTTCACCGGCCACCTTGACCACCTCGTCGGCCTCCGGCCCGACCGCCAGCAGGCAGAACTCGTCCCCGCCCAGCCGCGCCGCGAGCGTCCCCGGCAGCATCGCGCCGCACAGCGACAGCACCGAACCGAAGCGCTCCAGCAGCCGGTCGCCGACCGCGTGCCCCCGGGAGTCGTTGACATGCTTCAGCCCGTTCAGATCGCACACCACCAGGCTGACCACCAGCCCGCCGGCGCGGTGCCGCTCCAGCGCCTGGTCCAGCCGCACGTCGACCGCCCGGCGGTTGGCCAGCCCGGTCAACGCGTCGGTGAACGCCAGCCGGCGGGCCTCCGCGAGCCGCTCGGTCTGGGCGATCCCGGCAGCCGCGACGGCGGCCAGCACGGTCGCGAAGTCGGCGTCCGCCCGCCCGAACACCGGCTCGCCGGGCCGCCGCGCCACATACACCTCGCCCCACGCCCGGCCGTGCAGCACGATCGGGGCCACCACGCAGCAGCCCCGGCCGCGCCGCCGCAGGGCCGCCACCCGCTGGTGGTTGTACGGGGCGCGGTGCTCCCCCGCGGCCGGTCCGTCCTCGGCGACCTCCACCCACGCGTCGGGCTCCCCGCCGCCGGCCCACCGCTCGTGCAGGAACCCGACGATCTCCGGGAACTCGTGCACCGGATACGTCTCGTCGTCGGGGAACTCCCGCTCCTCCGGGGCGAGTTCACCGACGTTCGCCAGTACGCGCAGCTGCCCCCGCTCGCGCTCCCACTTGGAGAGCGCCGCGAAGGAGCCCCCCAGTGCCTGCCGCACCCCCTGCGCCGCGGCCCGGGCCGCCTCGCGCAGCGTGGGCGCGGCCGCCAACGCCTGGGCCAGTGCCACCACGGCCCGCAGCCTCACGTCACCCTCGCCCGCCACCGGATCCTCACATTCCGTCACCGTGAGCACGCTCTGTACTACAGCGTAGGAATGATTGGCTCCGTTCGCCCCTTCCGGCCGGCCGACGACCACCGGAAGGAGCGGATCGCGGGGTCACTCCCCCGGCCAGTCCGGGTCCCGCTTCTCGTTGAACGCGGCGACGCCCTCGGCCCGGTCCCCCGAGAACGCCACGCTCCGCCAGGCACCGTCCTCCAGATCCAGCCCGGCCCGCAGGTCCAGTCCCTGCCCCAGCCGCATGGCGCGCTTGGCGGCGCGCAGCCCGACCGGCGAGTTGCGGGCGATCGCGGTGGCCAGCTCCAGCGCCTCCGCCCGGTCCTGCCCGTCCGCCACCACCCGGTCCACCAGACCGAGCTCACCGGCCTCGGCCGCCGGCACCCGGCGCGCGGTGAAGACCAGCTCGGCCGCCTTCGCCGCCCCCACCCGGCGCGGCAGCAACTGCGTCCCGCCGCCCCCGGGGATGACCCCCACCGACACCTCCGGCAGCCCCACCACCGCGGTCCCGTCCGCGACGATCAGATCGCAGGCCAGCGCCAGTTCGTAGCCGCCGCCGAGCGCGAAGCCGTGGACCGCGGCGAGGGTCGGCACCGGCAGCTCCAGCACCCCGGTGTACGCGGCCCGGGTCCGCGGCCGCTGCCTCATCAGGTCGGCGTCGGTGAAGGAGTTCCGCTCCTTGAGGTCGGCGCCCACGCAGAACGCCCGCTCATGGGTGGAGCTGAGCACCACCGCCCGCACGGAACGGTCCGCGGCCAGCGCGGCACACGCCTCCGCCAGCGCGTCGGCCATCGCCGTCGACACCGCGTTCATCGCCTTCGGCCGGTCCATGACCAGCTCCGCCACGAAGCCGTGGCGCTCGACGCCGACCCATCCGTCCGCACCGAACCGCTGCATACCGCTCTTGTCGCTCATACCGCCCGCCCGATTCCCGGTTAACGCTCGTTGACTCGACCGTTGAGGATCATGTCAGCTCGCGGCGGTTTGCGGCAGGGGCCGGCCCGGGCGGGCGCTCCTCACCCGCGCCGGGTCAGCATCCACGGCTCGACGACGCCCAGCCCGCGCACCGGCCGCTGCCACATCGGCTGCAACGCGAAGCGGTACGGGGGCGGCGGGCTGCCGGTGCCCTCCTGGGCCGCCTTCTCCGCGGCCGCGGCGTCCGCCTCGGAGACCGGCGCCTCGCCGGTACGCCCCAGCTCCTCCGCGAACGCCTGGTCCACCAGCACGGCGTCCTTGGGCGCTATCGAGGTCAGCCGGCTGGCCAGATTGACGGTCGTCCCGAAGACATCGCCCATCCGGGTCGTGACGGTGCCGAAGGCGATGCCCACCCGCAGCTCGGGCATCGTCTCGTCGTGGCCCATGGTCTCGATGAGCCGCAGTCCGATCTCGGCGGCCACCCCGGCGTCGTCCGCCGCGAACAGCACCTCGTCGCCGAGCGTCTTGATGAGCCGCCCGCCGTGCGCGGCGACCAGGTCGGCGGCCGTGGTCTCGAACGCCTCGACCAGCTCGCCCAGTTCCTCCTCCTCCAGCCGCCGGGTCAGCCGGGTGAACCCGACCAGGTCGGCGAACCCGACCGCCAGCCGCCGGTCCACCATCTCCGCGTCGTCCTGCGCCTGGACCACCCGCCCGGTGGCCGCGGCCAGCTGCCGCCGCCACACGTAGACGAGGAACTCCTCCAGCTCCGGGAGGAGCAGTTCGACCAGCGGATAGGTGATCTCCGTACGGGTCAGGCCGGAGTCCTGGGGCTCGGTCAGCCCCTCCAGGAAGGAGTCGATCTGCCAGTCGGCGAGCCGGGCCGTGGTCTGCCCCGTGGACCGCGCGACCTGCACGGCCATCGCCTCGCTCAGCAGCCCCGACTCGACCAGACCGGCGAGCCGGCGCAGGGCCAGCACATCGGCCTCGGTCAGGGCCTTGACCTGGCCGATGTCCGCGAACCCCATGGCCCGCCAGAAGCGTGCCGCCAGGTCCATGGAGACGCCGGCGCTGCGGGCCGCCTGGAACGGCGTGTAGCGGCGTTCGGCACCGAGGATGAGCTGTTCGAGCTTGACGGCGAGGGTGTTCTCGCCGTTGCCCTCACCGTTGTCGTCGCCGGCCGTCTCCGGGCCGTCGCCGCTGTCCGTCACTGCGCCGTCGCCGTTCTCTGTCACTGCGCCGTCGCCGCTTGCGGGATCACCCGCGGGGGCCTCACCCACCGCGTCGCCCTCGGCGTCCGCCCCGCGCGAGGTGGCCCCCGCGTCGTCCGGGGTCACCGGCCGCTCCCTGTCCGATCCCTGCGCACTGCCCTTCCGATCTCGCTGCTCGCCCATGATCCACTCCCTGGCGGACCGCCTCAACGATACGGCAGGTGTGCTCCACCTCACGTGGTCACCGGCGTCGGCCCGCCTCCCGCGCCGGGGTGGCGGTGGCGTTTGCGCCCCGCCCGACCCTGGCGGAACACACGCACCGCCGCACCCCGGCGGGCGGCGGCGGAAGCTACGCGTAGCCCCCGGCCGCCGGGCGCAGATGGACGATGTCGCCCGCGTCGACGGGGTGTTGGACGCCGTCGGGGGTGGCCAGGACGAGGCGGCCGTCGGCGTCGAGCGCGACGGCCTCGCCCACAAGGGAGCGGTCGCCCGGCAGCTCCGCCCGCACCTGCCGCCCCAGCGTCGCGCAGCCCGCCGCGTACGCCTCCTGGAGGCGGCAGGCGGCCGGGTCGCCGTCGACCGCCTGCCACTCGCCGTACCAGTGCTCCAGGGAGCGCAGGACGGCGCGGAGCAGCGGGTCGCGGTCGAGGTTGCGGGCGCCGGCCAGGGCGAGCGAGGCGGCGGTGGGGACGGGGAGTTCGTCGGCGGTGAGGGAGACGTTGAGGCCGATGCCGAGGACGACGCCGTCGGCGGCGCGTTCGGCGAGGATGCCGCCGGCCTTGCGCTCGACGCCGTCCACGGTGACCAGGACGTCGTTGGGCCACTTCAGGGCGGTGTCGACGCCGGCGGAGCGGGAGAGGGCGGCGGCGGTGGCCACGCCGGCGAGGAGCGGGAGCCAGCCCCAGCGGGCGAGCGGGACGGTGGGGGTGAGGTAGACGGAGACGAAGAGGCCCGAGCGGGGCGGCGCGGACCAGCGGCGGTCCAGGCGGCCGCGGGCGGCGGACTGCTCCTCGGCGACGAGCACCGCGCCCTCGCTCAGTTCGCCGGCCGCGGCCCGGGCCACGAGGTCGCTGTTGGTGGACCCGGTGACGGGGACGACGTCCAGTGCGGACCAGAGCGTGCCGGGTCGCAGGAGCGCCCGGCGCAGTGCGCCGGCGTTCAGCGGCGGGCGGCTCAGATCGCTCCAGCGACCGGCGTCTTTGTCCCGGTTTTCCGGTGGTTGAGGCGTCATGGCCCCAGCCTAGGTGTGGTCAACGACGCAGTGCCGCAGAGCAGTCCCGCCGATACGCTACGAAGCGGTAGCCACACCCGTACCTCCCTTTCGTACGAGTGCCAGTCCAGGACGAGCAGGAGCCGCATCCCGATGTCCGAACCGGAAGCAAACATCCACACCACCGCGGGCAAATTGGCGGATTTGCAGCGGCGGGTCGAGGAAGCCACCCATGCCGGCTCCGCCCGCGCGGTGGAAAAGCAGCATGCCAAGGGGAAGTTGACGGCGCGTGAGCGCATCGATCTCCTGCTGGATGAAGGCTCGTTCGTCGAGCTGGACGAATTCGCTCGGCACCGGTCGACGAATTTCGGGATCGAGAAGAACCGGCCGTACGGCGACGGTGTCGTCACCGGGTACGGGACCGTCGACGGGCGGCCGGTGTGCGTGTATTCGCAGGACTTCACGATCTTCGGCGGCTCGCTCGGCGAGGTCTACGGCGAGAAGATCGTCAAGGTGATGGACTTCGCGCTGAAGAACGGCTGCCCGGTCATCGGGATCAATGACGGCGGCGGCGCCCGAATTCAGGAGGGGGTGGCCGCCCTCGGACTGTTCGCGGAGATTTTCCGGCGCAATGTGCATGCGTCGGGTGTGGTGCCGCAGATTTCCCTGATCGTGGGTCCGTGCGCGGGCGGCGCGGTGTATTCGCCGGCCATAACGGATTTCACGGTGATGGTCGACCAGACCTCGCACATGTTCATCACCGGGCCGGACGTCATCAAGACCGTCACCGGTGAGGACGTCGGGTTCGAGGAGCTGGGCGGCGCCCGCACGCACAACACCACCTCGGGTGTGGCGCACCACATGGCGGGCGACGAGAAGGACGCCATCGAGTATGTGAAGGGCCTGCTGTCGTACCTGCCGTCCAACAACCTCTCGGACGCCCCGGCGTTCCCGGAGGACGCGGACCTGGCGGTCTCGGACACCGACCGCGAGCTGGACACGCTGATCCCGGACTCGGCGAACCAGCCCTACGACATGCACACCGCGATCGAGCACGTGCTGGACGACGGCGAATTCCTGGAGACCCAGGCGCTGTTCGCACCGAACATCCTCACCGGCTTCGGGCGGGTCGAGGGCCACTCGGTCGGCGTGGTGGCCAACCAGCCGCTGCAGTTCGCCGGCTGCCTGGACATCAACGCGAGCGAGAAGGCCGCGCGGTTCGTGCGGACCTGCGACGCGTTCAACATCCCGGTGCTGACCTTCGTCGACGTGCCGGGCTTCCTGCCGGGGACGGACCAGGAGTACGACGGGATCATCCGGCGCGGCGCCAAGCTGATCTACGCCTACGCGGAGGCCACGGTCCCGCTGATCACCGTGATCACCCGCAAGGCGTTCGGCGGCGCGTACGACGTCATGGGGTCCAAGCACCTGGGTGCGGACCTGAACCTCGCGTGGCCGACCGCGCAGATCGCGGTGATGGGCGCGCAGGGCGCGGTGAACATCCTGCACCGCCGGACGCTGGCCGCGATCGAGGACCCGACGGCGCAGGAGTCGCGCCGCCAGGAGCTGATCCAGGAGTACGAGGACGCGCTGCTGAACCCGTACGTGGCGGCCGAGCGGGGCTACGTGGACGCGGTGATCATGCCGTCCGAGACCCGGCGGCACATCGTCCGCGGGCTGCGCACGCTGCGCAACAAGCGGGAGGCGCTGCCGCCGAAGAAGCACGGCAACATCCCGCTGTAGTCCCCGCCTGAGGAGGTCGGTTGACGATGATCAAGGTCGTGCGGGGCAATCCCACCCCGGAGGAGTTGGCCGCCGCGCTGGCGGTGGTGAAGGCCCGGGCGGCGGCGGTGGCCGCCGGCGGTGGTGCGCCGGAGGCCGGCACCCGGGGCAGCGAGTGGTCGGATCCGGCGGCGACGGTGCCGGCCCGCTCGCGGCTGCCGCATCCGGGGCCGCGGGCCTGGCGGACGAGTTACTGGCCGCGGTGACGCCAGTGCCCGGTGTTGCCGCTGGTGACACTGCGACACCAGTTCAGTGCACGGTGCACTGACTAGTCCTTCGCGGGGGCGGCGCCTGAGTACGCGTACTCAGGCGCCGTCGTCGTTCGGGGCGGAGGATCGCGTTCATGCTGTGGTCCGATCCGCCCGATGAACCGCCCGAGGAGCTGCGCGAGGTACAGGCGAAGCTCCGTCGGATGGGCATCGTGCTGGCCACGGCGATCATGGTGGGGACGCTGGTCGTCGTGATCAAGTGACGCCCCTCCGGGGGCGCGCGGTTCCCGCGGTCTCACTGCGGGCCGAATCCCACCCGCCTCATGGATCTCGCCATTCTCCGCAACCGCAGCAGCCTCAAACGCATCTTCCTCTCTTGACAGTGCAATTCGGGCACCCGGCCACGCAGTGACGGGCCGGCCGCCCACCGGGCGGAGGGGAGATCATGAACAGGCCGCTCAGACACATAGCCGTCTTCTGCGGGGTGCTGGTGCTCGCCCTGCTGGTCCGGGTGACCTGGGTGCAGTTCGTGCAGGCCGACCAACTCGCCAACGACGACAACAACCGCCGGGTGAAGATCGAGGCGTACTCGTACCCGCTCGGCAACATCGTCGTGGAAGGCAAGCCGATCACCGGGTCCGCCCAGACCAGCGGCGACTTCAGGTACAAGCGGACCTACACCGACGGCGCGATGTACGCCCCGGTCACCGGCTACGCCCGGCAGGCCGCGGGCGAGACCATGCTGGAGGGCGTCTACAAGAAGGTCCTCAACGGCAAGGACGACCGGCTCTTCCTGAACCGGGCGCGGGGGATGCTCACGGGCGAGAAGCCGCGCGGCGGCGATGTGCTGACCACCATCAGCGAGAAGGCGCAGCGCGCCGCGTACAAGGGGCTGACGGATCTGCACGCCACCGGCGCGGTGGTCGCCCTCGACCCGCGGTCCGGCAAGATCCTGGCGCTGGCCAGCACGCCGTCCTACGACCCCTCGACCTTCGCGGGGCTGACCGGCCCGGAGGGGGAGAAGTACCTCGCCCTCGACCGCGACAAGGCCAAGCCGATGAACAACCGGGCGCTGCGCGAGATCTACCCGCCCGGCTCCACCTTCAAGGTGCTCACCGCCGCCGCGGCCCTGGAGCACGGCACCGTCAGCGACATCAACGCCTCCTCCGGCGCCCCGGCGCCGTACACCCTGCCGCAGACGCGTACGCAGGTCGGCAACGACGTGGCGGGCGCGCCCTGCGACAAGGCGTCGCTGAAGACCGGTATGCAGTGGTCCTGCAACAACGTCTTCCTGGACGCCGCGCACAAGCTGGGCACGGACAAGATGCGCCAGACCGCGGAGAAGTTCGGGTTCAACGCCGAGCAGTTCGTTCCGGTGCGGTCCGCGGTGAGCGGCTACCCGAGCAAGCTGGACCAGCCGCAGACCGCGCTGACCGGTATGGGCCAGGGCAGCGTCACCAGCACCCCGCTCCAGATGGCGATGGTCGCGGCCGGTATCGCCAACAACGGCAAGGTGATGAAGCCGTACCTGGTCGAGGAGTTGCGCGGTCCCGACCTGTCGACGATCGAGAAGTTCGAGCCGACGCCGCTCCACCCCGACGACCCGCAGGCGGTCTCCAAGGACACCGCGCTGAAGGTGCAGGAGATGATGGAGTACACCGTCTCGGACGGCACCGCGTCGAAGGCGAAGATCGACGGAGTGCCGGTCGGCGGCAAGACCGGTACGGCGCAGCACGGCGCGAACGTGAACGACGAGCGGCCGTACGCGTGGTTCGTCTCGTACGCCAAGCTGCCCGACGGCAGCTCCCCGGTGGCGGTGGCGGTCTTCGTCGACCCCAAGGACATGGACATGCCGCGTTCGGAGATCGCCGGCGGGAAGCTGGGCGGGCCGATCGCGAAGTCGGTCATGGAGGCCGTGCTCGACAAGGGCTGAGCGGCGCCGCGAAGATCGCGGCGGTCCGGGGGAGAAGGGCTGGTCGGCCGCCCTCCCCCGGACCCCGGCCCACCGGGGGCCGCGCGCTCCGTACGATGGCGGGCATGACCGAAGCTCCCCGCCCCCGCCGTCTCGTCCTCGCCTCCCAGTCCCCGGCCCGTCTCGGTCTGCTCCGGCAGGCCGGACTGGCGCCGGAGGTCGTGGTGAGCGGGGTGGACGAGGACGCGCTCACCGCCGCCACCCCCGAGGAGCTGGCCCGGGTGCTGGCCGAGGCGAAGGCCGCCGCGGTCGCCGCCCGCCCGGAGGCCGCCGGCGCCCTGGTCGTCGGCTGCGACTCGGTGCTGGAGCTGGACGGGCGGGCGCTGGGCAAGCCGGCGGACGCCGAGGACGCCACCGCCCGGTGGAAGTCCATGCGCGGCCGGTCCGGCATCCTGCGCACCGGCCACTGCGTGATCGACACCGCCTCCGGCCGGCAGGTCTCGGCCACCGCGTCCACCACGGTCCGCTTCGGCGAGCCCGGTGACGCCGAGATCGCCGCCTACGTGGCCAGCGGTGAACCCCTGTACGTGGCGGGCGCGTTCACCCTCGACGGCCGCTCGGCGCCGTTCATCGACGGGATCGACGGCGACCCGGGCAACGTCATCGGCCTGTCGCTGCCGCTCTTCCGCCGCCTGCTGGCCGACCTGGGCATCACGATCACCGATCTGTGGGCCTGAGCGGCGCGGGGGCGGCGGCCCCCCGCGGTCAGAACACCGGGAGCGCGTGGAGCGACCGGTCGTTCAGGGCGAAGACGCGGTTGCCGTCGGCCACCAGCCACTGGCGCTCGGCCTTGGGCAGCTCGTACGTCCAGACCATCCGGCCGTCCGCCGCGTCCATCGCGTTGACCTCGCAGAAGCCCTCGCGCTCGATCGTCCACAGGCCCTGTCCCTGGAGGACGACGGGGGTGTCGAGGTTGGAGGCGCCGCGGAGCTGGAAGCCCTTGCTGCCGTCCTTGGGGCTCCATCTGTCGGGGAGCGTGGACCTGCTGTGCAGGTATGCCTGGCAGGTGGCGTAGAGGGCGTCGGCGGTGGGGGTCACCGGGCTCCACTTCGTACCGGGCTCGTTCATCAGGCTGCGCCGCTTGACCGTCCACAGTTCCTTGCCGTCGGTGATCCTGCGGGCGGTCATCGAAAGGCCGTTGAGGTAGACGGTGCTGCCGTAGCAGGTGGGGCGGACGAAGTCGTCGGACTGGTGGCGCAGGTCCCAGACCCGGCGGCCGTCGGCGGTGTCGACGGCGAGGACGTCGCCGTCGGTGGTGCCGACGACCAGGCGGCCGTGGGCGACGACACCGGGCGGGTTGACCGCGGTGCGGAACGGGGCGTCGAGCGGCGCGGTCCAGCGGATCCTCGCGTCGAAGCGGCCGACGGCGCGCAGCCGGTGGTCCTGGGTCAGGACGTAGACGCACGTGTCGTCGGCGCCCAGCAGGGCGGCCGCCCCGGCGTCGGCGGTCCACCGGGGCTCGCCGGTGGAGGGGACGAAGGTGCGCAGCGTCCCCTTGGTGTCCACGGCCGCGATCAGGCGGTCCGAGAGGGAGAGGTAGCGGCCGGTCGCCTTGAGGTCGCGGACCGCCCAACGGCGTTTGCCGTCCACCACGTTGTGGGCGGCGATCCCGCCGCCGACCGCGCCGAAGACGATGACGTCCCGGACCGGCAGCGGCCCGGGTGAGTCGTCGGCGACGGCCTTGCCCGGCCCCCACAGCGCCGTCGGCGATCCGCCGACGACGAAGTCGCCGTCGTCCGCGTTCAGCACGTGTGCCATGGGGGTCTCGGCGGCCGGCGGGAAGGCGAACAGGTCGGCCTTCTTCACCGGAGGGCGCAGGCGCGGCCACCACAGGGCGGCCGCGCCCCCGCCGGCGGCGAGCACCGCCCCGCCGGCCGCGAAGCCGAGCAGCATCCGGCGCCGCGACACCGGGGTGCCGGGCCCCGGGTCCGCGGTGAGGGTGGTCAGCTCGCTGATGGCGCGCTCCCGCTCCGTGATCTCCTGGGCGACCGGGCCGCGGCGCCAGGCCCGGTCGGCGTTCCGGGACGGGGCGAAGGCGGCGGCGACCTCCGGTGGGGTGGGGCGGGCGGCGGGGTCCTTGGCCAGCAGCGGTCCGATGAGCGGGGTCAGCGGTGCGGGCACCCCGCTGACGTCGGGTGCGTCGTGGACCACGCGGTACTGGACGGCGGGGATGTGCTCGCCGTCGAAGGCCCGCCGGCCGCTGGCCGCGTAGACCAGGACGGCGCCCAGCGAGAAGAGGTCGGCGGACGGGGCGACCCGGCGGCCCAGGACCTGCTCGGGGGCGCCGTAGCCGGGGGTGACCGGGATCTGGCCGGTGGTGGTGAGGGTCAGCCCGTGTTCGGGGCGGGCGATGCCGAAGTCGATGATGCGCGGGCCGGACGAGGTCAGGACGATGTTCGGCGGTTTGAGGTCGCGGTGGATCAGGCCGGCGGCGAGGGTGCGGGCGAGGGACGCGGCCAGGGCCCGCACCGCCGCCTCGTCGAACGGACCGTGTGCCTCGACGGCCTGGTCGAGCCACGGCCGGTGGCGGCGAAGACCAGCACCCCGGCGAGCGCGAAGACGTCGCCGGCGGGGGCGTGCTCCTGACCGGACGCCTGCTCCGGCGACATGAAGGCCGGGGTGCCGGCGGCGGAGCCGGTGCGGGTCGGCCGCGGGTCGCCGAGAGCGCGGGCGATGCCGAAGTCGATGACCTTCGGGCCGTGCGCGGTGAGCATGACGTTGGACGGTTTGAGGTCGCGGTGGACGACGTCGGCGCCGTGCAGGTGCCCCAGCGCCCCGCACAGCGCCGCGCCGAGGGCGCGCACCGCGGCCTCGGGCAGCGGCCCGGACCGCTCCACCGCCTCGTCGAGCGGCGGCCCGAGGACGTACTCGGTGGCCAGCCAGGGGGTGTCGGCGGCGGGGTCGGCGTCCACGACCCGGGCGCCGTGGCGTCCGCCGAGGGTCCGCGCGGCGTCCACCTCCAGGCGGAAGCGGGTGCGGAAGGCGGCGTCCCGGGCGATCCGGGCGTGCATCGTCTTGACCGCCACGGTGCGGCCCCCCGGCGAACGGGCCAGGTAGACGGTGCCCATACCGCCGCTGCCCAGCCGGGCGAGCAGGCGGTACGGGCCGAAGCCGGGCGGATCGTCGTGGGTGAGCGGAAGGGGCACGGGGTTCAGTCCTGGCGGCGGGTGGGGGCGAGGGCGAGCGTGGCGCCGGCCGGCGCGGGGGTGGGCGGCACGGCGGGCGCGGGCGGGGCCGGGCGGGCCGGGGCGGACGGGCGGTGCGCGGCGGGGATGTCGGCCGCCAGCAGCGCCGCCGACTGGCGGGCCAGCGCGGCGATCACCCGGCCGGGCAGCCAGCCGGGGCCGAGCGCGGCGGCGGCCCGGCCGGCCGGCGCGGCGGCGCCGTCGGACGGCCGCGCCGGACCGTCCTGCGCGGCGGGGACGAGCGCGTCGAGGAGTTCGGCGGGCCGCGGCCGGGCGGCCGGGTCCCGCGCCAGGCAGGCGGCGACCAACGCCCGCAGCCCGGCGGGCAGTTCCTCCCGTTCGGGCACGGTGTGGCCGGTGGCCGCGTACGCCAGTGTGGCGCCGAGCGCGTGGACATCGCCGGCCGGCAGCGTGGGGCCGCCCGCGGCCTGCTCCGGCGGCAGGCTGCCGGACTCCAGGCCGGGCAGCCCGGAGCGCGGGGTGCCGTCCGCGGCGGCGGCCCGGACGGCGCCGAAGCAGCCGAGCCGGGGCCCGTCGGCGGCCAGCAGCACCGCGGCCGGGCAGACCCCGCCGTGGCTGAGGCCCTGCCCGTGGCCGATGATCAGGGTCTCCGCGACGGCGGCGCCCAGGGCGCGGACGGTGCGCTCGGGCAGCGGGCCGCCGTGCACGGCGAGGGCGGCGGGCAGCGGCAGCACCGGCAGGTAGGGGCGGGCGTGCCAGGGCGTCCCGCCCGCTCCGGCGACCTCGGTGGCCGGCGACGCCCACGGCCCGAGCAGATAGCGGGAGGTCTCCGCCTCGGCGCGGAAGCGGTCGGGGTCCGCACCGGGCAGCGCCGCGCCGAGCAGCACCGTCCGGTCGCCGTCCGCGCTGCGCGCCAGATAGCGGCGCTCCGGTACGGGCACGGGGGACGCCGGATCGTCGAGCCGGCTCAGCACGAGATAGGGGCCGATCGGGTCGAACCGCTCCGGTTCGCCCATACCCCTGCCCTGCGGCCCCATGGGCCCCTCCCCCGTGTCTTCTCCTGTTGGCCACCGTCCCGCGGCCCGGCCCCGTGGGGCGGGCGCGCGACGAACGGCCCGAAGAGCCTACAAGGGCGATCCGGGCGGCCGCGGGGGAGGTGCCGCACGCCCAACAGGGGCCACCGCACCGGGAGTTCGGGCGCGGCGGGCGGTCAGGCGGGGGCGCCGCCCGCGGCGAAGTCCTCAAGCCGGGGCGGGGCCGGGCTCGCCGTAGCCGACCAGGGTCGCCACGAGCAGCGCCAGCACCACCATCGCGGCGGCGAACGCCGGCCAGCCGACCATCCCGACGGCGAGCGCCCCGAGGACGCCGTGCACCACGGCGCAGCAGATCAGCGCGATCCGCGGGAGGAGGGCCGGCGCCCGGTCCCGCACGGCGCCGTACAGCAGCACCGCGGCGCAGAAGAGGAGGAAGAGGGCGAAGAGCGCACCCCCGGTCCAGGCGCCCGCGGACATGGTGCCCGGATGCAGGCCGGCCAGGGACATCTGCTGCCGGGCGACCACGATGCTCAGGATCCAGTTCAGCAGCAGGATGCCGGCCGCCTCCAGGATCAGGACCACCGCCGCCACCAGGGCCGCCGGTCTGCGCACCGCCACCACCGCACCCACCCCACTTCTTCCGCCGTCACGCGCCGCCGTCACGAGCCGTTACCGGGAGTACGGAAAACGGCGCATCGCGCACGCTACAGGGGGGCACCCCCCGCTCGTGAAGAGCTTGGGGGCGGGCAACGGCTGCGGCAAGGGGTCTGCGGCAGCGCGCGCACCCCCTCTTCGGCATACCCCCGCCCGCCGCGCCCACCCGAAAACTTTCACTCCCCCATTCGTAGGGACTCCACAAAGAATTGACGGTTCGCCGGACGTCCGCGGTTCGAGACCTAGGCCACATCGCGCCGCGAGCCAGAGCCGCCCGATCCGGGCCTACCCTGGGATTCCAACGGACTCAAGGCCCCTCACCCCCGCCGCGCGCACGCTCCGTGTGGGCAAGCTCACCCCGGAGAACGGGTCGGCACGCGGTGTCGCCAGTCCCTAAACTCGCTGCGTTCAGTGTGTTGCGGCGTAGCGCCCAGGAAGGACCCATCGTGCGCAAGGTGCTCATCGCCAACCGTGGCGAAATCGCTGTCCGCGTTGCCCGTGCATGCCGGGACGCCGGGATCGGGAGCGTGGCGGTCTACGCCGACCCCGACCGGGACGCTCTGCACGTCCGTGCCGCGGACGAGGCCTACGCCCTGGGCGGTGACACCCCTGCCACCAGCTACCTGGACATCGCCAAGGTCCTCCAGGCGGCCGCCGACTCCGGCGCGGACGCCATCCACCCCGGCTACGGCTTCCTCTCCGAGAACGCCGAGTTCGCCCAGGCCGTGCTCGACGCCGGCCTGACCTGGATCGGCCCGCCGCCGCACGCCATCCGCGACCTCGGTGACAAGGTCGCCGCCCGGCACATCGCGCAGCGCGCCGGCGCCCCGCTGGTCGCCGGCACCCCGGACCCGGTCTCCGGCGCCGACGAGGTCGTCGCCTTCGCCAAGGAGCACGGCCTGCCGATCGCCATCAAGGCGGCGTTCGGCGGCGGCGGCCGCGGCCTGAAGGTCGCCCGCACCCTCGAAGAGGTCCCCGAGCTCTACGACTCCGCGGTCCGCGAGGCGGTCGCCGCCTTCGGCCGCGGCGAGTGCTTCGTCGAGCGCTACCTCGACCGCCCCCGGCACGTCGAGACCCAGTGCCTGGCCGACAAGCACGGCAACGTGGTCGTCGTCTCCACCCGTGACTGCTCGCTCCAGCGCCGCCACCAGAAGCTCGTCGAGGAGGCCCCCGCGCCGTTCCTGAGCGAGGCGCAGAACGCGGAGCTGTACCGCGCCTCCAAGGCCATCCTCAAGGAGGCCGGCTACGAGGGCGCCGGCACCTGCGAGTTCCTCGTCGGCCAGGACGGCACCATCTCCTTCCTGGAGGTCAACACCCGCCTCCAGGTGGAGCACCCGGTCACCGAGGAGGTCACCGGCCTGGACCTGGTCCGCGAGATGTTCCGGATCGCCGACGGCGAGGAGCTCGGCTACGACGACCCGGCGGTGCGCGGCCACTCCTTCGAGTTCCGCATCAACGGCGAGGACCCGGGCCGCAACTTCCTCCCCGCGCCCGGCACGGTCACCCGGTTCGACGCGCCGTCGGGCCCCGGCGTCCGCCTGGACGCCGGTGTCGAGGCCGGCTCGGTCATCGGCCCGGCCTGGGACTCCCTGCTGGCCAAGCTGATCGTCACCGGCGCCACCCGCGAGCAGGCGCTCCAGCGCGCCGCCCGCGCGCTGAACGAGTTCCAGGTCGAGGGCATGGCCACCGCCATCCCGTTCCACCGCACGGTGGTGACGGACCCGGCGTTCGCCCCCGAACTCACCGGCTCCACCGAGCCGTTCACGATCCACACCCGCTGGATCGAGACCGGGTTCGTCAACGAGATCAAGCCGTTCGCCGCGCCCGGTGGCGAGGAGGCCGAGGCGGACACCCGCGAGACGGTCGTCGTCGAGGTCGGCGGCAAGCGCCTGGAGGTCTCGCTGCCCTCCTCGCTGGGCATGCCGCTGGCCCGCGCCGCGGTCGCCGGTGGCGCCAAGCCCAAGCGCAAGGCCGCCAAGAAGACCGGCAGCGCGGCCTCCGGTGACACCCTGGCCTCCCCGATGCAGGGCACCATCGTCAAGGTCGCCGTCGAGGAGGGCCAGCAGGTCGCCGAGGGCGAACTGGTCGTCGTCCTGGAGGCGATGAAGATGGAGCAGCCCATCAACGCGCACCGCTCGGGCACCGTCAAGGGCCTGGCCGCCGAGGTGGGCGCGGCCCTCACCTCCGGCGCGGTGATCTGCGAGATCAAGGACTGACGCGGCTCTCCGGACCGCAGGGGGCGGGCTCCTGGTACCTCTCGGTACCGGGAGCCCGCCCCATTTCCGTGCGCGCGGTGCTGCGGGGGCTACGGCTTCCCCGCGTCCTCCTCCGGGAACACCAGCGTCCGGCTCATCCACTGGAGCGCGGCGGGCAGTTCGCGCCGCCAGGTGGCGAAGTTGTGGCTGCCGTGGTCGAGCACGATCGCGTCCGCCTTCATGGGCGGGCGGACCGCGGCCAGGAACGCCTGCGCCGCCGGGTAGTTCTTCTCGCCGGTGCGGCTGGTGCCGATCAGGACGTTGACGTCGGGGGCGGGCAGGTGCGCCAGGCGCCACATCAGGTCGTGCTGCTCGCGGCGGGTGCCGCGGTCCTTGTCGTCGCCGAAGAGGTTGCCGGTGGTGGGGTCGCCCGCGACCTTGTAGTCGGGTGAGAGGGCGGCCGCCGCGGTGTAGGTGCCCGGGTGGCGCATGGTGAGCTGGAGGGCGCAGCTGCCGCCGGAGGAGTAGCCGAGCACGCCCCAGGCGCCCGGGTCGCGGCCCACCCGGTAGCGCGACCTCAGGGCCTCGGGGACGTCCTGGGCGAAGAACGTCTCGGCCTGCGGGCCGCCGGGGACGTCGACGCACTGGGTGTCCCGCGGCGGCGCGATGGTGGGCCGCAGCATCACGATGACGGTCGGCTGGAGGGAGCCGTCACGGATCAGCTTCCCGGCGGTCTCCGGCAGCCGCAGGTGCTGGCCGAGCAGGAAGATCCCGCCCGGGTAGCCGCTGAGCGCGACGACGACCGGGAACCGCTGGCGGGCGTACTGCTTCTGGAAGTACTGCGGCGGCAGATAGACGTAGGCCGGGTCCACCACCTTCGTCCGCTTGCCGACGATCCGCACGGTCTCGACCTTGCCGTTCTTCTCCGGCGGCCCCTTGGGCACGCCGTGCACCTTGTCCAGCCCCTCCGGGCCCGACGCCTGCACCAGCCCCTTCGACGGGTCGCCGGCCGGCCCCGCCCTGCCCTCGTCGCCCCACTTGCCGACCGCTTCGGGCGCCCCGTCGTACAGGCCGAGCAGCTCGTGCCAGGACGCGTAGAACTGGAAGTTGGTGTTCACCACCAGGCCGAGCACCGCCACGATCGCCACCTGGGTCCCGGCGATCACCCCGAGCCGCCCCAGCACCGCCCGCGATCCCCGCCCGGCGAACCGCGGCCAGAGCCAGACCGTGAGCCCCACACAGGCCACGGCGAGGGCGATCACGGCGTAGAGCAGGGGCCGGCTGGTCAGTCCCATCAGTAGTTTCCCCAGACTTCCTGGACGGCCTGCGGACGTCCCCGCAAGGCCTCTGTGCGCCTGGTTTGATGACCTGTGAAAGGGCGGCGTTGCGGCCTTTCCGAGGTGTTCGCCGGCCCGATGCACGCGGTACGCCGGGGCGTCATCGGCCGGCCGCCGCCCGTCCACCGGAGCCCGGCGCCCGCGCCCCGCCCCGGCCACCGGCGGTGCGATGGCATGCTGGACGCATCCGGGCCGGGCGGCTCCGCCCGCTCGGGGTCCGCGTACGGTGCGCTCTCCCCGCGCCCCGCGCGGTACGGCGAGAATGCCTGCGGGGGGAGTTCCCCGCACGGGCCGGGGTGGGCCGGCCGGCAGGTCGGAGCAGGACGACCGGACCGGGGACCGGCCGGATCGAGGAAGGACGGCGGATGGCGACCGAGACGGCAGGGCAGCGGCGGGCGGCGGGGGCCGCGCCCGAGGAGACGCCCGCGGTACGCCCCATGCGGGCCGATGCACGCCGGAACTACGAACGGCTGCTGGCCGAGGCCCGGACGGCGTTCACCGAGCACGGCACGGACACCTCGCTGGAGGACATCGCGCGCCGGGCCGGCGTCGGCATCGGCACCCTCTACCGGCACTTCCCCAACCGCACCGCCCTGATGGGCGCGGTCTTCCAGGGCGAGGTGGACGCGCTGCGCGCCTACGCCCGGGAGCTGGCCGACGCCCCGCAGCCGTGTGCCGCGCTGGTCGACTGGCTGCGCACGCTGATCACCCACGCCAGCACCTACCGGGGCCTGTCGCGGGCCCTGATGACGGCGTCGGCGGACGAGAGTTCGGGGATGGCGCGGTGCAGCGTGCCGCTGGGCGAGGCCGGGGCCGCGCTGCTGTCCCGCGCCCAACGGGCCGGGGCGGTGCGCCGGGACGTCGTCATCGGCGACCTGATGCAGCTCACCAACGGCATCGCGCTGGCCGCCGAGGAGTCCCCCGACGACCCGGAACTGGCCGACCGGCTGCTGACCCTGACCCTGCGCGGCCTGAAGGCGGACGCGACGGACCAGGCGGACGCCCCTTAGGGCCCGGACAGGCCCTGGGCAGGGCCCGTCCGGTCAGCCGCAGGAGCCCCGGGGCGGGCGGCGCCGGACCGGCTCCGCCCGGCGCCCGCGCTCCCGTCGGCTCAGCGGCGCCGGGGCGCCAGGTCGGCCACCCGGCCGTCCGCCAGCGGGCCCGCCGGGCGCAACTGCGGCGCACCGGCCGCACCGCCCGGGTGGCTGCGCCGCTGGCCCGGCAGCGGCACGTCCCGCCGCGGGCCCCGGCGCTCCGGCGGCGTGGCGTCCATACCGGGCTGGGCCGGTCCCTGGCCGGGCAGCGCGCCGCTGGCGACCGAGATCTGGACGCCCTGGTCGGCCAGCGCCTGGAGCTCGGTGGCGGCCCGGTCGTCGTGGGCCGGCGGTTCGTCGGTCACCAGCCGGGTGATGACGTCCGTCGGCACGGTCTGGAACATGGTGTCGGAGCCGAGCTTGGTGTGGTCGGCGAGCACCACCACCTCCCCCGCCGCCTGCACCAGCGCCCGATCGACGCTGGCGGAGAGCATGTTGGAGGTGGACAGCCCGCGCTCGGCGGTCAGACCGCTGCCCGACAGGAAGGCACGGGAGACCCTCAGTCCCTGGAGCGACTGCTCGGCACCACTGCCGACCAGCGCGTAGTTGGAACCGCGCAGGGTCCCGCCGGTCATCACCACCTCGACGCGGTTGGCATGGGCCAACGCCTGGGCGACCAGCAGGGAGTTGGTGACGACGGTCAGGCCGGGCACCCTGGCGAGCCGGCGGGCCAGCTCCTGGGTGGTGGTCCCGGCGCCGACCACGATGGCCTCGCCCTCCTCGACGAAACCGGCCGCGAGATCGGCGATGGCCGTCTTCTCCGCGGTCGCGAGGTGGGACTTCTGCGGGAAGCCGGACTCCCGGGTGAAGCCTCCCGGCAGGACCGCTCCGCCGTGCCGGCGGTCGAGCAGTCCCTCTGCCTCCAGCGCCCGCACGTCGCGCCGTACGGTCACTTCGGAGGTCTGGACGACACGGGCGAGCTCACGGAGCGAAACCGCCCCGTTGGCGCGCACCATTTCTAGGATCAATTGGCGACGTTCTGCAGCGAACACGAAACTGACAGTAACGCCAACGACCGTCTGTTTTCAGCAGGTTGCACCAATTAACGGAAGTTGTTCACACGGCATCGCATGACGTGGTATGCGGCATGCACATGCCCCGATCCTCGTCACCGTGCGTGTTCAAATCCGCGCGCTGCCTGGTCAGTTGTCCTCTTCGGCGACCGACCTCAGGCCCATGGAACGAGGCGCCCGATCCCACCCGTGCAGGACCGTTTCACCCCAAGTGCCCACCATGGGCACAAACATTCCATGGGTCCGCTTACGTCACCTGGCCCGCACGGCGCCCGGTGTGCGCCGGCGGGCGCCGGTCACGCGCCGGCCGACTTCCGGGTGTGCAGCTGGCGGGCCACCTCGGCGAGCGAGCCGGACAGCGAGGGGTAGACCGTGAAGGCGCTGGCGATCTGCTCGACCGTCAGGTTGTTGTCCACCGCGATGGAGATCGGGTGGATCAGCTCGCTCGCCCGCGGCGAGACGACCACACCGCCGACGATGATGCCCGTACCGGGGCGGCAGAACAGCTTCACGAAGCCGTCGCGGATGCCCTGCATCTTGGCCCGCGGGTTGCGCAGCAGCGGGAGCTTGACCACCCGGGCGTCGATCACGCCCTGGTCGACGTCGGCCTGGGTGTAGCCGACGGTGGCGATCTCGGGGTCGGTGAAGACGTTGGCGGAGACCGTCTTGAGGTTGAGCGGGGTGACCGCGTCGCCGAGGAAGTGGTACATCGCGATCCGGCCCTGCATGGCGGCGACCGACGCCAGCGCGAACACGCCGGTGCAGTCGCCGGCCGCGTAGACGCCGGGGGCGGAGGTGCGGGAGACCTTGTCCGTCCAGATGTGCCCGGACTCCTTGAGCCGGACGCCGGCGCCCTCCAGGCCGATCCCTTCGGTGTTCGGGATGGAGCCCACCGCCATCAGGCAGTGCGTGCCGGAGATCGTCCGGCCGTCGGCAAGGGTGACCTCGACCCGGTCGCCCACCCGCTTCGCGGACTGCGCCCGGGACCGCGCCATGACGTTCATCCCGCGGCGGCGGAAGACGTCCTCCAGCACGGCGGCCGCGTCCGGGTCCTCGCCCGGCAGCACCCGGTCGCGGGAGGAGACGAGGGTGACCCGGGAGCCGAGCGCCTGGTAGGCACCGGCGAACTCGGCACCGGTGACACCGGAACCGACGACGATGAGCTCCTCGGGCAGCTCGGTGAGGTCGTAGACCTGCGTCCAGTTCAGGATCCGCTCGCCGTCCGGCTGGGCGTCCGGGATCTCGCGCGGGTGCGCGCCGGTGGCGATCAGCACCGCGTCGGCGATCAGGCCCTCGGTCGTGCCGTCGGCGGCGGTGACCGTGACCTTGCGCGAGCCGTCCGGCGCCTGGCCGGGCTCCAGCCGGCCGCGGCCGCGCACCACCCGGCCGCCGGCGCGGGTGACGGACGCGGTGATGTCGTGGGACTGGGCCAGCGCCAGCCGCTTGACCCGTCGGTTGACCTTGCCTAGGTCGACGCCGACCACCCGCGCGGGGCGCTCCTTGTAGGGGGTGTCGTCCTCGACGATGATGCCGAGCTCCTCGTAGGAGGAGTCGAAGGTGGTCATCACCTCGGCCGTGGCGATGAGCGTCTTCGACGGGACGCAGTCGGTCAGCACCGACGCACCGCCCAGACCGTCGCAGTCGACGACGGTCACCTCCGCGCCGAGCGAGGCCGCCACCAGGGCCGCTTCGTATCCGCCGGGTCCACCACCGATGATCACGATCCGAGTCACGTACTCCATTGTCCCGCACGCCCGTCGGTGCCTCTCGCCCGGGGGCGCCGGGCCCCCTCGACGGGCCCCCGTCCGCCGGGCGGCAGCCGCCCGGCGAGGGGGCCCGGGCGCCCTCGGCGGGCGGCCCGGCGCGCGCTCTCCCCGGCCCCTCGAACGAACCTCCGGTACCACGGGCCCGACAAGGAACCTCCCGTACCCTCGGAAGCATGTCGCTCTACGCCGCGTACGCCGGCAACCTCGACGCCCGGCTGATGTCCCGCCGCGCACCGCACTCCCCGCTGCGCGGCACCGGCTGGCTCAGCGGCTGGCGGCTCACGTTCGGCGGCGAGCAGATGGGCTGGGAGGGCGCCCTGGCGACGGTGGTCGAGGACCCCGGCTCCCAGCTCTTCGTGGCGCTCTACGACATCGCCCCCATGGACGAGGAGTCCATGGACCGCTGGGAGGGCGTCGGCCTGGACATCTACCGCCGGATGCGGGCCCGGGTGCACACCCTCGAAGGCGACGAGACCGCCTGGATCTACGTCCTCAACGGCTATGAGGGCGGCCTCCCCTCGGCCCGCTATCTGGGCGAGATCGCCGATGCCGCCGAATCCGCCGGCGCGCCGCACGACTACGTCATGGAGATCCGCAAGCGCCCCTGCTGACGCGGCCGCTCCCGGCCCGCCGCGGGCCCCGCGCGGCGCCTCGGCACACACCGCGAGCAGACGCCCACAACCCCGTGGGCAGCGGCATCTACGCGCGTAGGGGATTACCGGCTACCCTCGTCCGCGTGAACGCATCTGTTACCCCGGACATCGACCCGAAGGGCGCCGCGGACGCGGCGGCCGCCCGTCTCCGCGAGCTCACCGGCGCCGAGAAGCACGACGTCGCGCTGGTCATGGGCTCCGGCTGGGCCCCGGCCGCCGAGGCCCTGGGCGCCCCCGAGCACGAGTTCCCGGTCACCGAGCTGCCCGGCTTCCCGGCGCCGGCCGTCGCCGGCCACGGCGGCACGATCCGCTCGTACACGATCGGCGAGAAGCGCGCCCTGGTCTTCCTCGGCCGCACCCACTTCTACGAGGGCCGCGGGGTCGCCTCGGTCGCGCACGGCGTCCGCACCGCCGTCGCCGCCGGCTGCAAGACCGTGGTGCTCACCAACGGCTGCGGCGGTCTGCGCGACGGGATGCGCCCCGGCCAGCCGGTGCTCATCAGCGACCACCTCAACCTCACCGCCACCTCCCCGATCGCCGGCGCCCACTTCGTCGACCTGACCGACCTGTACTCGCCGCGGCTGCGCGCGCTGTGCAAGGAGGTCGACGCGAGCCTGGAGGAGGGCGTCTACGCCCAGCTCCCCGGCCCGCACTACGAGACCCCGGCCGAGATCCGGATGCTCCGCACCATGGGCGCCGACCTGGTCGGCATGTCCACCGTCCTGGAGGCGATCGCCGCCCGCGAGGCCGGCGCCGAGGTGCTCGGCCTCTCCCTGGTGACCAACCTCGCCGCCGGCATGACGGGCGAACCGCTCAACCACGAGGAGGTGCTCCAGGCGGGCCGCGACTCGGCGACCCGGATGGGCACACTGCTCGGCCAGGTCCTCGGCCGGATCTAGCGCCGCAACAGGCGACGTTCGCCCCGTCGCGGCGCCCGGCACGCACTCTCGCCGCACCGGACGCCGCTCCTTGACGGGCAAACGTCGCCTGCCGCGGCACTAGTCGACCGCGTCACCCTCCCGCCGTCCGCCCGGAGCACGTGCCGGGCGCCGGGCGGCAGGCGGGAGACCGACGGCCGGGCCCAGGTCCGGCCGTCACCGGGACCGCCCGCGCGGACCTGCCGCCCCTCCCGGCGGCGGGACCGCGGCGCCGGCGTCGTACGGGCCGTACGGCCGCCGCAGGACGGCCCGTACGCCGGCCCGCATCCCCCACATCGCACCCACAGGCAGGAGCATCAGGTGGCTACCGTTCCCGCGGAGCTGATCGGCCGGGCACAGGCGTGGCTGGCCGAGGACCCGGACCCGGAGACCCGGGCCGAGCTGGCCGCGCTCATCGAGGCGGACCGGCACGACGAGCTGGCGGCCCGGTTCGCCGGCACCCTCCAGTTCGGCACCGCCGGGCTGCGCGGCGAGCTGGGCGCCGGCCCGATGCGGATGAACCGGTCGGTGGTCATCCGGGCCGCGGCCGGCCTCGCCGCCTACCTGAAGGACAGCGGTCAGGATGGGGGAGGCCTGGTGGTCGTCGGCTACGACGCCCGCTACAAGAGCGCCGACTTCGCGCGGGACACCGCGGCGGTCATGGTCGGCGCGGGCCTGCGCGCCGCGGTCCTGCCGCGCCCGCTGCCGACCCCCGTCCTCGCGTTCGCCATCCGGCACCTGGGCGCGGTGGCCGGGATCGAGGTGACCGCCAGCCACAACCCGCCGCGGGACAACGGCTACAAGGTCTACCTCGGCGACGGTTCCCAGATCGTCCCGCCCGCGGACGCCGCGATCGCCGACCGGATCGCCGCGGTCCGCTCCCTGGCCGACGTCCCCCGCCCCGAGTCCGGCTGGGAAACCCTGGACGACACCGTCCTGACCGCCTACCTGGAGCGCACCGACGCGGTGCTCACTGCCGGTTCGGCCCGGGACGTCGGCGTCGTCTACACCCCGATGCACGGCGTCGGCCGGGACACCCTCGTCGCCGCCTTCGCCCGCGCCGGCTTCCCCGCCCCCGCGGTCGTCGCCGAACAGGCCGAGCCGGACCCGGACTTCCCGACGGTCGCCTTCCCCAACCCGGAGGAGCCGGGCGCGATGGACCTCGCGTTCGCCACCGCCCGGTCCCAGGCCCCCGGCACCGTCGACATCGTGATCGCCAACGACCCGGACGCGGACCGCTGCGCCGTCGCCGTCCCCGCCCCCGGCACCCCCGAGGGCTGGCGGATGCTGCGCGGCGACGAGGTCGGCGCGCTGCTCGCCGCGCACCTGGTCCGCAAGGGCGCCACCGGCACCTTCGCGACCACGATCGTCTCCTCCCAGCTGATGTCCCGTATCGCGGCCGGCGCCCCCCTCCCCTACAAGGAGACGCTGACCGGCTTCAAGTGGCTGGCCCGGGTGGACGGCCTGCGCTACGCCTACGAGGAGGCGCTGGGCTACTGCGTCGACCCCGAGGGCGTCCGCGACAAGGACGGCATCACCGCCGCCCTGCTGATCGCCGAACTGGCCGCCGAGCTGAAGCAGGCCGGCCGCGGCCTGTCCGACCTCCTCGACGACCTGGCCGTGGAGTTCGGCCTGCACGCCACCGACCAGCTCTCGGTGCGCGTCGAGGACCTGTCCCTGATCGCCGACGCGATGCGCCGCCTGCGCGCCCAGCCCCCGACGACCCTGGCGGGCCTGGCGGTCTCCCGCGCCGACGACCTCAGCGAGGGCGGCCCCGACCTCCCCCCGACCGACGGCCTGCGCTACTACCTGACGGGCACCCCGGAGCACGGCATCGAGGCGGCCCGCGTCGTCGTCCGCCCCAGCGGCACCGAGCCCAAGCTCAAGTGCTACCTGGAGGTCGTGGTCCCGGTGAGCGAAGCGGGGGACCTCCCGACCGCCCGCACCAAGGCAACGGCAACCCTGACAGCCCTCAAGAAGGACCTGTCGACGGCGGCCGGGATCTGACGGTTCGTCACGCATGACGACGGCGGCCCTGCGATCGAGGATCGGGGGCCGCCGTCGCGTGGGGGCGGGGCGGGGGCGGGCCTGCTGCCTCATCCGCCAGGCACGGGAACGCACTCGCGAGCCCGCTCGCCCCCTACAACGCCAACATCACCGCCAGCCCCACCGCGCCCACCGCGGCCGGGG
This sequence comes from Streptomyces sp. NPDC093097, assembly GCF_044754325.1. Classification (NCBI taxonomy): domain Bacteria; kingdom Bacillati; phylum Actinomycetota; class Actinomycetes; order Kitasatosporales; family Streptomycetaceae; genus Streptomyces; species Streptomyces sp. NPDC093097. Next base: position 125,941 of record NZ_JBIVOW010000002.1, read on the forward strand.
CGAGGATCGCGTACGACCAGCGCACCTGGGGCTCGCCCTGGGCGGTCTCGCGGTGGGTCGCGCGTTCCTTGAGGTCGCGGAGTTCGGCGAGGGTCTGGTCGGCCATCGCCTTGGGCGGCGGGCCGGCGTCGGCGTTGAGGCCGAAGCGGGGGCGGGTCGCGCCGGCGCCACGCGAGGCCTGCCGGGCGGCCTTCTTGCGCTGCCGCAACGAGACCGGGACGGCCCAGAGCTGGTACTTGCCGTCGGTGGTGAACACCTCGGCGGAGAAGGTCGCGCGCAATTCCTCCACGGCGGACCAGGGCAGCGTGATGGTGCGGAACGGGTTGCGCACCAGGAGCCGGTCCTCGTCCGCCCGCACCAGTGGCCGCAGGGAGAAGGCGGCGACCAGCGGCACCCCGAGGAGCAGCACGAAGAGCGCGACGAGCTTGGTGTGGGGCGTGCCGCGCAGCAGGGCGTCGGCGCCGAGCCAGAGGCCGAGCAGGATGAGCAGCGCGCCGCCGACCAGGGCCGCCGGGGCGCGGTAGCTGCGCTGCGCGTACTGCGGCGCGGGGGTGGTGGACCGTTCCTGGCTCGTCATGCCGCCGATTCTGCCCGACCGTCCGGAAGCCGGACATTGCGTTACGGCATCGAAGTCGACGGTGTCGTGGCCGGTGGTGGTGGCGGCGGCGGTGGCGCGGGCGGGCGCCCGGGGCGCGGCGCCGGCGGGCCTGCGAGCCTCCGGAAGCCTGCGGCCCGCCCCGTCCCACCCCGCCCCGCCCCTCCGCCGGGCCGGCCCATCCCCACCCCGATCCGGGGGCTGGCATGTCGCTACGCGCGTAGATATGCTCCCCTCGTGACCATGCCCACCACAGTTCCCGCATACGGCAAGGAGGCCGCGGGGCGCCTGGCGTCGATGGCGGACGTGACCGCCTCGGACGGAGCGCTGCGCCGCTTCCTGCACGGACTCCCCGGCGTCGACGCGGTAGGGCTCCAGGCCCGCGCCGCCACGCTCGGCACCCGCTCGATCAAGACCACGGCGAAGGCGTACGCCATCGACCTGGCCATCTCGATGATCGACCTGACGACGCTCGAAGGCGCGGACACCCCCGGCAAGGTCCGGGCGCTGTGCGCCAAGGGCGTCCACCCCGACCCCACCGACCGCACCGCCCCCAAGGTCGCCGCGATCTGCGTCTACCCGGACATGGTCGGCGTCGCCAAGGAGGCGCTCGGCGACTCCGGTATCCACGTCGCCTCGGTCGCCACCGCCTTCCCGGCGGGCCGGGCCGCGCTGCCGGTCAAGCTGGCCGACACCCGGGACGCGGTGGCCGCCGGCGCCGACGAGATCGACATGGTGATCGACCGGGGCGCCTTCCTCTCCGGCCGCTACCTGGAGGTCTTCGAGGAGATCAAGGCCGTGAAGGAGGCGTGCGCCCGGCCCGACGGCTCGGCCGCCCACCTGAAGGTCATCTTCGAGACCGGCGAGCTCCAGACGTACGACAACGTCCGGCGGGTCTCCTGGCTCGCGATGCTGGCCGGCGCCGACTTCATCAAGACCTCGACGGGCAAGGTGGCGGTGAACGCCACGCCCCCGGTCACGCTGCTGATGCTGGAGGCGGTCCGGGACTTCGCCGCGGCGACCGGCGTGCAGGTCGGCGTCAAGCCGGCCGGCGGCATCCGGACGACCAAGGACGCGATCAAGTACCTGGTGATGGTCAACGAGACGCTGGGCGAGGAGTGGCTGACCGCCGAGTGGTTCCGCTTCGGCGCGTCCAGCCTCCTCAACGACCTGCTGATGCAGCGGCAGAAGCTCAGCACCGGCCGGTACTCCGGCCCCGACTACGTCACGGTGGACTGACCATGACCTTTGACTACGCACCGGCGCCCGAGTCGCGCGCCGTGGTGGACCTCGTGTCCTCCTACGGGCTGTTCATCGACGGCGAGTTCACCGAGGGCGCGGGCGGTGGCCTGCGCAAGACCGTCTCGCCCGCCACCGAGGAGGTGCTGGCCGAGTACACCCAGGGCACCGGCGAGGACGTCGACCGCGCCGTGCAGGCGGCCCGCAGGGCGTTCGAGACCTGGTCGGCGCTGCCCGGCGCCGAGCGCGCCAAGTACCTCTTCCGGATCGCCCGGATCATCCAGGAGCGCTCGCGCGAGCTGGCCGTCCTGGAGACGCTGGACAACGGCAAGCCGATCCGCGAGTCGCGGGACGCCGATCTGCCGCTGGTGGCCGCGCACTTCTTCTACTACGCGGGCTGGGCGGACAAGCTCGGCCACGCCGGCTTCGGCCCGGACCCCAGGCCACTGGGCGTGGCCGGCCAGGTCATCCCGTGGAACTTCCCGCTGCTGATGCTGGCGTGGAAGGTCGCCCCGGCGCTGGCCTGCGGCAACACCGTCGTCCTCAAGCCCGCCGAGACCACCCCGCTCTCCGCCCTGTTCTTCGCGGACATCTGCCGCCAGGCGGGGCTCCCCAAGGGCGTCGTCAACATCGTCACCGGTGACGGCTCGACCGGGGCTGCGCTGGTGGCCCACCCGGGCATCGACAAGGTCGCGTTCACCGGTTCCACCGAGGTCGGCAAGGCGATCGCCCGTACCGTCGCCGGGACGGAGAAGAAGCTCACCCTCGAACTGGGCGGCAAGGCGGCCAACATCGTCTTCGACGACGCCCCGATCGACCAGGCCGTCGAGGGGATCGTCAACGGGATCTTCTTCAACCAAGGCCACGTGTGCTGCGCGGGTTCCCGGCTGCTGGTCCAGGAGTCGATCCAGGACGAGCTGCTGGACGCGCTCAAGCGCCGGATGGCCACCCTCCGGGTCGGCGATCCGCTGGACAAGAACACCGACATCGGCGCGATCAACTCCGCCGAGCAGCTGGCCCGGATCGCCGAACTCGCCGACGCGGGCGAGGCGGAGGGCGCCGAGCGCTGGTCCCCCGCCTGCGAACTGCCCGGCTCCGGCTACTGGTTCGCGCCGACGCTGTTCACCGGCGTCACCCAGGCGCACCGGATCGCCCGCGAGGAGATCTTCGGCCCGGTGCTGTCGGTGCTGACGTTCCGCACGCCGGAGGAGGCGGTGGCCAAGGCCAACAACACTCCCTACGGCCTGTCGGCGGGCATCTGGACGGAGAAGGGCTCCCGGATGCTGTGGATGGCGAACAAGCTGCGCGCGGGCGTCATCTGGTCCAACACGTTCAACAAATTCGACCCGACCTCGCCGTTCGGCGGCTACAAGGAGTCGGGCTTCGGCCGCGAGGGCGGCCGGCACGGTCTGGAGGCGTACCTCGATGTCTGAGCGGCTGGCTGTCTTCAAGACCTACAAGCTGTACGTCGGGGGCAAGTTCCCCCGGTCCGAGAGCGGGCGGGTGTACGAGGTGACCGACGCACAGGGCAACTGGCTCGCCAACGCCCCGCTGTCCTCCCGCAAGGACGCCCGGGACGCGGTGGTCGCCGCCCGCAAGGCGTTCGGCGGCTGGTCGGGCGCCACGGCGTACAACCGCGGCCAGATCCTCTACCGCGTCGCGGAGATGCTCCAGGGCCGCCGGGACCAGTTCGCCGCGGAGGTGGCCGACGCCGAGGGGCTGTCGAAGGCCGAGGCCGCGGCGCAGGTGGACGCGGCGATCGACCGCTGGGTCTGGTACGCGGGCTGGTCCGACAAGGTCGCCCAGATCGCCGGGTCGTCGAACCCGGTGGCGGGCCCGTACTTCAACCTCTCCGCCCCCGAGCCGACCGGTGTGGTCGCCGTGCTGGCGCCCCAGGAGTCCTCGTTCCTGGGGCTGGTGTCGGTGCTCGCCCCGGTGATCGTCACCGGCAACACCGCGGTGGTCGTGACGTCCGAGCGGGCGCCGCTGCCGGCGCTGTCGCTGGCCGAGGTGCTCGCCACCTCGGACCTGCCGGGCGGTGTGGTCAACCTCCTCTCCGGCCGGACCGCGGAGCTGGGCGCGCCCCTCGCCGCCCACCAGGACGTCAACGCCCTCGATCTGGCCGGCGCGGACGCGGAGTCGGCGCGGGAGCTGGAGACGGCGGCGGCGGACAACCTCAAGCGGGTGCTGCGCCCACCCGTCGCCCGCCACCACCCTTCAGACGAAGCGCTGCGCGCTGCCCCTTCCCATACGGCGGACTGGTTCGCCGACCCGGGCACCGACCGGCTGCTGGCCTTCCTGGAGACCAAGACGGTGTGGCACCCGATGGGCGTCTGATCCGTCGGCCGGCCCGGTACGGACGAACGGCGCGGGGCCTCGCCCTGATGGGCGGGGTCCCGCGCCGTTCGCGTGGAGGGGGTGCTGGGGGCGGTGCGCGGCCTCCGGCTCCCGCGGCCGGCCCGTCTCCCCCGTCAGCCCGGCAGGATGCGGGTCAGCGGGCCGACCAGCGGGAGGGTCCGCAGTGCGCCGCCGTGCGTCACCGGGTCGGTCACCAGCGCGGTGCTCACCGGCTTGAAGTCGGCGATCTGGGTGCCGACGGCGTTGTCCAGCGGGTCGACGCCGGTGTTGGCCAGCGGGTCGAGCTGGAGGTCCTTGATCGGGGCGATGGCGCCGCCCAGGGAGTCCGTCACCGCGTGGACGAGCCCGTGTGCCGCGGCGCCGGCGTCCGGCGCGGCCGCCTGGAGGCCCGCGGAACCGGACGACGCGGGGGCGGCCGCGCTCGCCGCCGCCGCACCGCCCGTGATCGCCGCGCCGGCGGCGGAGACCACCAGCCCGGCGCGCAGCAGACCGCGCGGGACGCGGCGGGGCTTGGGACGTGCGTGGGAGGGCATGTGTGCCACCTGCCTGTGGATCGGGAGCGAAGCGGAAGGCCAGTTGCGCCACCGGCTGCGCGAGCGGCATCCGGCCGGACGCGTAACCGGACGCGTAATCGGTTGACTGCGAAGCGTAGTTGAGCGGTGGCGGGGGTTCCACCTCGCGCGCCTGGGGTACCCCGCGCGGCGCAATGGCCGACAATAAGTGCCCGTGACTGCCGACGTGCCCGCCCCCTCGACCACCGCCCGCGTCGTCCTGCTGACCGGACCATCCGGTTCCGGCAAGACGTCGCTGGCCGCCGCGACCGGCCTTCCGGTCCTCAACCTCGACGACTTCTACAAGGAGGGCACGGACCCGTCGCTGCCGCAGTTGCCGAACGGCGACGGTGCGGACTGGGACTCGCCGCTCTCCTGGGACGCGGGCGCCGCGGTCGCGGCCATCGAGGAACTGTGCCGCACGGGGCGGACGGTGGTGCCGGTGTACGACATCGCGGCCAGCGCCCGGACCGGCTCCGCGGGGCTGGCGCTCGACGGGGCGCCGCTGCTGATCGCGGAGGGCGTCTTCGCCGCCGACGTCATCGACCGGTGCCGGGAGGCGGGGCTGCTGGCCGACGCGCTGTGCCTGCGCGGGCGGCCGACCACGACCTTCCGCCGGCGGCTGGCCCGGGATCTGCGGGAGGGGCGCAAGCCGGCGGTGTATCTGGTGCGCCGGGGGCTGCGGTTGCTGCGCAACGAACGGACGCTCGTGGCCCGGCACACCGCGCTCGGCGCCCACCCGTGCGCCAGGCCGGAGGCGCTGGCCCGGATAGCGGCGGCGCGGGCGGGGGCACCTCCCTGTTCATGGGCATCCGCCCGGGGCGGAGCCGGGAGTGGGAGAAGAGCCGAGAACTCGGGGGAGGCGCCGGTGGGGACGGCGCCCCGGCCCTAGCGCGTGTCTTCAAACTGACGTCTGCCGTGCGACGCCTGGCACGCGCCCTCGCCGCGTTGTCGGACCGCCCCGATACGCCCAGTATCGGGGCAGTCCTCCGCCTTGCGATCGCACGCACCAGACGCCGCACGGCCCGGCCTCCGGCCGAACACCGCCAGTTTGAAGACACGCCCCAGCGCGTCGAGGCGCGAGGAGGCGGACGCCGTTCGCGGCGCGCCCCCGTCCACCACGTCACACGCACACGGAAGAGCGGGTTCGGACAGACCCCCCGGCCGTCCGAACCCGCTCGCTTCCCCCGTGTTCCCCCGGTTTTCCCCTTACCCCCTCGGGCGATCCCCCCGGATTCCCCTCGGGCCTTACCCCCCGTCCTCAGGCGACCAGTGCGCCGAAGGACTCCTGCTCGTCACGGCCGAAGCTGAGGACCTCGTCCTCGCGCAGCCGGCGCAGCGAGCGCCAGATGCTGGACTTCACCGTGCCGACACTGATGTTGAGGATGTCCGCGATCTCCGGGTCCGTGCGGCCCTCGTAGTAACGCAGCACCAGCATGGTGCGCTGCGTCTCGGGCAGCCGGGCCAGTGCCTGCCACAGGACGGCGCGCAGCTCGGTGCCGCGCATGGTGTCCGCGTCGGTGGCGATCTCGGGCAGTTCCTCGGTCGGGTACTCGTTGAGCCTGCGCCGGCGCCAGGCGCTGATGTGCAGGTTCGTCATGGTGCGGCGCAGGTAGCCGCCGAGCGCCGCCTTGTCGCTTATCCGGTCCCAGGCCCGGTAGGTCGAGAACAGCGCGCTCTGGAGCAGGTCCTCGGCCTCGTGGCGGTCACCGGTCAGGTGGTAGGCGGTGGCGTACAGGGAGGCGCGGCGCTCCTGGACGTAGGCGGTGAAGGCCGCTTCGGCCTCGGCCTCCTGCGTCGTGGTGCGCCGGTCCCCCGTCTCCCCGTACTGCGCTCCCCCGTCGGTGCTCTCCCGGCCCGCGTCTCCCCCGTCGGGCCCCTGGGTGGGCACCATCATCGCGTCAATGGCCACCATGTACGGCGGACGTTGACGCCCGGCGCCGCGAACGCACCCCCGCAGGCCCGCAGCGCCGGACTTCTCGCCGACTCGGATGTCATGGAGGCGCGTGACGACTGCGCCGGAAGTAGTGCCGTGCAGAGTGTTCATCGCGCTGCCCCCCGTCGGTCGAGCCAGTTCGTTCGGTGTTTTCCGGTCGGGATCCGCCGTGGCGGTGTTGATCTCTCCCGGTTGCCCAAAAGACTGCCAAGCCAGTTTCATCGCGTTGTCCGCCGTCTGTCACAGACGTGTCACAGGGCCTGTCACGGTACGGCGTGGCGCCACCACACAGAGCGACCGATCGGGGCGGGCGGCACCGGTCGATCTCCAGGCGTCCCATACGCCAGAATGGCAAGCGTGCCTTTCCTGTTGCTGATCGAGGACGATGACGCCATCCGTACGGCCCTCGAACTCTCGCTGTCCCGCCAGGGTCACCGCGTGATGACCGCGGCGACGGGCGAGGACGGCCTGAAGTTGCTGCGCGAGCAGCGTCCGGACCTGATCGTGCTGGACGTGATGCTGCCCGGCATCGACGGTTTCGAGGTGTGCCGCCGGATCCGGCGTACGGACCAGTTGCCGATCATCCTGCTCACCGCGCGCAGTGACGACATCGACGTGGTGGTGGGGCTGGAGTCCGGTGCGGACGACTATGTCGTCAAACCGGTCCAGGGCCGGGTGCTGGACGCCCGGATCCGGGCGGTGCTGCGGCGCGGGGAACGGGAGTCCAGTGATTCGGCGACGTTCGGCTCGCTGATGATCGACCGGTCGGCGATGACCGTCACCAAGAACGGCCAGGACCTGCAACTGACCCCGACCGAGCTGCGGTTGCTGCTGGAGCTGAGCCGGCGGCCCGGGCAGGCGCTGTCCCGGCAGCAGCTGCTGCGGCTGGTGTGGGAGCACGACTACCTCGGGGACTCGCGACTGGTGGACGCCTGTGTGCAGCGGCTGCGCGCGAAGGTGGAGGACGTCCCGTCCTCACCGACGTTGATCCGCACGGTCCGCGGGGTCGGCTACCGACTGGACGCTCCCCAGTGACGGCAGCGGCGACGGGCGGCGATGGCGCCGGAGAGGGGAACCAGCGGACCGGGGACGGCGGCCGGCCGGTGCGGCTGCTGCGCCGGGTGGCGGGGCTGCTGCGGCTGACGAGTCTGCGGTTGCGGCTAGTCGTGGTGTTTGCGCTGGTGGCGCTGACCGCGGCGGTCTCGGCGTCCGGGATCGCGTACTGGCTCAATCGCAACACGGTGCTGGACCGCACGCAGAACGCCGCCCTCCAGGACTTCCGCAAGGCACTGGAGGACAACACCCGCTCGCTCCCGCTGCGCCCGCGGTGCGCCGAACTCCAGGACGCGGCACGGCAGATGGCGTCCGGTCCGCAGAACTACACGGTGCTGCTGATCGGCGAGGACCGCGCCGGCAAGGAGTGCGCGGCCACCACGAACAAGGACCTGCTGACGCCGTCGACCGTGCCGCAGTCGCTGCGCAACGCGGTCGACCAGGTGCGCCCGGTCGACGAGAACAACCACGACGCCCACCACCTGTACTGGCAGCGCAACGAGGTGGGGGACGTCCCGTACCTGATCGCCGGGGCGAAGGTGACCGGCGGCGGCCCGACCGGCTACATGATGAAGTCGCTGGCGACCGAGCGGCAGGACCTGTCGTCGCTGGGCTGGTCGCTGGGGATCGCCACCGCGCTGGCGCTGGTCGGCTCGGCGCTGCTGGCGCAGGCCGCCGCGACGACCGTGCTGCGGCCCGTACAGCGCCTGGGGTACGCGGCGCGGCAGCTGGGCGAGGGGCGGCTGGACACCCGGCTGCGGGTGACCGGCACCGACGAGCTGGCCGATCTGTCACGGACGTTCAACCGCACCGCGGAGCGGCTCCAGCAGCGCGTCGAGGAGCTGAGCGGGCGGGAGGCGGCGTCCCGCCGGTTCGTCGCCGACATGTCGCACGAGCTGCGGACGCCGCTGACCGCGATCACCGCCGTCACCGAGGTGCTGGAGGAGGAGGCGGACTCCCTCGACCCGATGATCGCGCCGGCCGTGCAGCTGGTGGTCAGCGAGACCCGGCGGCTGAACGACCTCGTGGAGAACCTCATGGAGGTCACCCGCTTCGACGCGGGGACCGCCCGGCTGGTGCTGGACGACGTCGACGTCGCCGACCAGGTGACCGCCTGTATCGACGCCCGGGCCTGGCTGGACGCGGTGGAGCTGGACGCGGACCGCGGCATCGTGGCCCTGCTGGACCCGCGGCGGCTGGACGTGATCCTGGCGAACCTGATCGGCAACGCCCTCAAGCACGGCGGCTCCCCGGTGCGGGTCTCGGTCCGTACGGAGCCGGCGGAGCCCGCCGCGGGCGCACCGGCCGGGGAGGCGCCGGAGGGCGCCACGGCGGAGTCCGCGGCCGGCGGGGACCCCGCCCGCGTCGAGGGCGAACGGGAGCCGGGCGGCGGCCAGTTGGTGATCCGGGTGCGGGACCACGGTCCGGGCATCCCGGAGGAGGTGCTGCCGCACGTCTTCGACCGCTTCTACAAGGCGAGCGCGTCCCGGCCGCGGTCCGAGGGCAGCGGTCTGGGCCTGTCGATCGCGCAGGAGAACGCGCACATCCACGGCGGCCGGATCAGCGCGTCCAACCACCCCGAGGGCGGCGCGGTCTTCACCCTGCGGCTGCCCATGGACACCTCCCAGCCGGCCGACGAGGACGAGCGCGGCGACCGGGGGGAGCGGCCGGCCGACGCCGGCCAGGGCGCGGAGGACGGGCGATGACCCGGCGGATCCGGTCCAGGGCGGTGCGGCGGGCCTCCCTGGCGGCGCTGGCGCTGGCCGTCGCGGGCTGCGGGGTCCGCGGCACGTCCGTCCCGGTCGACGCGGGCGGTGCGCCGTCGCGGGTGAGCTGCATGGCCCCTGAGGAGGCCACGGCCTCGGCCGCGCCCGGTACGCAGCGGGTGCCGGTGTATCTGGTGTGCGGTTCGACGCTGGTCTCGGTGGGGCGGACGGTGCCGCGGCCGCCGGGCGTCACCGGGTCCGGGGACCAGCTGCCGGCGGCCCGTACGCTCCTGGCCGAGCTCCAGAAGCCGCCGTCGGCGGACGAGATCCGGGCGGGCTTCAGCACCGACCTGCCCCGGTCGCTGCGGGTGGACGGGCCGCGCGCCGGGGACGCGCCGGAGGCGCTGCGGCTGTCCGTCGAACCGGCCGACCTGCCCTCGTTCGCGCTGGCGCAGCTGGTGTGCACCTACGGCCGGAGCGTCGCGCTGGGCCGGGCCGGCGGCGCACTGCTGGGCGGTCCGGGCGACGCGACAGTGCACCGCTACGACTGCTCGCCGGACGTCCTGGCCAATCCGGACACCGCACAGCACGCGGGATGGGGCGATCCGCAGGCCGAGGAGAGCTAGGCGCCACCCCGCGGATCAGGGCCGGACCGGGCCGTGATCCGCCGGGCGGGCGGTGAGCGCTTCGGGCGAAGCCGGGCGCAACGGGACGGAACCGCGGCCCCCGCTACCCGCGTCCTGGCCTGTGTGCAGCGTCATGGCTCCGGCACTTCTTCCCTCGCCCCCCGTTTGCGCGCCACCGGCTTTCTCCTCCTTGTGGCGCATCTGCTGATCCTCGGGTGGCTGCTGCTGCGTCCCCGTACGGTGCCGTGGGTGCCGGCCGCGAATCTCCAGCCGCTGGCCTCGATCGACGCCGAACTGGCGCGGGGCGGCTGGTCGGCGGTGTGGCACCTGGGCGTGCCGGTGCTGCTGCTGGCGCCGCTGGGGATACTGCTGCCGCTGGTCGGCGGACGCCTGGACGTCTCCCCGCTGGCCTCGATGGCCCGGACGGTCTTCGGGGGCGCGATGATCTCGTTGACGATAGAGCTGGTGCAGAGCACGGTGCCGGGCCAGGTGCCGGACGTCGACATGGTGCTGCTGAACACGCTCGGGGTGGCACTGGCGCATCTGCTGGTCGTCCCTGGGGTACGGTGCCGGCTCCGCCGCCGGGACGAGCGGCTCAGGGCCGCGACCCCGAGAATCCCCAGGGTCGGACTGACCCCGCAGGCTGACGTCTTTCCCGCTGGTCGGACCTACTTTTGAGGCATCGGGGCAACCGCTCCAAAGCATCGAAAGGGAGAAGCCCGTCATGGCCGCCGCACTGGTCCGTCCCACCAACAACCGCATGATCGCCGGTGTCTGCGCCGGCCTCGCCCGCCGCTTCGGGACGTCCCCGGCGACGATGCGGGTGATCTTCCTGCTCTCCTGTCTGCTGCCCGGCCCCCAGTTCCTGGTCTACCTGGCGCTGTGGGTCCTCCTCCCCTCGGAGGAGCGGACGGCCGGCGCCACCGCCTGGTAGACCCTGTCGTCACCGGACACGACGACGCCCCGGCCCGCACTGGATACCGTGCGCGGACCGGGGCAGCACTGGGGGTGTCCCCTGAGGGACGGAAGGGGCCGGTCAGCCGCCGAGGTGGAGGGTCTTGGCGACCGCGCTGGTGGGCAGGCCGCCGAGCAGCTTGTTGCCCTTGGAGTTCAGGTTGGTCTTGACGCCGTTGCCGTCGCCCTTTTTGCTGGTCGCCCCGGAGAGGGTCTTGGCCGCCTCCTTCACCGGCAGCCGGTGCAGCACCCCGTCGTTCGAGGTGCCCGCCGGCGCGGCGACGGCGGTGCCCGCGGCGGTGGCGGCGATGGCGGCACCGAGCACAACGGCACCAAGAACCTTGGCAGTTCCCTGCTTCATGGCAATACGTCCTCGTGATGGGGGCTTGACCGACTTGGAAACCTACTGATCCCGCCGCCACCCCGGCAATCGCTCCCGGCACACGGGAAAACGGCCGGTGGACAATGCACCGGCCGTTGCGCTAGACGCCTCCCGCGACGCTTATCCGGCGTCGACGTCCCTGCTGGGAGCGGGTGTTGCGGCCGACTGCCGGAAGACCCATTCGGAGCGCAATTCCGCGTATCCGGGCTTGATGACCTCATTGATCATGGCCAGACGTTCATCGAAAGGAAGGAAAGAGGACTTCATTCCATTGACCGTGAACCACTGCATGTCATCGAGCGTGTAGCGGAACGTCCGGACCAGGTGCTCGAATTCCCGGGACATGCTCGTACCGCTCATCAGGCGGTTGTCGGTGTTGACCGTGCAGCGGAACCGCAGCCGGCGCAGCAGGCCGATGGGGTGCTCCGCGTAGGAGGCGGCGGCGCCGGTCTGGAGGTTGGAGGTGGGGCACAGCTCCAGCGGGATGCGCTTGTCGCGGACGTAGGAGGCGAGCCGGCCGAGGGTGACCGAGCCGTCGTCGGCGACCTCGATGTCGTCGATGATGCGGACGCCGTGGCCGAGCCGGTCGGCGCCGCACCACTGGAGCGCCTGCCAGATGGAGGGCAGGCCGAAGGCCTCGCCGGCGTGGATGGTGAAGTGGTTGTTCTCCCGCTTGAGGTACTCGAAGGCGTCGAGGTGGCGGGTGGGCGGGTGGCCGGCCTCGGCGCCGGCGATGTCGAAGCCGACGACGCCCAGGTCGCGGTAGCGGTTGGCGAGTTCGGCGATCTCCAGGGCGCGGGCGGCGTGCCGCATCGCGGTCAGCAGCGCGCCGACCCGGATACGGTGGCCGTCGGCCCGCGCCCGCCGCTCCCCTTCCCGGAAGCCCTCGTTGACGGCCTCGACGACCTCTTCGAGGCTGAGCCCGGCCTCCAGGTGCTGCTCGGGCGCGTACCGCACCTCGGCGTAGACGACCCCGTCGGCGGCCAGGTCCTCGGCGCACTCGGCGGCGACCCGGAACAGCGCCTCGCGGGTCTGCATGACGGCGCAGGTGTGCGCGAACGTCTCCAGATAGCGTTCCAGCGAGCCGGAGTCGGCGGCCTCGCGGAACCAGATCCCGAGCTTCTCCGGATCGGTCTCGGGGAGCCCCGCGTAGCCGGTCTCGCGCGCCAGGTCGACGACGGTGGCGGGGCGCAGCCCGCCGTCGAGGTGGTCGTGGAGCAGCACCTTGGGGGCGCGGCGGATCTGTTCGGGCGTCGGGAGGTTGCTGAACTCGCTCGTCATTGCCGCACTCTAGCGCCTACGCGCGTAGATCCCGCCCAACGATACGTAACAGTGACCCGTCCGCAGGGTGGACAGGGCGCCGCGTTCTGACATCGTTCTCGTCATGCCTCAGCAAGCACTGCCAGCGCGCGCGGCCCGGCTGGGAAAGCCGCTGGGCGCGGACGGCACGGACCGGACGGTGAACGCCGTCGCCCTCTTACTGCCCGGGTGCGGATCCACCGGGCTGCGCCGGCCGTCGCCGGTGCCGGCCCTGACGACACGTCCGCTGGCCGCCCGGCTGGCCCGGGCCGGCCGTCGCGAGGGGCTGACCGCCCATGTGGTGCACTACCGCTGCCGCGGCTGGAACGGCGCCGCGGCGCATCCGGTGCAGGACGCGACCTGGGCGCTGGACGAGGTGGTCCGGCGCTACGGCGACGTGCCGGTCGCCCTGGTCGGCACCGGCATGGGCGCCCGCGCCGCACTGCACGCCGCCGGCCACCCGGCCGTCCACGCCGTCCTGGCCCTCGCCCCCTGGCTGCCGGACCCGCACCGGTTCGGCGCCGAACCCGATCCGGTGAAGCAGTTGATCGGCCGCCGGGTGCTGCTGGTGCACGGCACCAACGACGAGCGGATCGACCCCGACCTGTCCTACCGCTACGCCCAGCGCGCCAAGAAGATCAACCGCGACACCTGCCGCTTCGAGGTGCACTCCGACGGCCACGCCCTCCACCAGCACCGCTTCGAAGTCCACGCCCTCGCCACCGACTTCGTCCTCGGCTCCCTCTTCACCCGCGGCTACGCCCGGCCGGTCAAGGACGCCCTGGCCGCTCCCCCGCCCCTGGGCCTGCGGATGCCGCTGGCGTCGGGGTTCGGGGCGTCGTTGCGGTACTGAAGCGCCGCCCGGCGGCGGCCCCGGCGCCGGACGCTCACGGCAGCAGCGCCCCCCGGCGGCTCAGCAGGAACTTCTTGAAGGCGGCGACCGGGGGTGTGTCCACCCGGCCGTCGAGCCAGGCGACGCCGATCTCGCGGACGGCGCGCGGGGCGGTGACGGTCAGTTCGGCGACGCCGGGGCGCGGGACCGCGGGCGGCGGGAGGAGGGCGACGCCCAGACCGGCGGCGACCAGGCCGCGCAGGGTCTCGGCCTCCTCGCCCTCGAAGGCGACGCGCGGGGTGAAGCCGGCCTCGGCGCACAGCGCGTCGGTGATCCGGCGCAGGCCGTAGCCCGGTTCGAGGGTGACGAAGAGCTCGCCGGCCGCCTCCGCCAGGCGGATCCGTTTGCGGCCGGCCAGCCGGTGGTCGTCCGGGACGACCAGGCGGAGCTTCTGCTCGTCGAGGCGGCGGGCGACCAGGTCCGGGGAGTCCGGGACCGGGGAGGTCAGGCAGAGGTCGAGGCCGCCGGCGCGGAGGCGTTCGATCATCGCCTCGCCGTAGTTCTGGACGAGCTGGAAGCGGATGCCGGGGTGGTCGGCGCGGAAGCTGCGGATCAGGGCGGGGACGGTCTCGGAGCCGAGGGTGTGCAGGAAGCCGAAGGCGACCTTGCCGGCGGCCGGGTCGGCGTCGGCGCGGACCGATTCGGTGGACCGTTCCAGGTCGGTCAGGGCACGTTCGGCGGCGGTGCGGAAGGCGCGGCCGGCCGGGGTGAGGGAGAGGGTGCGGCCGTGCCGGGCGAAGAGGGTGACGCCGAGGTCGTCCTCCAGCCGCACCAGGGCGCGGCTGAGGGTGGGTTGGGGCACGCCGAGCTCCTGCGCGGCGCGGGTGACGTGCTCGTGCCGGGCGACGGCGGTGAACTGGGCGAGCCGCGGGGCGAGCGTCAGCGCCCAGGAGCCGGGGCCCAGTTCGGCGGGTGCGGGGGCGGCCGGCGGGCGGGTGCGGAGGCGCTCCGGGATGTCTTTTCTGTTGCGATCCTGCGACAGAGGCGACGGTGAGCTGGGATCATGTGCCACAGCATCGATTATGACGTTTTCATGCATTGGACGCATGAGGTGTGAGGCTTCTATTTTTTCCGGTATGCCTCCCGCCGATACCGGGGCGTCCGTCACCGAGCGTGCGGCCGCCTCCCCCTCGTCGTCCACCGACTCCCCCTCCTCCGCCGCGGCGCCCGACCCCGAGTCGGACAAGCTGCGGCCGGGCGGCCCCGGCTACCGCCGGATGAGCTTCGCCCTCTTCGCCGCCGGAGTGGCCACCTTCGCCCTCCTGTACTCCACGCAGGCACTGCTGCCGGCGATCTCCGCCGATCTCAACGTGTCGCCGGACCAGGCGAGTTGGACCGTCTCCGCGGCCACCTTCGGGCTGGCGCTCGGCGTGATCCCGCTGAGCGCGCTCTCCGAGCGGTTCGGCCGCCGCACCCTGATGACGGCCTCCCTCACCGTCGCCGCGGTGCTCGCGCTGCTGGTGCCCTTCGCCCCCTCCCTCGGCACGCTGATCGCGCTGCGCGCCGTCCAGGGCGTGGCGCTGGCCGGCCTGCCGGCGTCGGCGATGGCGTTCCTGGCCGAGGAGGTGCGCGCCAGGGCGCTGGTGGCGGCGATCGGCCTGTTCGTGGCCGGCAACAGCATCGGCGGGATGTCCGGGCGGATCGTCACCGGCTGGGTGGCCCAGGCGTGGGGCTGGCGGGTCGCGCTGGGCGCGGTGGGCGTGCTGGCTGTGGTGTGCGCGGTGGCGTTCCGGCTGCTGGTGCCCAGGGCCCGGCACTTCGTGGCGCGTTCGGTGGGCCCGCGGACGCTGGCCCGTACGCTCGCCGGGCATCTCGCCGACCCATTGCTGCGCCGCCTCTACGCGATCGGCG
The DNA here is from genome assembly GCF_044754325.1 of Streptomyces sp. NPDC093097. Classification (NCBI taxonomy): domain Bacteria; kingdom Bacillati; phylum Actinomycetota; class Actinomycetes; order Kitasatosporales; family Streptomycetaceae; genus Streptomyces; species Streptomyces sp. NPDC093097. The sequence continues at coordinate 141,383 of NZ_JBIVOW010000002.1, forward strand.
CGCTGTTCATGACGGTCTTCGGCGCGGTCTACACGGTGATCGGCTACCGCCTGGTCGCCGAGCCGTTCCACCTGCCGCAGGGCATCGTCGGCTCGATCTTCGTCATCTACCTGGTCGGTACGGTCTCCTCGGCCGCGGCCGGGAAGCTGGTCGGCCGGGTGGGCCGGCGGGGCGCGCTCTACCTGGCCGTGGGCACCACCACCGCGGGCCTGCTGCTCACCCTGATCGCGTCGGTCGGCGCGGTGCTGGCGGGCCTGGTCCTGATCACCGCGGGCTTCTTCGCGGGCCATGCGGTCGCCTCGTCCTCGGTCAGCCGCACCGCCACGACGGCCCGGGCGCAGGCGTCCGCGCTGTACCAGTGCGCGTACTACATCGGCAGCAGCCTGGGCGGCGCGCTCGGCGCCGCGGCCTTCCACGCCGCCGGCTGGTCGGGCACCGTCGCGCTCGGCCTGGCCGCGATGGTGGCCGCCGCCGGCATCACCCTCTACGCCACCCGCCGGGCGATGGCGCAGCGCCGACTGCCGGCCCTCCAGAAGGCCGCCTGAGCCGGCCCCGACCCAGCCCTGATCCGGCCGCTCCCACGGCCCCGCAGACCGAAGGGCCCGCCCCGCCACCTGTCCTGGCGGGGGCGGGTCCTTCGCCGTTCGTCAGTCGACGACTGATGCCGTCCACGCTCTCCACCCTGCAACCGGGGACGGCTCCATGCCCCGCCAGATCCGGACGAGGGCGTCCCACCCCCGCCCCGCCAACGGGCAGTGGGCGGCGGTGAGTTGCTTCACGGCGGGCTCCTCTCGACGGGACGTGGCCGACTGCACCACGGGGATCGAGGCCCGCGCCGGTTCACGGCCCTCGTTCGCCCCTACGAGTCACCTGGTCCGGGGGTGGGCGGCGGGGTGCCGTACGGCGGGGCCGCTGCCTCATCGAGTGCAGACGAGCATTCCGCCGAGACAGCCGATCTCGAACGACCCCGACTTTTCGATGTGTTCGGTCACGATTTCCCGAGCTCGTTCGATCGTTTCCTCGAAAGGTGCGTCCTGTCGATCCGCCCACGCCCGGTACGACTTCATATGGGCGACCACCGGCTCAGGGCTGCGTACGGTGATGGTGCCGGGCAGCGCGATCGTCTCGACGTGGCCGAAGCACGTACCAAGCAGATCCACCGCCTTTTCCAGAGGAAACCTGGCACTGAGGGAAATCCGTTCCGGCCCCTTCTCCACACCAAGAACGTCCGCCGCCGCACGCTCCCACAAGCGGGCCAGCTCCGCCTTCTCCCGCTCGCTGTTCGTGGTGACGATCAACCGCCCATCTGGCTTGACGACGCGGGAGAGTTCGGCGATTCCGGCCGGCATGTCTTCGACGTGATAAAGCATGTGCAGAGCCAACGCCGCGTCGACGCTCGCCGAGGGCAGGGGAAGCCGAACGGCATCGGCCACTGCTACCGGCCCGGCAACGTCAGCGAGAATGCCGGGGGACACATCAAGACCGAGAAGCCGCAGGCCAGGCCGGTCCTGCCGCAGGCGCGCAAGGAACTTGCCATTACCGCAGCCGATATCGACGACCGTGCCATGCGTGTGGCGTAGCTGCTCGACGACGATTCCCGGCAGGTCATAGCGTGGCTGTTGCCATTGATAGAGGGACTGTCGCGCGGCGAGGTCTCTTCCGGTGCGGTACGCACTACCGGTCAGGATTGCGCGATCGGATACGGCGGCGGCGTGCTCGGCGGGAAGGTCGGTCACGTCAACGGCTCCGGCCGGTCAGCGGCGGGCAATGCCGAAGGGGATGCAGCGGTCATGATGCGCTCACGTAGTCACCCTGGGCACCCCCGCCAACCGCATCGGGCCACCGTAGGCTGCCCGCATGATCCGTGCTGTGGCGTTCGATGTCGGCGAAACCCTGATCAGGGACGACCGCGGGTGGGGCGCATGGGCCGACTGGCTCGGCGTCGGCCGGCACACGCTGTCCGCCCTGGTCGGCGCGGTGGTTGCGCAGGGGCGGGACAACGCCGAGGCTCTGCGGCTCGTCCGGCCGGGCATCGACGTCGAGGCGGAGCGGGAGGCGATGGAGCGGGCCGGCCGGGGCGAGTTCCTGGACGAGACCGACCTGTACCCCGACGTCCGGTCGTCCCTGGCCGCGCTCCGCGACGCCGGGATGCGCGTGGTCGTGGCGGGCAACCAGACCCGGCGGGCCGGTGATCTCCTGCGCGCCCTCGACCTGCCGGTGGACGCGGTGGCCGTGTCCGGGGAGTGGGGAGTGGCAAAGCCGGACCCGGACTTCTTCACCCGCACCGTGGAACTGGCCGGCGTCGAGGCGGACGAGGTGCTGCACGTCGGTGATCATCCGCAGAACGACGTGGTTCCGGCGCGCGCCGTCGGCCTGCGCACGGCACACCTGCGCCGGGGCCCATGGGGGCACCTGTGGGCGGACGCCGAGACGACCTCGGCGGCGGACTGGCGGATCGGGAGCCTTGCCGAGTTGGTGGACGTGCTCGCGCTCCGGTGAGTCAACTCGACGCTCTCGCCCACCGGTTGCAGGCAACTCGCCCCACCACCTGTCCTGGCGGGGCGGGTCCTTCGTCGTGAGCGGGCTTCAGCCGGTGGGGAAGAGCGCGGTATCGACCGTGACGTCGAACGGTGCCGGCAGGTGGAGTGTGTCGCCGTACTTCACGGTTTCCAGCACGCGATACAGACCGCCCGCCGGCTGCCCGTACAGGGTCGCGGTGGGCCTGCCGGAATGCCAGGGATCCAGCAACAGGTAGAGCGGAACGCCCGCGTCGGCGTAACCGTGCAGTTTCTCGACCCGGTCATGATTGGCATTGGACCGGGAAGTGATCTCGACGATCAACTCGGCTGCATCGGCCATGCGGCGCTCGCCGCGGCGCGGCAGCAGCTTCTTGGGAATGACCGCCAAGTCGGGGATGTACAGCCCGTGTTGGCTCGGAACGGTCAACCCTTGCGTCTGGTAGATGCCCCAATCGCGAGGGATGACGGTGTACAGCAGCCGCTGAAGCTCGTCCGCGGTGTCGTTGTGGTCGCTCTCCGGCGGTGGTGCCACGGTGACGATCCCCTCGATGATCTCCACCTTGCAGCCCTCCGGAGCGTCCGTCTGCTCCCAGGTGCGGAGCGCCTCGTTCCAGCCGCGTTCATCAGCATGGTGGGGGCGCTCGGCGATCACTGCTGCCATGGTGTGCTCCTCTATCGGTACGTCACCGATCCCAGCATGCCGAACGGGACCGGCGCCGGTCCACCGATCCCGTTCACCCGAATGGGAAAATCGCAGGTCAGGCGATCCGCTCCCACACCACCGGCCGCGCCGCGAACGGGGCGTCGGACGGGTCGATCTCGACCCCGCCGTCCAGGGCCGCGAGCGCGTAGTCGAACTTCTCCGGGGTGTCGGTGTGCAGGGTGAGGAGGGGCTGTCCGGCGGTGACCCGGTCGCCGGGCTTGGCGTGCAGTTCGATGCCGGCGCCGGCCTGCACCGGGTCCTCCTTGCGGGCCCGGCCGGCGCCCAGGCGCCAGGCGGCCAGGCCGACGGCGTAGGCGTCGAGGGTGGTGAGGGTGCCGGTGCCGGCGGCGGTGACGGTGTGCTGTTCGCGGGCGACGGGGAGGGTGGCGTCCGGGTCGCCGCCCTGGGCGGTGATCATGCGGCGCCAGTGGTCCATCGCGGAGCCGTCGGCCAGCGCCTTGGCCGGGTCGGCGTCCTTCAGACCGGCCGCGTCGAGCATCTCGCGGGCCAGGGCGAGCGTGAGGTCGACGACGTCCTGGGGGCCGCCGCCGGCCAACACCTCGACGGATTCGCGGACTTCGAGGGCGTTGCCCGCGGTGCGGCCGAGCGGGGTGGCCATGTCGGTGAGCAGGGCGACCGTCTGCACGCCGTGGTCGGTGCCCAACCCGACCATGGTGGAGGCGAGTTCGCGGGCGTCGTCGAGGTTCTTCATGAAGGCGCCGGAGCCGACCTTGACGTCCAGGACGAGGGCGCCGGTGCCCTCGGCGATCTTCTTGGACATGATCGAGGAGGCGATCAGCGGGATGGACTCGACGGTGCCGGTGACGTCGCGCAGGGCGTAGAGCTTCTTGTCGGCGGGGGCGAGGCCGTCGCCGGCGGCGCAGATGACCGAGCCGACGGTGCGCAGGACGTCCAGCATCTCGTCGTTCGACAGCAGGGCGCGCCAGCCGGGGATGGATTCGAGCTTGTCGAGGGTGCCGCCGGTGTGGCCCAGGCCGCGGCCGGAGAGCTGCGGGACAGCGGCGCCGCAGGCGGCGACGAGCGGGGCGAGCGGGAGGGTGATCTTGTCGCCGACGCCGCCGGTGGAGTGCTTGTCGGTGGTGGGGCGGGGCAGCGAGGAGAAGTCCATGCGCTCGCCGGAGGCGATCATGGCGGCGGTCCAACGGGCGATCTCCCGGCGGTTCATGCCGTTGAGGAAGATCGCCATGGCGAGGGACGACATCTGCTCGTGGGCGACCTCGCCGCGGGTGTAGGCGTCGATCACCCAGTCGATCTGTTCGGGCGTCAGCTCACCGCGGTCGCGCTTGGTACGGATGACGGAGATGGCGTCCATGGGCGGTTCCTTTCGAACGGGTAACTCCCGTTCTACACGCATAGACGCGCGAGTGGCCAGGACGGGCGGCGGCCGGCGCCGCCCGCCGTCATCCGGCCAGGTGCCCGGGGCCGAACGCGTCCGGCAGCAGCTCGGCCAGCGGCCGGATGCCGGCGGCGGTGTCCACCAGCAGCTCCGGTCCGCCGTGCTCGTGCAGGAGCTGCCGGCAGCGGCCGCACGGGACGAGCAGTTCGCCCTTGCCGTCGACGCAGGTGAAGGCGGTCAGCCGGCCCCCGCCGCCGGCGAACAGGGCGGAGATCAGGCCGCATTCGGCACACAGGCCGAGGCCGTAGGAGGCGTTCTCGACGTTGCAGCCGGTGATCGTGCGGCCGTCGTCCACCAGGGCGGCGGCGCCGACCGGATAGCCGGAATAGGGGGCGTAGGCCCGGGACATCGCGTCCCGGGCCCGCGTCCGCAGTGCGGTCCAGTCGACCGGCACCTCGTGCGTCATACGTGCTGTCTTCCTTCGCGCGTCAGTGGCCCTGGCCCCGGCGGTACGGCTTGCCGATCGCCTTCGGGGACCGCAGGCGCTGCGAGAAGAGCGCCAGGACCAGCAGCGTAGCGATGTAGGGGCTGGCCTCGACCAGTTCCAGCGGGACGCTGGCGGAGAGGGCGTACCAGACCACCAGAACGGCGGCGGCCGCCGCGGCGAGGGCGGCCTGGGCCTTCTTGGCGGCGCGCAGCCGCACCAGCGCCAGCCCGGCGAGCAGCGCGGCCAGGCCCAGCAGCAGGGCGTGCACGGTCGGGCCGCCGCTGCGCAGCTGCATGGCGTCCATGAAGCCGAACAGGCCGGCGCCGAGGGCGACACCGCCGGGCCGCCAGTTGCCGAAGATCATCGTGGCCAGGCCGATGTAGCCGCGGCCGCCGGTCTGGCCGTCCTGGTAGAAGTGCACGCCGATCGACAGGAAGGCGCCGCCGAGGCCGGCCAGCGCGCCGGAGACCAGCACCGCCACGTACTTGTACGCGTAGACGTTGACGCCCAGGCTCTCGGCGGAGAGCGGCGCCTCGCCGCAGGACCGCAGCCGCAGGCCGAACGCCGAGCGCCACAGCAGGAAGAAGGTGCCGGCGAAGAGGCCGACGGTCAGCAGGGTGAGCCAGGAGACGCCGGTGACGGCGGCGCCGAGCACGCCGGCGAGGTCGGAGACCAGGAACCAGTGGTGGCCCTCGATGCCGTTCAGCCAGTCCGCGAGGCCGGGGACGGTGAAGGTGGGCATGTCGGCCATCGGCGGGGACTGCTTGTCGTTGCCGCCGGCCGCCATCGCGGCGCTGCCCTCGTGGCCGAACAGCAGGGTGGCCAGGTACTGGGTGGCGCCCAGCGCCAGGATGTTGATCGCGACGCCGGAGACGATGTGGTCGACGCCGAAGGTGACGGTGGCGACGGCGTGCACCAGGCCGCCGAGCGCGCCGCCGATGATGCCGGCCGCGGCCGCCAGCCAGGGGCCGTGCTGCCAGCCGACCCAGCCGGCCGCGAACGAGCCGAGCATCATCATGCCTTCGAGGCCGATGTTGATCACGCCGGACCGCTCGGCCCACAGACCGCCCAGACCGGCCAGGCCGATCGGCACCGCGGCGCTCAGCGCGGCCCCGAACTGGCCGGCGGAGGTGAGGTCGGTGGCGCCGCTGACGGCCCGCAGGGCGGAGACCGCGACCAGCGCGCCGGCGATGATCAGCAGGATCCAGGGGTAGGTCAGCTTCCGCTTCCCGCCGCCCGTGTCGGGGGCCGCGGACCGCGCCGCGGACTTGAGCTCCGTACTCACGCCGTCACCTCCGGCTTGTCACTGTTGTCGGCGTTGCCGGCGCCGTCGCCGGTCCTGGCCAGTACGGCCAGCTCCGCGCCGACCTTGCGCTGCTGGAGGCGCAGCCCGTAGCGGCGTACGACCTCGTAGGCGACGACCACGCAGAGCACGATCACGCCCTGGATGACGCCGACGATCTCCTGGGCGTAGCCCTCGAACTCCAGCCGGGAGCCGGTGCGGTCGAGGAACGCCCACAGCAGGGCGCCGAACGCCATGCCCACCGGGTGGTTGCGGCCGAGCAGCGCGATGGCGATGCCGGTGAAGCCGATGCCGGCCGGGAAGTCGGTGCCGTACTGGAACGACTCCCCCAGCAGGGTCGGCATGCCGACCAGACCGGCCGCGGCCCCGGACAGCAGCATGCTGATGACGACCATCCGCTTGACGCTGACGCCGCTGGCCTCGGCCGCCGACTCGGAGGCGCCCACCGCCCGCAGGTCGAAGCCGAAGCGGGTGCGGTTGATCAGGAACCAGTACACGGCGCCGGCCACCAGCGCGACCACCACGAAGCCCTCGACCGGCTTGGGGTGGGTGGGGAAGGCGAAGAAGTGGCTGGACTCCGGCAGGAACTTGGTGTGCAGGAGGTTGCCGTCCTTGATGGCCAGCCGGCCGTCCTGGAGGAAGTAGCCGATCACCGAGGCCGCGATGGAGTTCAGCATGATCGTGGTGATCACCTCGCTGACCCCGCGGGTGGTCTTCAAAAGACCCGCGATACCGGACCAGACCGCGCCCACCAGCATCGCGATGACGATGAGCAGGATGATCTGGAGGGCGCCGGGCAGCGCGACGGCGCCGCCGACCGCCGCCGCGGCGAACGCGGCCAGCCGGTACTGCCCGTCGACGCCGATGTTGAAGAGGTTCATCCGGAAGCCGATGGCCACCGCGAGCGCCGAAAGGTAGTACGGCACCGCCTTGTTGACGATCCAGACCTGGCTGTCGCTGTAGTGGCCGTAGTCGGCCATGATCCCGTAGGCCCGGAACGGGTTCTCGCCGGACGCCAGGAAGACCAGCGAGCTGATGACGACCGCGGCGACGATCGCCAGCACCGGCGCGGCGATGCCCAGCAGCACCTTGTCCCGCGCCGCGCTGCGCGCGACGGCGTCGACGGCCGGCTTCCGCCCGGCCGTTGGCGTGGGGGTGGTCGTGCTCACTTCTCGCCACCCCCCTGTGCGACGGCGGCGTCGTCCGACGCGCTGAGGTGGCCGCTGGCGGCACCGGTCATGGCGGAGCCCAACTCCTCCGGGGTGATCACGGCGGGGTCGGCGTCCGCGACCAGCCGGCCCCGGTACATCACCCGCAGGGTGTCGGACAGGCCGATCAGCTCGTCCAGGTCGGCAGAGATCAGCAGGACCGCCAGCCCCTCGCGGCGGGCGGCGCGGATCTGCTCCCAGATCTGCGCCTGCGCGCCGACGTCGACCCCGCGGGTGGGGTGGGCGGCGATCAGGAGCTTGGGGTGGTGGCTCATCTCGCGGCCGACGATCAGCTTCTGCTGGTTGCCGCCGGAGAGCGAGGCGGCGGTGACCTCGATGCCGGGGGTACGCACGTCGTACTCGGCGACGATCCGCTCGGTGTCCTTGCGGGCGCCGGCCAGGTCGAGGAGCTTGCCCTTGCTGTTGGGGCGCTCGGTGACGTGGCCGAGGATGCGGTTCTCCCACAGCGGGGCGTCCAGCAGCAGGCCGTGCCGGTGGCGGTCCTCGGGGATGTAGCCGATGCCGCCCTCGCGGCGGGCGCGGGTGGAGGAGCGGGACAGGTCCGTGCCGTCCAGGGTGATGGTCCCGCCGTCGGGCATGCGGATGCCCATGACGGCCTCGACCAGCTCGGCCTGCCCGTTGCCCTCGACGCCGGCGACGCCCAGCACCTCGCCCTTGCGGATGGTGAACGAGATGCCGTCCAGCACCGTGCGGACCTCGCCGCCCGCGTCGGTGGCCGACAGGTGCACGTCCGCGACCCGCAGCATCTCCTCGTCGGTGACGGTGGATTCGCGGGTCTGGGGGGACGGCAGTTCGCTGCCGACCATCAGCTCGGCCAGCTGCTCGGGGGTGGTGCTCGACGGCTCGACGGACGCCACCGTGGTGCCGCGCCGGATGACGGTGATGTCGTCGGCGACCGAGAGCACCTCGCCCAGCTTGTGCGAGATGAAGATGACGGTCAGGCCCTCGGACTTGAGCTCGCGGAGGTTGTCGAAGAGCGCGTCGACCTCCTGCGGGACGAGGACCGCGGTGGGCTCGTCGAGGATCAGCGTCCGGGCGCCGCGGTAGAGCACCTTGAGGATCTCCACGCGCTGCCGGTCGGCGACACCGAGGTCCTCGACCAGCACGTCGGGCCGGATGTTCAGGCCGTACGCGTCGGAGATCTCGGCTATCCGCGCGCGGGCGCCGGCGCCGATGCCGTGCAGCTTCTCCGCGCCGAGGACGGTGTTCTCCAGCACGGTGAGGTTGTCGGCGAGCATGAAGTGCTGGTGCACCATGCCGATGCCGCGGGCGATGGCGTCGCCCGGGGAGTGCAGGGCGACCGGTGCGCCGTCGAGCGCGATGGTGCCCTCGTCCGGCTTCTGCATGCCGTAGAGGATCTTCATCAGGGTCGACTTGCCGGCACCGTTCTCACCGCACAGGGCGTGGACGGTGCCGCGGCGGACGGTCAGGTGGATGTCGTGGTTGGCCACGACGCCGGGGAACCTCTTGGTGATCCCGCGGAGTTCTACGGCAGGGGCGGCCTGACCGGGCGGGCTGCTGCTGGTGGGCGCTGCGTTGATGGCGCACTCCCCTCAGGGGCGAAGGAGCGGACGGGGCGGAAGAAGATGGGGACGACTGGGTCCCAAGAAGGGGGACGAGGGGCCGGGAAGCCCGGCCCGGGGAGCTACGGCGTCTCCTTGACCTTCACCTGACCCTCGATGATCTTCTTCCGGGCCGCGTCGATCTGCGGCTGGATGTCCTTGATGAAGCCGCCCGAGGTGGCCAGCGAGACACCGCCGTGCTGGGTGTCGTAGGTGTGGATGCCGGTGAGCGGCTTGTGCTGCTCGACGCTCTTGATCAGGTCGAAGACGGCCACGTCCACGTTCTTCACCACGGAGGTCAGGATGTGGTTCTTGTAGCGGGCCAGTCCCGGCTGCTGGTACTGGTCGGAGTCCACCCCGATCGCCCAGGCGCCCTTGACCTTGCTGATCGCCTCGATGGAGCCGGCGCCGGACTGGCCGGCCGCGGAGTAGATGACGTCGAGGCCGCCGTCGAGCATGCCCTGGGCCTTGGCCTTGGCCGCGGCCGGGTCGTTGAACCCCTTGTCGTTGTTGGGGTAGAGGTACTGCGAGACGATCTTGGCCTTCGGGTCGGTGTCCCGCACGCCCTGCTCGAAGCCGGCCTGGAACTTCTGGATCAGCGCGTTGTTCACGCCGCCGATGAAGCCCACCTTGTGGGTCTTGCTCTTCAGCGCGGCGGCGACCCCGGCGAGGTAGGAGCCCTCGTGCTCGGCGAAGACCATCGCGTCGACGTTCTTGCCGGTCGGCACGGCGTCCACCACGCCGAAGGTGATGTCGGGGAAGTCCTTGGCGACGTTCTGCACGGACTGGCTGTAGGCGAAGCCGACGCCGATCACCGGGTTGTAGCCGGCCTCGGCGAACGAGGTGAGGCGCTGCTCGCGGTCGGCCTCGGTCTCGCCGTTCTTCGCGGTGAGCATCTTGACCTTGACGCCGAGCTTCTGGCGGGCGTTCTCGGTTCCGCGGGCCGCCGCCTCGTTGAACGAGTGGTCGTCCCGGCCGCCGATGTCGAAGGCCAGCCCGACGCCGGCGTGCGACGCGCGGTGCGCCTCGGCGAAGCTCTGTCCGCAGCCGGTGGCGGTGAGCGCGAGACACCCGGTGGTGGTGGCCGCGGCGACAATCCTGATGACCCGACGCACGGGGCCTTCCCTTCGCAGTAAGCGCCCCCATTGGCGCTGGCTAGACGGGAGATTAACGCGCGTAGACCTGGCGCAAAACCCTCTACTGCGTGGCCGTTATCGATTTGTCTCCCAGCGCGCACCCCGGCAACACGGCGGGCGGCCGGCGCAGTGCCGACCGCCCGTACCGGCGGGATGTGGCGCGAAATGTGCGCTCCGCCGGGGTCAGAGCAGCGCGGCCGCGGTGAAGAGCTCCACCCCGACGGTGATCGCGTGCTCGTCGACGTCGAAGTCGCCGCGGTGCAGGTCGAGGCTGCTCAGCTCGCCGGGCGGACGGACCCCGAGGCGGGCCATGGCGCCGGGGACGTGTTCGAGGTACCAGGAGAAGTCCTCGCCGCCGAGGGACTGTTCGGTGTCCTCGACGGCCGCGGCGCCGCGGCGGGCGGCCATCGCGTCGTGCAGGAGCTGGACGCTGTCCGGCTCGTTGACGACGGGCGGGACGCCGCGGATGTAGTCGATCTGGGACTTGGCGCCGTGCAGGGTGGCGACCTCGTCGATCGCGGCGTGGACCAGGTCCGGCGCCTGCCGCCAGGCGCTCAGGTCCAGGCAGCGGACGGTGCCGGAGAGCCCGGCGCGCTGCGGGATGACGTTGCAGGCGTGGCCGGACTCCAGCCGGCCCCAGGTGACGGCGAGGCCGGCCCGCGCGTCGACGCGGCGGGCGATCAGCGCCGGGACGTCGACGGCGACCCGGGCCGCCGCGGTGACCATGTCGGTGGTCAGATGCGGGCGGGCGGTGTGGCCGCCGGGTCCTTCGAGGGTGATCTCCAGCCGGTCGCAGGCCGAGGTGATCGGGCCGGTGCGCAGCCCGATCCGGCCGGCGTCCACCCGCGGATCGCAGTGCACGGCCAGGATCCGCCCGACGCCGTCCAGCACCCCGTTCGCCACCGCCTCGGCGGCGCCGCCGGGCAGCACCTCCTCGGCGGGCTGGAAGAGCAGTCGCACCGGACGGGGCAGCCGGTCCTGCCGGGCCAGTTCGGCGAGGACCAGGCCGGCGCCGAGCACGACGGTGGTGTGCACGTCGTGTCCGCAGGCGTGCGCCCGACCGGGGATCGTGGAGGCGTAGTCGACGGTCTTGGTGTCGGGGATGGGGAGCGCGTCGATGTCCGCGCGCAGGGCGAGCCGTCCGCCGGCCGGGGCGCCGCGGTCGGCGCCGATGTCGCAGACGAGGCCGGTGCCGGTGGGCAGGACCCGGGGGCGGAGTCCGGCGCGCTCCAGGCGCTCCTTGAGTGCTGCGGTGGTCCGGAACTCCTGGTTGCCGAGTTCCGGGTGCATGTGCAAGTCGCGGCGGAACGCAAGGAGTTCGGCGCGAAGGGACTCGGGGAGCAGGCCGGGCAGGGCGGGGGCGTGCGGCTCGTCGGCGGCGCGGGACATCAATTGGTTCACCTGTTGAAGGTTACGGGTCGGAGCAGGGCAACTGGCCCTCGATCAACAAAAGTTCAGCCCCTCAGGGGAAGAAATTCAGGCCGCCGGTGCATGAACGGTCCACGGGAGGGGTATCAACCCGGGCTTTATCGCTCCCCGTAATGCTCGGCCCCAGGGCGGTGCGCCGCCGCCACCGCGGGCACCCCAACTGGGCGCGGCGGGGCGGGTGTCGGGCGGATCAGGCGAGCGCCTGGTAGGCCAGGAAGCCGCCGAAGCAGAGGACGCCGACGCCGGCCACCAGGTCGACGCCCTTCAGCACCCGGGCGCTGAACCGCCGCCGGAACACCAGGACGCCCAGGCTCAGCAGGGTGAACCACAGCAGCGTGCCGCAGCCGACGCCGATGAGCATCGAGACCGAAGCGGCCGTCGTCCCGGTGACGTTCGCCGCCGTGGCCGCGGCGAACGCGGCCGCCCAGTACCCGATGGTCGCCGGGTTCGCCGCGGTCGCCGCCAGCGCCGTGCGGAAGGCCGCCAGCGGGCGCACCGCCGCGGCGCTCCCCTCCTCCGCCGCATCGGGCCTGGCGCGGAAGGCGGCACGCAGCGAGCGGAGGCCGAGGTACGCCAGCACCGCCGCCCCGGCCAGGCCCAGCGCCGTCCGCAGCGCGGGGACGTCCACCAGGCGGCCGACGCCGGCCAGGCCCAGGCCGGCATAGGTGACGTCCACCAGTGCCGCGCCCAGGCCGATCGCCCAGCCGGACGGAAAGCCGTCGCGCAGGACGTTGCGTACGCACAGCAGGCCGATGGGGCCCAGCGGCAGGGCCACGAAGAACCCGAGACCGAGGCCGGCGGACCACGCGGGAAGGAGGGTCACCGCGGCCCCGCACCGGCCGCTGCGGAAATTCCGATTCGGCATGGCTCCGGGCGTGACAGCAATTCCGCGTGACCCCTCTCAATTCCCGTTCTCGTCCTGCTCTTCGGCTATTTCATTCGACGAGTTCCGATATGCCGAAGCGTACCTCATCGCCTTCGGCGGGACTCAGATCGTCGTGCGTGTAGAACATCTCGTACACATTGGTCGAGAGGAGTTGGCCGAGCCTGGTCAGCGCGTACACATCCGCGCCCCGCCGTTCCAGAAGGCCCTTCTCCAGGAGTTGCTCGATTTCCTGTCCGAAGACGTCCTCCATACCGACGCCGAACCGGTCGTGGAAGTCCTGCCGGTAGACCTCGCACATCTTGAGGCCGCGAATCATCACGCGGCGCATCTCCTGTTCCTTGGTGAGGTAGGTGGCGAAATCCAGCGGGATCTGCCCGTTGCCCACCATCTCGTAGTACCTCTTGAGCGGTTTGACGTTCACGAAGAGCCGGTCGTGGATCACGCTCTTCGACGACACCCCGAAGCCGATCATGGGCCAGGTGCGCCAGTAGTACTCCAGGAACCGCGAGTAGTCGGCGCAGCGGTCGGGGTGGTAGTAGCCGGTGGAGCTGCGGCGGGCGAAGCCGGCCGCCTCCAGCGCGTCGATGGCGTACTCGTACATCCGGCGCTCGTCCTGCGGGGTGGGCAGCGCCATCTTCCCGGAGGTGATGAGCGAGTGGAACGCCGTCTTCGGCCAGATCTCCAGGCCGTAGGCGGTGATGCAGGCCGGTTCGAGCGCGATGGCGCGGTCCACGCTGCGCTTCCAGTCGTCCAGGGACTGGTCGGGGAGCGGGAAGATGAGGTCGATGTTGGTGTGGGTGATCCCGCCGTCGACGACGGTGCGGTAGGCGCGCTCGGCGGTCGCCGCGTCGTGCGAGCGGTTGCAGATCTCCAGCAGCCGGTCGTCGAATGCCTGGACGCCGATGCTGAGCCGGTTGAATCCGGCTTCCCGCATGCGTGCGATCTTTGCCTCGTCGACCGTCGAGGGGTCGAATTCCAGCCCTATCTCGGCACCCTCGTTGAACGGGAAGCTCTCCCGGCACACATCGAGCAGACGGGCGCTCTGGTCGCCGGTGAGGATTCCGGGGGTTCCCCCGCCGAAATAGACCGCGTCCACCCGGAATTCGGGGAAGAGGCGGTTGGCGGCGAAGGCGCGGATCTCCTGTTCCAGGGCCGCGACGTACTGCGCGAAGTGCTGCTCGCTCTTGTTGAGGTAGACCGTGTAGTCGCAGAACCCGCATTTGGTGATGCAGAACGGGACGTGCAGGTAGAGCACCGCGCTCTCGGGGCGGAAGAACGCGTCGTAGTCGTGGTGCCGGTACTTGAACGGGTAGGTGTGGATGTTCCGCCGGATGATCTTCTCGGCCATCTGCGGTGGCTCCTTCGTCGCGGCTGACCTGGCTTCGGTGTGCGGGACGAACGGGAACGGGCGGAGCGGGCGCCTGTCAGCACAGGACGTGGAAGGGCCGGTAGTCGGCCGCGGACTCCAGGTCGGGCCGCTCGTTGGGCACGACCGGGCGCCCGCACGAGACGAACAGGTCGTCGTAGCGCGTCCGCGACCGTTCCCGGTAGGCCGCGCCGGACCTGGCCAGCATCTTGATCACCTCCTCGGCGAGCATCAGTTGGTACTGGCACGACTCGGTGTTGAGGTCGTTCAGGTCACCGGAGGCCACGTGGTTCTCCTGCCGGCAGCCCCCACCGCACAGATAGCGGGCCCAGCAGGCGCCGCACACCGGGTGTTCGTCGACGGTGCGCCGCCACTCGGGGTGCTCGCGGGTGAGGCCCTCGGCACCGGTGCCCACGTCGAAGCTCTCGTCGCCGACCAGGCGGTGGCAGGGGCTGATGCTGCCGTCCGGGGAGTGCGTGTAGTACGTCCGGCCGCCCGAGCAGAACGCCAGCGCGGTGGCCCCCTCGCTGATCATCTGCACCGCGCGCTCGTACTCCAGCACCCCTTTGAACCGGTTGCCGGGGGCGAACAGCCGCGGATAGTGGACCAGGAAGTCCTTGAACTGCTCGACGATGCCGGGCTGGAGGAAGTGGTTGATGTACTGGATGCCCCTGGGCTCGGACAGCTTCCGGTCGCCCAGGGTGAGCGCGATGGGCACCTTGGTGCCCTGCTCCACGGGGTACACGCCCGGATAGATCTGGAAGTAGTCGAAGAGGTCCAGCCGCCACAGGTCGCGCACGTTCTCGGTGAGGGTGGGCTCCGCGGTGGCGATCGTCATCCGCGCGACGAGCGTGACATCGTCCCCGCACGCCTCGCGCAGCCGTGCCACGTTGCGGATGATCCGGTCGAAGGAGCCCTTGCCGTTCTTGGACGGGCGGTTGGCGTCCTGCACCTCGCGGCCGCCGTCGATCGAGACCGAGACGATGAAGCGGTAGTCCCGGAAGAGTTCCTCGACGCCCTGGGGCATCAGGGTCAGGTTGGTGGAGATGCGGTGGACGAACTCGGTGCCCGAGTGCGCCGCGAGGGCGCGGGCGCGCGCGCAGATCGTACGGATCACCGCGAAGTTCGCCAGCGGTTCGCCGCCGAAGAACTCGAAGCGGATCCGCTGTCCGGGCGCGGCGTAGCGCTGGACGAAGTCGAAGATCCAGGCGACCGAGTGCTCGCCCATGGCCTCGGTGATGCGGCCGTAGTCGCCGCCTTCGGCGAAGCAGTAGGTGCAGGCGAGGTTGCACACGTTGGTGAGGTTGACGTTGACCGCGAAGTCGGCGCCGTCGCTCGGCGTGCTCTCCGCCAGGCGCAGCCGGTTGGGTTCGCTGCCGGGCGCGGTGCCGGTCCGCAGCCGCTCCCAGGCCCGCCGTTCGTCGGGCAGCAGACGGTCGGCGCCGGCGGCCAGCCGCTCGGCGGTGTCGTGCGGGGCGAGGAGCAGCCGGTGGTTCCCGGTCAGGAGGACGGCCGAGGTGTCGTCGCTGAACGGCAGGACGCGGTAGTCCGTCCCGTGCCGCATGACGGCCTCTCCCCCCGGCGGTGCCCCGCTCACCGCCTGGTCCTCGGCTGGAAGAGCGGCAGCGGCGAGATGTCGTCGTTCAGCGTCCCGGCGCCGGCCTCCACGGTCGGGAAGTGGGCGCGGTCGAAGACCTGGTGGAGGCTGGAGGTGCACTGCGGCGGGACGGCCACCTGCACGCCGGTCTCGTCCGCCGTGCTCTTGGCGGCGATGTACCGGAAGCTCTCCTGCGGCGCCAGGTCGATGACCTCCCATCCCTGGTCCGCCGCCGGGTCGCCGTAGCGGCGGTGGTACGCCCGCACCGGGGCGTCGGCGGTGTTGCGCACCTGGACGTGCAGGGCGCGGACGTCGCCGTGCCAGTCGAAGTGCGCCACCTCCACGCGCTCGGCGGCGGGCGGCTCCGGTACCCGGGCGCGCCGCCGGGCGCCGGGGAGTTGGACGATCGGGGCGCGGGTGCCGCACGAGACGCAGGAGCCGTCCGCGTCCAGGCCGGCCATGTCGGCGTTGAGGCCGTAGCGGGTGACCTGGAGCTGGCCGCACTGGCGGCACCAGGTGTTGGTCGACTCGGTGTCGTAGACGTTGCCCAGGTAGACGTGGTGCAGCCCCATGTCCAGGGCGATCTTGCGGGCCCGCTCCAGCCGGTCGACGGGCGTGCGGATGGTGTCCGTCATCTTGTAGTCGGGGTGGAAGCGCACGAAGTGGGTGGGCACCTCGGGGCTGAGCCGCTCGCCGACGAACGTCGCCATCTCCCGGGCGGTCTTCTCGTCGTCGCTGAGGTCGGTGACCATCAGCGTGGAGACCTCGACGTGCTTGCCGGCGCGGAAGACCTGCTCGGTGCCCTCCAGGACCGGCTCCAGCCACCCCTTGGTGATCTTCCGGTAGTACTTGGGGTCCAGGGACTTGATCGACACCGAGAAGATGTCGATGACCGGGAGCAGTTCCTCGATCGCCTCACCGCTGATGAAGAAGGCGGATTTGAAGAGGTTGACCAGACCCGCGGCCTTGGCGAGAGCGGCCGTCTCCACGACGAACTCATGCCAGACGACCGGGTCGTTGTAGGTCCAGGAAATGACCTTGATGTCGTGCCGCAGCGCGATGTCCACCACTTGTTCGGGCGTGTAGTGGTAGATGTCCTTGTCTTCCACATAACGCGCCTGCGATGTCTTCCAGTTGTGGCAGTAGTCGCAGTTCAGCATGCAGCCGACGTTTCCCATGGAGAGGATCCGGGCGCCGGGCGCGTAGTGGAAGACCGCCTCGGTTTCGATGGTCTCTTCGGTGGCGTGGACGGAACGCCCGTAGTTCAAGGTCACCAGGCGCCCGTCCCGATTGGCCCGCACCATGCAGAATCCGTGCTGGCCGGGACGTATTCTGCAGTTGCGGGGGCTGAGATGGCATCGGACGACGCCGTCGTCCAGGCGTTCTTCCAGCCGGGCGGGGTGGGGTTCCTGGTCCCAGGTCTTCTGCGACACAGCTGTCTTCCTTCCGTGGGGACGCACGCAAGGTGCGCGGTCGGAGCGGGAAAAGCCTTGGTCGGAGCGGGAAATATCGCGGTGGGAGCGGGCCTTGCCGGTTTACGGCGGTGGGCGCGGGGAGGGCCTCGACTCAACCGTGGTCGACGGAGAGCAGCACGCGTCCGAACAGGCCCGGTCTTCGGCATCCACGCAGGGTTCGGCGATCACGAACGGCAAGGTGTTCTCGCTTTCCTGGCCCGGGAAGAGCCGCCCGTCAGCGCGTACGACGCCGGGGAGATGCGTTGCTGCGGGAACGGTTCCGGGACTGCGCCAGCGGTCGAGGGAACATCCGGTCGGCGAATACGCGGTCAGCCTCATGGCACGCGTAAATGCGTGTCAAGTCGCCTGTTGATAAGGGGGTTTGGGGAACACGGAATAAAAGCCAGTCCGGTGGTGGCGCGGACGGCGGAAGGTAAGGCTTGCCTGATGCGGAGCGGCGGCCCCCGGCCAGCGGGTCTCCCGTCCGCGGTCCGGGCGGTTCCGGGCCGGCGCGGCGGGGCGCTCATCTGACCTGGCTTCGCGGGAGGGCCGAAAGTCGCCGCCCCGGCCGGAGCGGGCTTGCGCGCGGGCCCCTCCCCGGCGGCGCGGGGAGGGGCCCGTGGTGTCCGTTGCCGCGCTCGGTCCCGCCGCGGCGGGGTCAGACCCCGCTCTCGTGTCCGGCCGGCCCCAGCCGGCGCACGTCGCGGGCGGTGCCGGTGACGTCGTCGAGGAAGCCCTGGGCGCGCGGGGAGGCGTGGGCGGTGAGCCAGGCGGGGTCGATGTCGCAGACCGCGACCTGGACCCCGGTGCCCTGGAGGGCCAGCGGCAGGGTGTGCACGACGGTGGAGGGGAAGCTGAGGATCAGGCGGCCGACCGGGCCGCGGCGGGCGATCAGTTCCAGCGGGAGGTCGGGGCGGACCACCTCCAGACCGGTCTCGGTGGCCAACCGGTGGAGTTTGCCGGCCCGTTCGCGGCGGTGGGCGAAGTAGCGGGTGGCGCCGTGCGTACGGGCCAGGCGGGCGACCGCGGCCAGATAGCGGTCGGTGTCGACGACGCCGGTCTCCACCAGGGAGGTGCCGACGATGTCGGCGGTGCGGGTCGGCCGGGGCGGGCCGAAGCGGCTGCGGGTCCAGGCGAAGTCGTTGGCGGTGACCGTCATGCCCTCGGGCGCCTCGACCGGCATGGAGCTGAAGAGGGCGACGGTGCGGCGGCGCCGGGACCCCTCCGGGCCGGGGGTGAGGCGGCGCCGGGCGGTGGCGGCGACCGGCGCGAAGAGCACCTCGCGCGGGCCGCGTCCGGCGCCGTGCCGGTGCCAGCGCACCAGCCGTTCACCGCGGGCGAGTTGGCCGATGAACTCCATGGTGGCGGTGCCGTCGTCGACCACCACCAGGTCGCGGGCCCGGGTCAGGCCCAGGAGCAGCTGCACATAGCGGGAGAAGGGGTCGCCGAGGACGACCCGGCGGGCGCGGCGGAGCAGCGGGGTGAGGCCGCCGATGGTGCGCAGCGGGGCGGCGGTGCCGCCGCGGGCCTCCTCCCAGCGCACGGTGTGGCCCTCCTCGCGGGCGAGTTCGGCCATCCGGCGCAGCTGGCCGCGGGTCATCGGATCGCGCGGGGCGAGCACGACGACGGTGAGGTCGGCGGGCCGCTCGGCGCGGGCCGAAGTGTGCGACCATTCCAGGACGTTGAGCAGTTGTACCGGGCTCTCGACGAAGGCGAGGGTGTCGGTGTCCGCGGGGGCGGGGCTCATCTCGTCACCGCCGGGTTCGGTCCGGTTGCGCTGCCGGGGGACCCCGGGGAGGCGGCGGGCGGGAGTCCCCGCCGCCTCCCCGGGCGGGACCTCGGCGCCGGCGGCGCGGGTCCCTTCGGGTGAGTTCACGTCAGAACTCCTGCCGGCCGGTCAGACGGCGGCCGGCTCAAGGTCGGCGGCCTCCGCCTCGGCGACCACGCCGGTGACCCGGCGCAGCTTCTTCATCGGGCCGAGCTCGCTCTCGTAGACCTTCTTGACGCCGTCGCCGAGGGACTCCTCGATGGTGCGGATGTCGCGGACCAGGCGGGTCAGGCCCTGCGGCTCGACGGAGGCGGCCTGGTCCGAGCCCCACATGGCGCGGTCGAGGGTGATGTGCCGCTCGACGAAGGCGGCGCCGAGGGCGACCGCGGCGAGGGTGGTCTGCAGGCCCGTCTCGTGGCCGCTGTAGCCGATCGGGACGTTGGGGTACTCGGCCTGAAGGGTGTGGATCATGCGGAGGTTGAGCTCTTCGGCCTTGGCCGGGTAGGTGCTGGTGGCGTGGCAGAGCACGATGTTGTCGCTGCCCAGGACCTCGACCGCGTGCCGGATCTGCTTGGGGGTGGACATGCCCGTGGAGAGGATGACGGTGCGGCCCGTGGCGCGCAGCGCGCGCAGCAGCTCGTCGTCGGTGAGCGAGGCCGAGGCGACCTTGTAGCAGGGCACGTCGAACTTCTCCAGGAAGGCGACGGACTCGACGTCCCAGGGGGAGGCGAACCACGCGATACCGCGCTTCTTGCAGTACGCGTCGATGGCGCGGTAGCCGTCCTCGTCGAACTCCACGCGGTGCCGGTACTCGATGTAGGTCATCCGGCCCCAGGGGGTGTCGCGTTCGACCTCCCACTGGTCGCGCGGGGTGCAGACCTCCGGGGTCCGCTTCTGGAACTTGACCGCGTCGCAGCCGGCGTCCGCGGCCGCGTCGATCAGTGCGAAGGCGTTCTCCAGGTCGCCGTTGTGGTTGATGCCGATCTCGCCGGTGACGTAGACGGGGCGGCCGGGGCCGACCGGGCGGTCGCCGAGGGAGCGGAGGCGGGAGGTGCTGCTCATGGGAGGTTCCTTCGTTCTGTTCGGGGGTGACGTAGGGGGTGGGGTCTACAGGGACGGGCCCAGGAGCCAGCCGGCGATCTCGCGGATGGCGCCGCTGCCGCCGGGGGTGGTGGTGACCGCGCGGGCCGCGCCGCGCACCACGTCATGGGCCGAGGCGACCGCCACCGGCCAGCCGACGAGGTCGAAGCAGGGCAGGTCGTTGACGTCGTTGCCGACGTAGAGCACCCGCTCCGGGGTGACCTGGGCCTGTTCGCACCACTGCTTCAGGGCGGCGTCCTTGCGGTCGATGCCGTGCAGGACGGGCACCTTCAGCTTGCGGGCGCGGGCGGCGACCACCGGGTTCTGCTCGGTGGAGAGGATCAGCAGCTTCAGCCCGGAGCGGCGCAGCGCGGCGATCCCGAGGCCGTCGCCGCGGTGCACGGCCACGGTCTCCCGGCCGTCGGCGTCGATCAGCACCCGGTCGTCGGTCTGGGTGCCGTCGAAGTCGAGGACCACGGCGTCGATGTCGTCGCCGGTGGGGAGCGCGCCGGGGCGGGCGCCGTCCAGCAGCGGGGCCAGCGCGCGGGCCCGGGCCAGGTCGTGCGGGTCGTCGATCTCCAGGACCCGGGCGGGGTCGGTGCGGACGAGGTCGGTGCGGCCGAAGAAGCGGTGGCCGCTGGTGCGGAAGCCGGCCGCGTCCATGGCGTAGGCGGCGCCGGTCTCCAGCAGGTCCTGGGGGCGGTCCTGGCGGCGCGGCCGGAAGGACTTCTCGTGGTTGACGCCGCGGCCGCCGTCGGTGGCGTTCTCGCCGGGCTCGGCGGCCTCGGCGTCCCGCCAGACGAAGCCGTGGAACGGGGCGACGGTCAGGGCGCTGTCCGCACCGCCCTCGACGACCGCCGCGGCCACCGCGTCGATGTCGTCGCTGCCCAGGAACGGGCTGGTGCACTGGACGAGCAGCACCGCGTCGACCCTGCGGCCCTGTTCGGTCTCGTAGGCGTCCATGGCGTGCCGGACCGCGGCCTCGCTGGTGGCGGTGTCGCCGGCGATCTCGCCGGGGCGGCGTATCACGATCGCGCCGGCGCCGCGGGCGGCGGCGGCGATCCCGGCGTCGTCGGTGGACACCACCACGTCGGTGACCAGCCGGGCCGCGCGGCAGGCGCGGACCGCGCGGGCCACCAGGGGCACGCCCCCGACGGCGGCGAGGTTCTTGGCGGGGACGCCCTTGGAGCCGCCGCGGGCGGGGATGACGGCCACAACGGTGGGGGGCATAGCGCTCTCCTTGGTCGGGCGGGGGCTGCTCACAGCTGCCCCCAGCGGCGGATGGCGGGGGCGACGCGCTGGACGCCGTGCCGGTAGGCCCCGCGGGCGGCCTCGCGGACCGTGTCGCGGGCGAACTTCCTCAGCCCGCCGGCCTCTTGGGGCTCCCCGGCGTGCCCGGCGAGCGGCGCGCCCCGCGGGTCCAGGCCGTAGCGGGCGAGGATGCCGGGCAGATAGCCGGGGGCGGTGCGGGGGGTGTAGTACGGGGCGAGCGGCGGCAGGCGGTCGGCGGCGGCCAGCGCGGCGACCCGGTCCCGGGCGGCGTCGAAGGCCCGCTCGTACGGGCCTCCCCCGGCCTTGACGCTGGCCACCCCCTGCCCGGCCAGCCACTCCGGATCGGGCTCCGGGCGGTGCCCGGCGTCGAGTTCGTCCCAGGAGGCCAGGCAGCCGGAGCCGAGGAAGTGGTGGTTGCCCAGCGCCTCGCGGATACCGAGGTCGGTGAGGACGGCGGTGGGGACACCGCGGTGCAGCGACTCCAGCGCGGCGGTGGAACTGACCGTGACCAGCAGGTCGGTGCGGTCCAGGACCTCGCCCATGTTGCCGTACACCAGACGGCAGTTGGCGGGCAGTCCGCCGGGGATCTTGGCGGCGAGCTTCTGGTAGGGCAGTTCCTCGATGTGGGTGGTGTGCTCGCCGGGCCTGCTGCGGAGCTTGATCAGCACCTCGCGGTCGGGATGCCGGCGGGCGTGCTCAACCGCCCGGCGCAGCAGGTACGTTCGCGCCTCGCGGGTCTCCGGGACGGAGGGCTGGGCGGCGAACACCACGGTGTAGGGCGCGTGCGGCGCCTGGTAGGCGTCGCCGCCGAGGAACGGCAGCGCGCACTCCACGACGCTCTCGTCCGGCGCGCCGACGCCCCGGTAGACCGCGCGGAACCGGTCCGCGTCATGCCGGGAGTTGGCGAGCACCGCATCCGCGCCGTGCCGCAGCAGCAGGCCGTCGGCGAGCTTCTCGTAGACCACGCCGACGTAGCCGGTGACGACGACGGGACGCCGCCCCCCGGCGCGCCAGGCGTGCCCGAGCCCGTGCAGCATCGCCTGCACGGCGCCGCCGACGCAGGCCAGCACCAGCACGTCGCAGTGCGTGCGGTCCGCCCCGCGGACGCCGCGCTCCATCAGGTCGAGGAAGTCCACCCCCCTGATCTCGCGCAGCGAGTCCGGGCGGGCGCCGACCTCGCCGAGTTGGCGGACGGTGGGGGTGGCGCGGCCGCGGAGCAGATAGCCGTCGAGCCGGGCGTCCGGTTGGAGCCGACGGGCGGTCAGGGCGCCCCACTTCCACCGGGTGTCCGAATCGGCGAGCACCGCGACCCGCGGTGCGGAATGGGTACGTGATGGCACGTCGAAGACGCTAGGAAGGTGCGACGGTTGGCGGGCCAACGCGGGAGCAACAAAGGGTTAACAGCCGACCGACGAATACCGAACCCACCCGGATACCGCCCGATATCCGGCTCGGTTAACCATCCCGCCATTCTTCGTTCACCGCCAAGTACGCACCGCGTCAAGACGAATGCCGGGCACCACCCCTAACGTCACGGGGGTGGTTAAGCTCTCCGTCGTCGTGCCGTTCTACAACGTGCAGACATACGCGCCCGATACTCTGAAAAGCCTGGCGGCGAACTCTCGCGAGGATTTCGAATTCCTGCTCGTCGAAGACTGTTCACACGACGAGACGCCGCAGATCCTCCAGCGCGCCGCCGCGGACCTGCCGGGCGCCCGGCTGCTGCGGCACGAGCGGAACGGCGGTCTGGCCACCGCCCGGAACACCGGTCTGGACGCGGCCCGCGGGGAGTACGTCACCTTCCTCGACGGCGACGACTGGCTGGCCCCCGACTACCTCCCCGAACTCCTCGCCGTCATCGAGGAGTTGGGATGCGACTTCGTGCGCACCGACCACGTCCAGTGCACCGCGCGGGCGCGCACCGTGCACCGGGTCCCGCACGGCCGGCGGGGGGTGGTGGTGGATCCGCGGAGCGTGATCCTGCCCGCCGACCGCTCCACCTCGGTCGACTACGCCTACGCCTGGGCCGGGATCTACCACCGCCGGCTGCTCGACGACGGGCTGCTGCACTTCACCGACGGACTGCGCACCGCCGAGGACCGGCCGTGGATCTGGCGGCTGCACCGCGAGGCGAAATCCATGGCGGTGACGGGATTGCTGGGCGTTTTCTACCGGCGCGGGGTGGCGTCCTCGCTGACCCAGATCGGAGACGTGCGGCAATTGGACTTCATTCGCGCATTCGACCAGGTGATCGAGGACACCGCACATGATCCCCAGGCGCATCTGCTGCTGCCGAAGGCGGTGCGCACCTATTGCGCGATCATTGCCCACCACCTCGGCTCGATCGAACGTTTCGAGCCGCCGGTCGCCCGTAAATTGCGCGCGATGAGCGCCGCGGCCATGAGACGCATGCCGCAGGACGTACTGAAGGAAGCCCTGGACTCCATGGACGTGCAGCGCGCGTCCCGGCTGCGGCGGGTGCGCCGCCGCCCGTCCCCCAAGGACTCGACTCCGCTCGACCAGGGCGGTACCCCCACCCCCGAGGTCGCCGCCTGATGCCCGCCCGCCCCCGCACCCAGATCTTCCTGGCGTCCACCCTCTACGGCGCGGCGACGCTGGCCGCCGCGCTGGACGCCGACCTGTTCCCCCCGGCCGAGCGCCGGCTGCTGCTGATCGCCAACAACGCGGCCACCCCGGAGGTCCATCCGGCGCTGGACGCGATGCCGGGCTTCGCGCGGCTGCGGGACCGCTTCGACGGCGTCCTGTCGTGGAACGAGACGATCCGCCCGTTCCACCCCGGCGGCTGGTCCCCGCGCCCCAACGACGTCCCGCTGTGGGAGCGCCATCTGCGGCTGCTGTGGGAACTGGGCGACGATCAGGTCGAGTTGGCGGTGGAGTCGATCCAGGTCAACCCGGCGATGGCGCTCGCCCAGCTCTTCCCCGACGCCCCGATCGACGTCTACGCCGACGGGCTGATGAGCTACGGCCCCACCCGCGACAAGCTCGATCCGCTGATCGGCACCCGGATCGGCCGGCTGCTGCACCTGGACCTGGTCCCGGGCCTGACGCCGCTGCTGCTCACCGAGTTCGGGGTGGTGCCCCAGGTCGTACCGGCCGAGGCGTTCACCAAGGTGCTGGCCGAACTCGCCGACCACAGCGCGGAGTCGGGCGATCTGGCCGGTGTCCCGGAGGGCGCGGCGCTGCTGCTCGGCCAGTACCTCTCCGCCCTTTCCATCCTCACCCCGCAGGAGGAAGAGGAACTGCACGTCAAGATGGTGCGCGGGGCGGTCCAGCGGGGCCACCGCGAGATCGTCTTCAAACCGCATCCGACGGCGCCGGCCCGCTGGTCGCAGCTGCTGGAGCGGGAGGCGGAGAAGCTCGGGGTCGCGCTGACCGTACTGGACCGGCCGGTGATCGCCGAGGTCCTCTACCAGCGGGCCCGCCCCGCGCTGGTGGTCGGCTGCTTCTCCACCGCGCTGCTGACCGCGTCCGCCTTCTACGACCTGCCCGTCGCCCGCACCGGCACGAGTCTGCTGCTGGACCGGCTGACGCCCTACCAGAACAGCAACCGGATGCCGGTGACGCTGGTGGACGCGCTCGTCCCGGACCTGGCCGACCGGCGCCCGCGGCCGCGCACCCACGCCACCCCGGCGGACGTCGGGCCGCTGGTCAGCGCGGTCGGCTATGCGATGCAGCACCAGATCCACCCGCAGCTGCGCCCGGCCGCCGAGCGGTATCTGGCCACCCGTCTCGACCCGTACACCCGGCGCTACTTCAAGCGGCGCCGGCTGACCGCGCTGGCGCTGCCCGGCGCCATCCCGTCCCAGCTGTCGTTCATCCCGCGCAATGCCGCGCTCCGCCGGATGGCGCGCCGGGCCCGGGCCGTACAGCGCCGACTGAAGCAGCGCCGTCTCAAGAAGTGGTCCGCCGCCTGATGACCACCACCTCACCGGCGGCCGGCGCGCCCCGCACGGCACCGGACCGCACCGCGGCCGGCGCCCCGGGTGCCGCGCCGGCCGCCGCCCGGGACACCGCGATACCGGGCCGGGGCGGCGCCGCCCGGCTGCGTGCCCTGGACGGGCTGCGGCTGATCGCCGCCCTGATGGTCGCGGCCTACCACTACGGCGGCCGGAGCGGCGATGTCTCCCGGGCCTGGGGCGACTCCCCGGCCCGCCAATTCCCCGCCCTCTCCGGGGCGTTCGCCTACGGCTGCCTCGGCGTCCAGATCTTCTTCGTCATCAGCGGCTTCGTCATCTGCCTCAGCGGCTGGGTCCCGCCCGTCGCCCACCACCACCCTTCGGTGGGCCGGGCTACGCCCGGACTGAGACGATTGCGCTCCTTCGCCGCCTCCCGCATCAGCCGCCTCTACCCGGCGTACTGGGTGGCGATCCTCCTGGTCACCGCCGTCTTCGCGCTCCCCTGGGTCGCCTTCAAGGCGCTCGCCCCCAGCGAGGTGCTGACCAACCTCACCATGCTCCAGTACCCGCTGGGCGTGCACCGGGTCCTCGGCGTCTGCTGGACCCTCTGGGCCGAGATGCGCTTCTACGCGCTGTTCGCGCTGTGCGTCGTCCTGCCGGGCGCCACCCGCGGCCGGGTGGTCCTCTTCTGCGCCGGCTGGACGCTGGCCGCCGCGCTCGCCCAGTCCTCCCACGAGCCGTTCCTGACCACCGTGCTGATGCCCGAGTACGCCCCGTTCTTCATCGGCGGCGTGGGCCTGTACCTGCTGCACCGCTTCGGCCGCCGGGACCCGGTCGCCTGGACGATCGTGCTGGTCAGCTGGCTGATAGGCCAGCACTACGCGGTGGCCGGGCTCTGGCACGCGCCGTCCGTGCACGCCTTCTCCTACCGCTCGGCGACGGTGATCGTCGCCGTCGTCACCGTCGGCTTCGCCCTGGTCGCCGCCGTCGCACTGGGCGCGTTCCGCTGGGCCGACTGGCGCTGGCTGACCGTCGCCGGCGCCCTGACCTACCCCTTCTACCTCGTCCACGAGCACCTGGGCTGGGTCGTGATAGGCGCCCTGCACCGCGGCGCCGGCCTGCCCTCCTCCGCCACGCTGCTGCTGACCGTCGCCCTGATGCTGCTGCTGGCCTGGGTGCTCCACCGCTGGGTCGAACGCCCCCTGACCCCGCGCCTGCGCCGCGCCATCGACCCTCGCCGCAGGACCTAGGGCGCTTCTGACGGATCTCCGCGGCGTCGCGGCGTCTGGCACGCACGCTCGCAGCGTCGCCGGGATGTGGGCGCCGGGCGGGGGTCCGACGACAGATCCCGTCGCCTCACCCCGACGCGACGGCCCTCAACTCCCCTTCCGCTCCCCGCGCATGGCCTCGATCCCGGCCACGATGATCCGCAGCCCGCTCTCGAACGCCTCCTGGGAGTCGCCGAAGAGCGTCCGCCCGGCCCCCGCGGCGAGCGGGTACGTCGCGGCCAGCCGCCGCTCCCGGTCGTCGAGGTCGTACGCCGGATCGCGGACCTCCGGGTGCCCGGGGTCGGGGTGCACCGACTGCTCCTCGATGACCATCCCGATGGTGTAGTTGTACGCGGTCCACCAGGCGCGGGCCCCCTCGGCGGCGGTGAAACCCGCCTCGACGAAGCGGCCGAGGAAGTGTTCCAGCGGCGCGGCGAAGCTGTCGTCCGTCATCCGCGTGCCGCTTATGACCTTGGCGCCGTCGCGGTACTTGAGCAGTTCGCGGCGGAAGACGGCGCAGCTGCGGACGACCATCTCCTGCCAGGACGGCCACCGGCCCGCCGCCCCGGGCTCGCCTGCCGGCATCGTGGTCGCGAACAGCCGCCGGAAGAAGGCGGTCGCCATCTCGTCCAGCAGCTCCTGCTTGTTCTTGAAGTGCCAATAGAGCGCCGGCGCCTGGACGTCGAGCTCCTTGGCGATCCGCCGGAGGGACAGCCCGTCCAGGCCGGTCTCGTTCAGCAGCCGCAGGGCGGTCTCCACCACCACGTCCCGGTCGATTCGCGAAGCCATGTTGACAACTTAACACCGTTAAGCGCACCCTCGACAGCATGGCACTTAACACTGTTAAGGAAACCTCGGCCGCCACCGCTGCCGCCCAGGACGCCCCCGGCGCCACCAGCGCCCCGCCCGTCGACGTCCTGATCGCCGGCGCCGGCCCGACCGGCCTCGCGCTCGGCATCGACCTCGCCCGCCGGGGCGTGACCACCCTGATCGCCGAGCGGCAGCCCACCCTCTCCCCCGGCGCCCGCGGCACCGGCGTCCAGCCGCGCACCCAGGAGGTCTACGACGACCTCGGGGTGCTCGCCGCCGCCCAGTCCGCCGGCGGCCCCTACCCGCCCATGGCGCTGTGGGAGAACGGCCGGATCGTCCGCACCCACCAGATGATCGAACGGGTCGCCCCGACCCCGTCCACGCCCTACTCCAACGCCCTGATGCTCCCCCAGTGGCGCAACGCCGAGCTGCTCCACGACCGCCTGCGCGAGCTGGGCGGCACCGTCCAACTCGCCACCACGCTCACCCACTTCACCCAGGACCCCGACGGCGTCACCGCCCACCTCACCGGCCCGGAGGCAGCCACCCGCACCGTCCGCGCCCGCTTCCTCGTCGCCTGCGACGGCGGCGCCAGCACCGTCCGCAAGCAACTGGCCGTCCCGATGAGCGGCCCGGAACTCGCCCCCGGCCACGCCGTCCTCGCCGACGTCCGCCTCGACGGCCTGGACCGCGACCACTGGCACCGCTGGCACCTCCCGAACGGCGGCTTCCTCGCCCTCCTGCCGCTGGCCGGCACCGACGCCTTCCAGATGCTCGCCGCCGCGGCCACCGCCGAGCCGGACACCTCCCACGAGGCGATCCGCGCCCTGCTGGCCGAGTACACCCCTCTCACCCGCGAGCAGGTCCGCGAGGTGCTGTGGACCTCCGTCTACCGCCCCAAGGCGGGCATGGCCGACGCCTACCGGCACGGCCGGGTGTTCCTGGCCGGCGACGCCGCGCACATCCACTCCCCGGCCGGCGGCCAGGGCCTCAACACCAGCGTCCAGGACGCCTACAACCTCGGCTGGAAGCTCGGCCAGGTGCTCCGCCACGGCGCCCCCGACGCCCTCCTCGACACCTACGAGACCGAACGCCGCCCCCTCGCCGCCCGCATCCTGGCGACCAGTACCCAGCTGCACCGCTCCGGCAGCCTCCGCCGCGGCCGCGACCTCCACCAACTCGACATCGGCTACCCGGACAGCCCCCTCACCCACGAACTGCGCACCGGCCTTCCCGCAGACGCCCGCACCGCCGGCGACCGCGCCCCGGACGCCCCCTGCACCACCCCCGACGGCACGCCCACCCACCTCTTCGACGTCTTCCGCGGCCCCCACTTCACGGTCCTCGCCCTCGACACCCCGGACCTGGACCCCGCCGCCCTCGCCACCGCCGCCGGCACCACCCCCCTCCGCACCGTCCACCTCGGCGGCCCGGCCCCCGACCTCCTCGACCCCGAAGGCCACCTGCGCGCCGCCTACGGCACCGCCCCCACCGCCTACCTCATCCGCCCCGACGGCTACATAGCGGTGGCCACACCCCCCGAGCACGCCACAAAACACCTGGCGGAGGCCCTGGAGTCGTATCGCGGGGCGACCCGGTCGACGGCCTGACACAAGGCCCCGAGCCGCACCCCAGGAGACTCGCCCCTCTCGGCCAGGAGCCTTCCACCTCCTGGCCGACCGGGGTCCCGGCTCACCGCCGACGCACCCTCAACAAGGGCTAGATGAAGCGGAGTTCACCGATCGAGTAGAGGTCGATCCCGTAGCGGGCGAACACCTTGGTCGTGTTCTCGCTGGTCAGATCCTCCCGCGCGAGGGAGAGGCGCTCGGCGGTCGCCCACACCTGTGCTTCGGTGTCGCCCTCGATCTCCAGGTAGGGCGGGATGCGCGGCCATGCGTCGATCTCCAGCCGCACGCCGTCCAGCAGCCAGGACGACCGACGGTTCTCCTGGTAGCTGCGCGGTGTCAGCCCCATGAGCCCGAGCAGCGCATGCGTCTCCGCGAACGACCCGACCGTCGTCTCGGTCTCCCGGGTGCCGTCGATCGCATCCGAGCTGATCGTCTTCACACACAGGGTCACCGCGCCGCCGGAGTCCCTCAGCCGCACCCAACGCCCCTTCATGGGAGGGATGGTGTCGTAGACGTAGCGGCGCATGAGGCGCTCACCCTGGAAACTCCCGCCGACCGCCTTGATCCGTTCGGCCATGGCGTCCGGGTCGATGCCCAGCGCCTTCGCTTCGTACTCGACAGCGTGCATGGATCTCCCACTTCTTGAAAGTGTTGCATGTCAGGACTCAGACATGGCGAAGTAACTCTCCTGCGGTGCGGTGGCAGGCGCCTCCCTCACCGCGCGGGCCGGGATCCGCCGCTCCCCTCACCCGCATCGCTCCTCTCGGGGCCGCCGTCCTCGCCGTCCTCCTCCGCCTCGCTCTCCAGTTGGAGCAAGCGAGCGCCCCGACTCCTCGAAACCCGATGGACCTTGGCAAGATGCTCGTTCAACTCCACGGCCAACAGGTGGATTTCACCGGGTGTCCACGCCCGGCCCGCCAGGACGCCGCAGGCTTCCGCCATGAAGTCGGCGGCCGAGTTCATCTGCTCCGCCTCCACCCGGTCGGCAAGCCGGGAGACGTAGCCGGTCCCGGTGCCGTCGAGCAGATAGCAGGGCTTCCCGTCCGGGCTGGTCCACGGCAGCAGCCGTGCGGTGTCCATGGGGTTCATCGGGACGATTCCGTTCGGCAAGTCCGCACTCCTTGGCAACGCTGGCCACGCCCGAGAGGCCGCGTCCAGCGCGGTCACGGGGCCTTACGTCCCTCAAGGGAAGCGTGCGCCGAAGAAGGGGGACAGGGACGGAACGTCCCAGTCCTGGAGCCTTAGTTGGTGGCCCCCAGGAATTCGGCGAGCTTGCGCAGCCCCGGGGGCCGGTACGGCCCAGCCCAGAGGTCGTTCACGATGGCGACGGCGAGCGTGTGGTGACGCATCCACGTCGGGGCGATCCGTCGCAGCCGTTCCAGCGTCTTCACCGCGCCTTCGACATCGCCCACGTCCGTATGGGCACGAGCCACGTCGAGCAAGAGCCACGTACGCCACGAAGGCGGGATGTCCGCACCGATCCGCATTCCCCTGGCGAGCTCCAACGCCTCATCCGGTCGGGCATGTTGAACGGCGAGACGGACGCGTTCGATGCGGACCGAGGAGCGGCTGAACACCGAGACCATCTTTCCGTCCGCCGGTGGCGGAAGCGTGGCCAGCCTGCGCGTCGCGTTCTCCGCTGTGCTCATCAGCTCGTTCGCCGCCTGGTAATCTCCCGAACGCGCTGCCGAAGTGGCGGCGGACATGACCAGTCCGCCCCAGACGCGCAGGCCCTCAGCGGTCTTGCCGTGCCCCTTCTCGACCGAATCGGCGGCGTGGACAGCCAGCCGTTCCGCATCGTCCAACCGGTTCTGGCGCTGGTAGTTCCACGCGACGGAGTTGCTGACCATGGGCACCAGCAGCGGGTCGGAGGACTGTTCCGCCGCACCCATGGCACGTTCGAGAGCGGACAGCCCGAGGTCCGTCTTCCCGAGGCGGATGGCGAGGTGACCGGCCAGTTGCAGCGCCTTGCCCAACGCCGCCTGACCCGCCGCCCTTTCGTCCGCACTGCCAACCGCTGCGGCGAATCGGGCATCGTCGATGATGCCCGGCAGAACCTCCATGACGCGCCCGAACTCAGCGTCGTGGTACAGCGTCCACGCGTCGGAAATCTCGCGCCGGAGAAGGGGAACGGTCAATCGCTCAGCCCCACTTGGCTCCGCGGGCGGGGCGAACAGCGGGGGCATGATGGCACGCCGCACGGCGACCAGCTGCGGAGAGTCCGCATCGCCCGTGGAGGGGACCCCAGGCGGGTCCCCGAGCAACGACGTCAGCTCAACCCCGAGCCCTCGCGACAACGCGTGCAGAGTCGGCAGGCGTGCACTGTGCTTCCGCTTCTGCTCAAGCTTCCGTACCACGTCGACGGAGACTCCCGCGCGCTCCGCCAACGCCTCTTGGGTGAGGTCTGCCATCCGGCGCAGCCGCGCCATGCGGTCCCCGAGGTGCTCGGCCATATCAGCGAGGCTACGCCGAGATCGTCCCCACCGCGTGAACTGCGGCACCCCCGTACAGGAAGGCCGAGCAAGCGCCCCGGACCGAGCGCGACGACGCCCCCACGCCCCCGAGCCGAACAGTCTGGCCGTCGCCGCGTCCGCCGTCGTCACGGAACGCCGGCCGGCTCCGTACCTGGGATGGCGGCCACGACCACCCGGGTGGCAACTCACCACGATCCAGCAGCCGCTGAGGTGGGGATAGACGGCAACGAGCCCCCGCCAACCGCCCGTTGAGGCAGCCGGCAGGGGCTCGTCCGCGTGACGTACGCCGTCGCGGCGCCCGCGTCGTCGCTAGACCACCAACGACAGCAGCAGCACCCCGGCTATCCCCACCACCGAGATCACCGTCTCCATCAGGGACCAGGTCTTCAGGGTCTGGCCGACGTTCATGCCGAAGTACTCCTTGACCATCCAGAAGCCGGCGTCGTTGACGTGGCTGAAGAAGAGGGAGCCGGCGCCGATGGCGAGGACGAGGAGGGCGGCGTGGGTGGTGCTCATCTCCGCGGCGAGCGGCGCGACCAGGCCGGCCGCGGAGATGGTGGCGACCGTGGCGGAGCCGGTGGCGAGGCGGATGGCGACCGCGATCAGCCAGGCCAGCAGCAGTGCGGAGATGTTCCAGTTCTTGGAGACGTCCAGGATCATCTGGCCGACGCCGGAGTCCACCAGCGTCTGCTTGAAGCCGCCGCCGGCGCCGACGATCAGCAGCACACCGGCGATCGGGCCGAGCGAGGACTCCACGGTGGAGGCGATCCGGCCGCGGGTGAAGCCGGCCGCCCGGCCGAGCGTGAACATCCCGACGACGACGGCGGTGAGCAGCGCGATCAGCGGGGAGCCGACGACGTCGAAGACCCGCTGGAGGGTGTGCGCGGGGTCGTCGACGACGACGTCCACGAGGGCCTTGGCCAGCATCATCACGACCGGCAGCAGGACGGTGGCGACGGTGATGCCGAAGCCGGGGCGCTTCTCCAGATCGTCGGAGGTGCGCTGCGGGATCATTCGCTCCGGCGGGGCGATGTCCACCCAGCGGGCGGCGTAGCGGGAGAAGAGCGGGCCGGCGACGATCGCCGTGGGGATGGCGACGACGACGCCCAGCGCCAGCGTCACACCGAGGTTGGCCTTGACCGCGTCGATCGCGGCCAGCGGCCCGGGGTGCGGGGGAATCAGGCCGTGCATGACCGACAGGCCGGCCAGCGCCGGGATGCCGATGCGCATGAGGGAGAAGTTGCCGCGCTTGGCGACCAGCAGCACCACGGGGATCAGCAGCACGATCCCGACCTCGAAGAAGATCGGCAGCCCGACGATCCCGGCGATCAGCACGATCGCCCAGGGCATCGCCCGCGGTCCGGCCTTCGCCAGGATCGTGTCCACGATCTGGTCCGCGCCGCCGGAGTCGGCGAGCAGTTTGCCGAGGACGGCGCCCAGCGCGATCAGTACGCCGGTGCCGGCGACCGTCGTCCCCAGCCCGGTGGAGAAGCTGGCGATCGCCTTGTCCAGCGGCGCCCCGGCGACGGCGCCGAGCACCAGCGAACCGATGATCAGCGACAGGAAGGCGTGCAGCTTGAACTTGGTGATCAGCAGGACGATGACGGCGATACCCGCCAGAACGGCGATGCCCAGCTGTGCGTGACCGGCCGAGGTGATGGGCGCGGTCGCGTCCGCTGCGAGCATCTCGACGCTGAGATGTGGCACGGCGATTCCCTTGGTTGGAAGGAGGGGAGGAAGGGGCGGCCCGGCCACGGAGGGCGTGGGCCTCGGAAGGGGGGTGGGGCCCGGCCGCCGGCGGAGAGGAAGGTGCGCTGGTTCCCCGATCGGGGAGGTGCGGGGTTACGCGGCCGATACGGGGCGGCGCAGTGCGGCGACCGCCCGCTCGGCGATCTGCTCCGGGGTGCCGGAGACGTCGACGACCACGCCCGCCTCGTCCGAACCGAGCGGTTCGAGCGTGGCGAACTGGGAGTCCAGCAGCGCGGTGGGCATGAAGTGGCCCTTGCGCTCGGCCATCCGCGCCTCGATCAGCGCGCGGTCGCCGGCGAGGTGGAGGAAGACCAGGCCCGGGGCGGCGGCCCGCAGCCGGTCGCGGTAGGCCCGCTTGAGCGCCGAGCAGCTGACCACGCCGCCGTGGCCGGCCCGCCCGTGCGCCCAGGCGCCGATGGCGTCGAGCCAGGGACCGCGGTCGGCGTCGTCCAGGGGGGTGCCGGCCGACATCTTGGCGATGTTGGCCGGCGGGTGGAAGTCGTCGCCCTCGGCGTACCGGACGCCCAGGGCGTCGGCCACCAGAGGACCGATCGTCGTCTTGCCGGTCCCGGCGACACCCATCACGACGATGACATCGACGCTTTCCATCCCGAATACCTCGATACCTCGTACACAGGACATCGCACTCCATACGGGATGACGCTGTCCTCTTCGACCTCGTGCGCCCCCACTGAAACCCATTAGGTACGACGTATTCAAGCCCCTGTGACGCAAACGTCATACTTAATTGGCCGAGGAGCGGGAACGTAGGCTTGCCCCATGGAAGCGACCGGTAACGGGGAGAAGGGGCTGCACGCCCGCGTGCTGGAGTCCCTGGGGCCCGCGATCACCGCGGGCGACTACCCTCCGGGCACGGTCCTGCGCACCGATGAACTCGCCGAGCGGTTCGACGTCTCGCGCACGGTGATCCGCGAGGCCGTCCGGGTCCTGGAGTCGATGTGCCTGGTCGCCTCCCGGCGCCGGGTCGGGGTGACCGTCCGCCCGACCCAGGAGTGGAACGTCTACGACCCGCGGGTGATCGGCTGGCGGCTGGCCGGCCGGGACCGCCCCCGGCAGCTGCGTTCGCTGACGGTGCTGCGCTCGGCCGTGGAACCGGTGGCGGCCGGCCTCGCCGCCGCGCACGCCACCCCCGCCCAGTGCGCCGAACTCACCGAGCACGCCATGGGGATGGTCTCCACCTCACGCGGCCAGCAGCTCGACGCCTACCTCGTCCATGACATGGCCTTCCACCGCGTGGTGCTGTCCGCCTCCGGCAACGAGATGTTCGCCCGGCTCGCCGAGGTGGTCGCCGCCGTCCTGACCGGCCGCACCCAGCACCACGTGATGTTCACCGACCCCGACCCGGCCGCGGTCACCCTGCACGTCCAGGTCGCCGAGGCGATCCGCACCGGGGACGCGGCCCGCGCGGAGGCCCTCACCCGGGAGATCACCACCGGCGCGATGGCCGAACTGGACGTGCTGGCACCGTAGTTGCCCCCGACCCGGAGGCGGGGAAGCCGGCGTCAGAACAGCGGCTGCTGCCCCGGCATCGGCGGCTCCTCCGGATCGAAGAGCTTCTCTGCGGGCGCCATCATCGGCGCCATCCGCCGCGACCCCGGGCAGGAGATCAGCTCGATCCCGGTCCGTCGCCCCGGCGGGTCGTGGCGGGCGTAGCGGCCGCCGACCACGGCGATCTCTCGGGTGCAGACGGGGCAGCGGCGTCGGGGTGCGGACATGCCACCAGTCTGGCGGACGCGTTCGACGCCCCGCACCCGGCACCCGCCATCGGGCCCCAGGCGCCCCGGTACGACCTCGGCGCGCACCCGCCTCAGAACGCGTCCGTCGGCACGTACGTCCCCCAGACCTCCCGCAACGCGTCGCAGACCTCGCCCAGCGTCGCCCGGGCCGCAAGCGCCTCCCGCATCGGATAGAGCACGTTGTCCGGGCCCTCGGCGGCCTTCCGCAGCGTGCCGAGCGCGGCGGTCACCGCGTTGCGGTTGCGGCGGGCGCGCAGCCGCTCCAGCCGCTCGGCCTGCTGCGCCTCGATGGCGGGGTCCACCCGCAGCGGCTCGTAGGGCTCCTCCTGCTCGGTCCGGAAGCGGTTGACGCCGACCACCACCCGCTCGCCGGCTTCGGTCTCCCGGGCGATCCGGTAGGCGTTGCGCTCGATCTCGTCCTTCTGGAAGCCGCGTTCGATGGCGGCGACCGCGCCGCCGTACTCCGCCACCCGCGCCATCAGCGCCAGCGCCGCCTCCTCCACGGCGTCGGTCAGCGACTCGACGGCGTAGGAGCCGGCGAACGGGTCGACGGTGGCGGTGACGTCGGTCTCGTGCGCGAGCACCTGCTGGGTGCGCAGCGCGAGCCGGGCCGCCTTCTCGCTCGGCAGGGCGATCGCCTCGTCGAAGGAGTTGGTGTGCAGCGACTGGGTGCCGCCGAGCACCGCGGCCAGTCCCTGGACGGTCACCCGGGCGAGGTTCACCTCCGGCTGCTGGGCGGTCAGCTGCACCCCGGCCGTCTGCGTGTGGAACCGCAGCATCTGCGACCTGGGGTCGCGCGCCCCGAACTCCTCCCGCATCACCCGCGCCCAGATCCGCCGCGCGGCCCGGAACTTGGCGACCTCCTCCAGCAGCGTGGTGCGGGCGACGAAGAAGAACGACAGCCGGGGCGCGAAGTCGTCGACGTCCATGCCGGCGGCGAGCGCGGTGCGGACGTAGGCGATGCCGTTGGCCAGGGTGAAGGCGATCTCCTGCGCGGGCGAGGCGCCTGCCTCGGCCATGTGGTAGCCGGAGATGGAGATGGTGTTCCAGCGGGGGATCTCGGCCCGGCAGTAGCGGAAGATGTCCGCGGTCAGCCGGAGCGACGGCTGCGGCGGGTAGATGTACGTGCCCCGCGCGATGTACTCCTTCAACACGTCGTTCTGCACCGTGCCGTTGAGCTGATACCCCTTCACCCCCTGTTCCTCGCCCACGAGTTGGTACATCAGCAGCAGCAGCGCCGCCGGCGCGTTGATGGTCATCGACGTCGAGACCGTCCCCAGCGGGATGCCGCCGAACAGCACCTCCATGTCCTCGACGGAGTCGATCGCCACCCCGACCTTGCCGACCTCGCCCGCCGCGATCGGGGTGTCGGAGTCGTGGCCCATCTGCGTCGGCAGGTCGAAGGCGACCGACAGCCCGGTCGTCCCGTGCTCGATGAGCTGCCGGTAGCGCGCATTGGACTCCCGCGCCGTCCCGAACCCGGCGTACTGCCGCATCGTCCACGGCCGCCCGGTGTACATCGTCGAGTAGACGCCCCGCGTGTACGGGAAGGCACCCGGCTCGCCCAGTTCGGTGTCCGGGTCCCAGCCCGCCAGCGCCGCCGGCCCGTACACCGGCTCGATGGGCAGTCCGCTCTCGCCGTACCGCGCCATGTCCCCTACGCCTCCAAACGGGTGAACAGTGCCGTTTTGCCCCGCATGGACAGCATGCCTGGAGGTTCGTCCCCGCGCACCGCTGGGAAGAGGGTGGGTCATGCGACGGAGCGGGAGACGAGGACCGGCGGCACTGATGGCACTGGCCGCACTGACCACGGCGGCGGCCTGCCATCCGTCGAAGGCCGCTCCCCTACTGGCACCCGGCGCGCACGGCCGCGCCGTCTACGACCTCCAGGCCCGCCTGGCCCAACTGGGCCTGTTCACCCGCTCCCCCACCGGCCGCTACGCCACCGAAACGGCCACCGCACTCCGCACGTTCCAACAACAGGCCGGCCTACCCCCCACCGGCACCTTCACCACAGCCGACCGCTCAGCCCTCAACTCCCGCACCCACAAGCCAAACCCGCACAACTCCACAACGGGAAACCTCAGTAACAGAAGCGACAATTGAGCAACCCCCACAGACCCCAGCCACATCCGCGAAAGCGCGCGCCGGCTTAGGCGCAAAAACAGCGCGGGCAGGGCCGGGGGAACGTGCCCCGCCCGCGCCGGGTGCGCCATGCCGCGGGTACGGGGGGAACCCCGGCGCTGGCGCCGCCGATGACCAGTCGGCTCATTTCTTACTGCGCCGGTGCGTCGAAAAACGTCACACCTAACCGGCGGGAATGGTTCCGGTAGGCGTCGGGGTGGCCGGGGAGGGGGGCGGTGCGGGGGTGGTGCCGCCCGGCTGCGGGCTCTTCGAGGGCGAGGCGCCGGGCGACGGGTCGCCCTCCTCGTCGCCGCCACCGTTGCCGTCGTGGTCGCCGCCGCCGTGGCCGTTGCCGCCACCGTTGCCGTTGCCGTTGCCGTTGCCGCCGTTGCCGTTGCCGCCGCCCGCGCCATCGTTGTCACCCGAGCCGCCGCCCGGCCGGCCGGGCTGGGCGAGGTACTGCCGGCAGAAGGCGTGCACCCGCCCCGGCCCGCCGGCCTTGGCTTCGAGGCGCCGCAGCATGTCGCGGTCCATGTCGCCCCGCTTGCCGGACTCGTAGTTCTTGCAGAGGGCCAGCAGCAGCCTCTTCTTCTTCTCGCCGTCCGCGTCCGACGGCAGGTTGCCCTCGTCGCCGGGGGTGCCGGTGCCGGGCGTCGGGGTGCCCGGTGTGTGGCCGGCGCTGTGGCTGCTGCCGGGGGTGGGGGTCGAGCCGGGTGCGGTGGTCTGCCCGTCGGGCGGCGTGGCCGGGGTCCGGTCGGTCTCGCCGGTGGTGGTGGCCGGCGCCTGGGTCTCGAAGGTGCTGGGCGTCTCGGCCGCCGAGACGCTGGCCC
This sequence comes from Streptomyces sp. NPDC093097, assembly GCF_044754325.1. NCBI lineage: Bacteria > Bacillati > Actinomycetota > Actinomycetes > Kitasatosporales > Streptomycetaceae > Streptomyces > Streptomyces sp. NPDC093097. The sequence continues at coordinate 179,087 of NZ_JBIVOW010000002.1, forward strand.
CGGGCTTCGGATCGCCGCTGCGGAAGGGGGTGGGCAGGACGCCGGTGCCGGCGGCGACCGCGATACCGCTGATCGCGCAGGCCGCGAGGGCGACCGCGAAGCCGCGTCGGAAGGGGCGGGCGAGCCGGGTGCGTTCGGCACGGCGGCCGGTGCGCACGGTGGGCAGCGCCGCGCCGCCGGCGAGGCCGCTCCGGCGGGCGCCCGCGCCCTGGTGGGCCGCGCGGAAGGCGGCCAGTGCGGCCTCCTCGCCGGGCAGTGCGACCGGGTCGGGCCGGCCGGAGCCGGCCGCCGCGGCGGCCTTCAGCAGCTGCTGAAGTTCGCGTGCGCCGTCGCCGACCTGGGAACCGACCGGCTCGCCACGCAGCAGTCGCTCCGCGGCGTCCTTGTCGAGCCAGTTGTACCGGTCGTCGGCCATCACATGTCCTTCTGCGTTCGTGCGGCCGTTTCCGTCACACCTGGTACGTACGAATCCGCCACACCGTCACGGTGTCTTCGCTCTTGTGCGGGCAGTTCGCCCACCGGTCCACCCCCCTTGCCCGAACCTGCGGACATCCCCCGGGGTGCGCCGTCGCCGTCGCCCCCCGAGCCGTCCGCCCCGAGCAGTTCGGCCAGCTTCTTCAGTCCGCGGTGGGCGGCGGTGCGCACCGCGCCCGGCCGTTTGCCCAGCACCTGCGCCGCGCTCTTGGCGTCCAGACCGACCACCACCCGCAGCGTCACGGCCTCGGCCTGGTCCTGCGGCAGCCGGCCTATCAGCCGGAAGGTGTGGCCGGTGCGCAGCGCCTCCAGCGCCTCGCCCGCGGTGTCGGACGCGGCGGGGGTGTCGGCGAGTTCGCTCTCGTCGCCGCCGACGGCCGGCCGGCGGCCGCGCATCCGGATGTGGTCCAGCGCGCGGTTACGGGCGATCCGGGCGGTCCAGCCGCGGAAGCGGTCCGCGTCGCCCGTGAAGCGGGCCAGGTCCCGGGTGATCTGGAGCCACGCCTCGGACGCCACGTCCTCGGCGTCCGCCTCGCCCACCAGGGTCCGGACGTAGCCGAGAAGCCGGGGGTGTATGGCGCGGTAGACGAGCCGGAACGCGGTCTCGTCGCCGTCCTGCGCCGCCTGCACGGCAACCGTCAGCCGTCCGTCGTCCGGCTGAATGTCGTCCCCTCGCACGGGTCCATCCTGTCGCACGCTGAATGTCCGCCGCCCGGTCCTTGCCGCTTTGCGCTGCCGCTGTTTCGTCGCTGTCGGTTGGTCGTCTGGTCCGCCGTGGCCGCCGCGCGGCCGCTGCGTCCGCTCGCGGCCCCCGGCCGCCCGGCCGTTCCTGCTGACCGTAACGGGTCAGACCGGGTGCCCGGCACCCGGGCCACCCCCTGCGGCGGGCAGCCCACCGGCGCGGCGTGCGCGCGGTTCCCTCCGAACTCCCGGGCGACGCCCCCCTTTTCCGGTCTCCGGCTGCTCGGCGACCGGCGCGCCCACCGGCGCGTTCGGGCACGTTACGGGCCCTTCCCGGCCCGCGTCCAGACCACTGGTCGTGCTGCGTCCCGCACCCCGTGTGACGCTTTCGGGCCCGTTGGCGCTGTATCGATTAGGAGCCCGTCACGGGCACCTCATGAACGACGGCCGGGGCCTCTCCTGTGGGGGGTGGCGGCCCCGGCCGTCTCTTCTCTCACTGCTGTCCCGCCCGGCCGTTCAGAGCCGGTTCACCAGCGCCTTGAAGTCCGTCCAGGACTGCGCGGGGGTGCGCGGGTCCCATGTCTTCTGCGCCAGCGCCGCGAGCGGCATCCTGATCCCGGCCGCGATCTGCTGCGGGGTCTGCGCCTGCGCGCGGTCGTTCCAGATCCCGAACCGCGCGCCGGGGATCCGGTCGGGTCCGGTCATGCTCTCCGGTACGGCCACCGGCGAGGTGTGCCGCAGCACCCGCGGGGTCCAGCTCTTGTAGATCCGCTCGCCGGTCGGGTAGGTGAACTGGTTGGGCTCGCCGAGTACGTAGTAGAGGAACTCGTCGTTGAGGTTGAGCACCGTGCGGCCCTCGCGGAGGAACTCGGCGGGGTCGCGGGCGCCGATCTCCTTGCCGGTCCAGTAGGCGACCCTGCGGTTCTTGTCGGCGGCCACCTTGCCGCCCGCGAAGAAGCCGTCGTTCCAGGCTTCGATCCGGTCCTTGCCGGCGGCCTCGACGGTCTTCTGCCGGTCGTTCAGCCAGCCGGTGGCCAGGTCCTTGATGGTGGCGCCGGAGCCGTACTTGTCCCGCGCGGCTTTGGCGAGCTGCGGGTAGGACGCCTCGGGGTGGGAGGACATCAGCGCCTGGTACTCGTCGCCGCCCAGGTGCCAGTGCCGGCCGGGGAAGAGCTGTCCGAACTCCTTGAGCAGCGAGTCGATCAGCTCGCCGGCGGCGGGCTTGGAGATGTCGATGGCGCCGCGGAGCGGCGTGCCGGAGGCGTTGCGCAGCCGGAGTTCGGGGTGGTGGTCGAGGACCGCGCCGAGGTGGCCGGGCGAGTCGATCTCCGGGATGAGGGTGACGTGCAGGCTCTGCCCGACCTTGATCAGGTGGCGGACCTGGTCCTTGGTCAGGTGGTCGGCGGAGACGACCTCGGGGTGGCGCTCGCTCTGGATGCGGAAGCCCTGGTCGTCGGAGAAGTGCAGCTGGAGCTGGTTGAGCTTGAGGTCGGCGAGCTCCCGGATGCGGTCCTCGATCCAGCCCGCGCTGAACGACTTGCGGGCGTTGTCGAGCAGCATGCCGCGCTCGGGGCGGTCCGGACGGTCCTCGATGGTGCCCTCGGGGAGGCCGCCGGCGGAGCGGACGGCCTGCTTGACGGTGCGGGTGCCGTTGAAGACCCCGGTGTCGGTGGGGGCGGTGAGGGTGAGCCGGGCGTCGTGGGCGGTGAGGGTGTAGGCCTCGTCGGCGGTGCTGCCGGGCGGGGCGTTGTCGGGGCGGCTGCCCCCGCCCCCGCCGCTGAGCTTGACCTCGATGTCGCCGGGGCGGACGTCCTGCTTCCCCCACACCACCGTCAACCCGCCAAGATCTTTGGCCATAAGTTGCGCCTCGTCGGCGACGGTGCTGTTCTCCCCGGCCGGTACCACGATCCGGGCGCCCTTGGTCGGCCGCCAGCCGTTTCCGTCGGCCGGGCGGAAGTCCGCCACGGCCGGGACGATGCGCGGCGGGCCGGTCACCTTGGCCCAGCTGGGGATGGGGGCGGCGGGGCTGGAGGAACTGGGGGCGGAGCCCGGGGGCCGGGAACCGGCCCCTTGCGAGCAGCCGCTGAGCACCAGCGCACCGGCCAGTACCGGGGCGGCCAGCAGCGTGCGGGCCCCCGGACCGCTGACCGGCCGGGCCGGGAGCGGGGGCTGCGGGGAAGCCGAGGGCCGCGGGAAACGCGGCGGCCGCTTCGGGTTTGACATCGTGCAATCCTTACTTTTCGGGGCAGAAGGTATTGCCTGGTGCGCGGAGCGGAACGTCCACCGAGCACGCGCGGGCTCTCTCATCCGGGTGAAAATCGCGCCTCGGTCGGACAGTGGTCGGCGAGCGTCGTTAGCGTGGCCTCGCCGTCGCTCACTCCCTTCCGGGGCGCGTGGACCGCCGGACATCCGCCGGGTGCCACCTCACGTGACGTATCACCACACTTGCGTTCACCCCCGTACGTATCAGACTTCTCAGCCTTTTCTCCCCACCCACCACTGAGTTTGCGTCAGTCGCCCGCCTCCCTCCCTCCGAGGAGCCCACGCTGTCCGGTGACACTCCGGCCGCCCGTCCGCTGGCGCGGCCCCACCTGCCCGCTCCGCGGTGCGACATACCTTGGCAGAGCCATCCCGCCCCGCCCCCGGCGGCCGGTCTGGCCCGCTTCAACGCCCTCCCCCACACCCGGGCCGTGGCCGCCCTGCTGGCCTGCTGCGGCTGCCCCCGCTGGGCCGAGCGGATCGCCGCCCACCGCCCCTATCCGGACCCGGCCGCGCTGCTGGCCGCCGGCGAGGAGGCCGGCTACGACCTCACCCCGGCCGAGCAGACCCGGGCGCTCACCCGGGAACCGCCCGCCCCGCTCCCGCCGGCCCGCCCCGGCCCCGGCACCCTCGCCGCCCACACCGCACTGCGCGCCGCGCACGCCGCGTACGAGCGCCGCTTCCGGCACGCCTTCGTCATCAGCCTGGACGGCTGCCGCGACGACGAGAAGCTGAACCAGACCCTGCACGCCCTCCGCACCCGCCTCGCCCACGAACCGGACGAGGAGCGCTCGGTCGCCGCCGACGCCCTGCGGCGGCTGGCCCGCACCAGACTGGCGCAACTCGCGGTGATTTGTCCTTGATGGACGGGTTCATTCCTGTGTGATAGCCCGTTGGTGCCTGTTTGATCACACCTGGGGACCCCCGCGCGAGGAACCGACAGCTCGTCGATACGATGACGAGCGGCCGGTGGACCGTACCCGGCTGGGCCCGACCGACAGAGAAGCCGGCGCGGCTCTAGTCCCCGCTCCCGGAGGGTTCTTCCGTGCCGGCTGGAACGCTGTACCGCGGCCGGGAAGGCATGTGGTCCTGGGTGGCTCATCGAGTCACTGGCGTCCTCATCTTCTTCTTCCTGTTCGTACACGTCCTCGACACCGCTCTCGTCCGTGTCTCCCCCGACGCGTACGACAACGTCGTTGCGACCTACAAGACGCCCCTCGTCAACGTGATGGAGTACGGCCTGGTGGCCGCCATCCTCTTCCACGCACTCAACGGCCTGCGGGTCATCGCGGTGGACTTCTGGGCCAAGGGCCCGAAGTACCAGAAGCAGATGCTGTGGACCGTTGTCGGCGTCTGGGTCGTGCTGATGGCCGGTGCCTTCTACCCCGTGCTGCAGCACACGCTGCGCACGCTGTTCGGGAGCTGACGCGTGATGTCTGCTGAATCCTCCACCGCGGGCGCCACCTCCGCGGAGAACGTCGCGCTCTACGACGCGGACAACCCGGCCCCGGTCATCGAGGCGCCTCGCAAGCGCACCGGGAAGACCCCCAAGTCGACCCGCACCAACTTCGAGCTGTACGGCTGGCTGTTCATGCGGCTGTCCGGCATCGTCCTGGTCGTCCTGGTCCTCGGCCACCTGCTGATCCAGCTGGTGCTCGACGGCGGCGTCTCCAAGATCGGCTTCGCGTTCGTCGCCGGCCGCTGGGCCTCGCCGTTCTGGCAGGTCTGGGACCTGCTGATGCTGTGGCTGGCCATGCTGCACGGGGCCAACGGCCTGCGCACCGTCATCAACGACTACGCGCAGCGGGACAACACCCGCTTCTGGCTGAAGATGCTGCTCTACACCGCCACGGTGTTCACCGTCCTTCTGGGCACGCTGGTGATCTTCACCTTCGACCCGAACATCCGCTAGGCCCCGGGCTGAGGGACTGAGGTAACGACCCATGCAGATCCACAAGTACGACACCGTCATCGTCGGCGCCGGCGGCGCCGGCATGCGCGCCGCCATCGAGGCGACGAAGCGCAGCCGCACCGCCGTGCTGACCAAGCTCTACCCGACCCGCTCCCACACCGGCGCCGCCCAGGGCGGTATGGCCGCGGCCCTCGCCAACGTCGAGGAGGACAACTGGGAGTGGCACACCTTCGACACGGTCAAGGGTGGTGACTACCTGGTCGACCAGGACGCCGCCGAGATCCTGGCGAAGGAGGCCATCGACTCGGTCCTCGACCTGGAGAAGATGGGCCTGCCGTTCAACCGCACGCCCGAGGGCCGGATCGACCAGCGCCGCTTCGGCGGTCACTCCCGCAACCACGGCGAGGCCCCGGTCCGCCGGTCCTGCTACGCCGCGGACCGCACCGGCCACATGATCCTCCAGACGCTGTACCAGAACTGCGTCAAGGAGGGCGTGGAGTTCTTCAACGAGTTCTACGTCCTGGACCAGTTGATCACCGAGGTCGACGGCGTCAAGAAGTCGGCCGGTGTGGTCGCCTACGAGCTGGCCACCGGCGAGATCCACATCTTCCAGGCCAAGGCCGTCATCTACGCCTCCGGCGGCACCGGCAAGTTCTTCAAGGTGACGTCCAACGCGCACACCCTGACCGGTGACGGCCAGGCCGCCGTCTACCGTCGCGGACTGCCGCTGGAGGACATGGAGTTCTTCCAGTTCCACCCGACCGGCATCTGGCGGATGGGCATCCTGCTGACGGAGGGCGCCCGTGGTGAGGGCGGCATCCTCCGCAACAAGGACGGCGAGCGCTTCATGGAGAAGTACGCGCCGGTCATGAAGGACCTCGCCTCGCGCGACGTCGTCTCCCGCTCGATCTACACCGAGATCCGCGAGGGCCGCGGCTGCGGTCCCGAGGGCGACCACGTCTACCTGGACCTGACCCACCTGCCGCCGGAGCAGCTGGACGCCAAGCTCCCGGACATCACCGAGTTCGCGCGGACCTACCTCGGCATCGAGCCCTACACGGACCCGATCCCGATCCAGCCGACCGCGCACTACGCCATGGGCGGCATCCCGACCAACGTCGAGGGCGAGGTGCTGGCCGACAACACCACCGTCGTGCCGGGCCTGTTCGCCGCCGGCGAGGTCGCCTGCGTCTCCGTGCACGGCGCCAACCGCCTGGGCACCAACTCGCTGCTGGACATCAACGTCTTCGGCCGCCGGGCCGGCATCGCGGCCGCGGAGTACTCGGCCACCGCCGACTTCGTCGAGCTGCCCGAGGACCCGGCGTCGAAGGTCACCGAGCAGGTCGAGCGGCTGCGCAACGCCACCGGCGGCGAGCGGGTCACCGAGATCCGCAAGGAGCTCCAGGAGACCATGGACGCCAACGTCATGGTCTTCCGCACCGAGCAGACCATCAAGACCGCGGTCGAGAAGATCGGCGAGCTGCGCGAGCGCTACCTCAACATCTCCATCCAGGACAAGGGCAAGCGCTTCAACACCGACCTGCTGGAGGCCATCGAGCTGGGCAACCTGCTCGACCTGGCCGAGGTCATGGCGGTCTCCGCCCTCGCCCGCAAGGAGTCCCGCGGCGGTCACTACCGCGAGGACTACCCCAACCGCGACGACGTCAACTTCATGCGGCACACCATGGCGTACCGCGAGGTGGGCGCCGACGGTTCCGAGTCGATCCGGCTCGACTACAAGCCGGTCGTGCAGACCCGCTACCAGCCGATGGAGCGTAAGTACTGATGAGCACTCCCACTCTCGACAAGCACTCCGCGGCGCTGGACGCGGCCGAGAACGACGCGTCGCACCTGATCAGCGTCACCTTCCGGATCCGCCGGTTCAACCCGGAGGTCGCCGAGGAGGCCAGCTGGCAGGACTTCCGGCTGGAGATCGACCCCAAGGAGCGCGTCCTGGACGCCCTCCACAAGATCAAGTGGGAGCTGGACGGTTCGCTGACCTTCCGCCGCTCCTGCGCGCACGGCATCTGCGGCTCGGACGCCATGCGGATCAACGGCCGCAACCGGCTGGCCTGCAAGACGCTGATCAAGGACATCAACCCCGAGAAGCCGATCACCGTCGAGGCCATAAAGGGCCTGACGGTACTGAAGGACCTTGTCGTCGACATGGAGCCCTTCTTCCAGGCCTACCGGGACGTGATGCCGTTCCTGATCACCACCGGCAACGAGCCGACCCGTGAGCGCCTCCAGTCCTCCGAGGACCGCGAGCGCTTCGACGACACCACCAAGTGCATCCTGTGCGCGGCCTGCACCTCCTCGTGCCCCGTGTTCTGGAACGACGGCCAGTACTTCGGCCCGGCGGCGATCGTCAACGCGCACCGCTTCATCTTCGACTCGCGTGACGAGGGCGGCGAGCAGCGGCTGGAGATCCTCAACGACAAGGACGGCGTCTGGCGCTGCCGCACGACCTTCAACTGCACGGACGCCTGCCCGCGCGGTATCGAGGTCACCAAGGCGATCCAGGAGGTCAAGCGCGCCTTGATCACGCGCCGCTTCTGACGTTTGCGCCTGAGCCGGCGCCGTTTTCGCCGACGGGTGCCGCAAGGCTGGGCCCCGCTTCCTTCTACGGGAGCGGGGCCCTCGCCGTTCCCCGGTACGGGACGCGCAGCGGGGCCTCCCACGTTGTCGGCTGTCCCGTCGTAGGGGTTGCTGTCTTTTGCGCCTGCGGCGCTTGCCAGTTGTCCGCTGCGCGGGGCTTTCGGGTGCGGTGACGGGCCTTCGGGGCAGGGGGTGTCCGGACTGCTGCGCTTTACGTCCGGACACCCCCTGCCCCGAAGGCCCGCCCCCTCCCGTTGTGGGGTGGAAACCCCCGAGTCACCGGCCAAGCCAAGTGGGCCACCAACGGTCACCACGAAACACACAACCCGCGCTTGCCCACCGGGAGTTGACCCCACTCGCCTGTTTCACCGACCACACACGGGAGGGGACGGGTCTGTGGGGCGGTAGGGGTGTGCCGGACGTAAAGCGAAGCAGTCCGGCACACCCCTACCGCCCCACAGACCCGGCACCGCACCCGACAAGCCCCGCGCAGCGGACAGGCACCGCACCCGACAAGCCCCGCGCAGCGGACAGGCAACGCGCAGCGGACAACGCCCCCGTGCCGCAGGCACGAATAACAGCAACCCCCACGGCGGGAAGCCGACAACGTGGGGCACCGCCGGCCGCGAGGCCCACGCCGCGGATCAACTTGACCTTGACACCGGTGTGAGGGGGCAACCTCATAGGCATGACGCAGATACCCGCAACACGGACCCCGTCCGCTTCGCTTCCCCGACTGTCCACCACCGTCGCCGGCCCGGTCGGCGGCCCCGGCGTCCTGCTGGCGCACGGCGCGACCGGCAGCGTCCAGGACAACTACGGCACGCTGATCCCGGCGCTGACCGCCACCGGGCACCGGGTGGTGGCGCCCGACTATCCCGGCTCGGGGCAGACGCCGCGCGCCGACGGCCCGTTGGAGCTGGACGCGCTGGCCGACGCGGTGGTCGCCGAGGCCGTCGCGGCCGGTGTGGAGCGCTTCACCGCGATCGGCTTCTCGATGGGGACCGCGGTGGCCGTACGGGCCGCGGCCCGGCACCCCGAGCGGGTGCGCGGGCTGATCCTGACCGCCGGGCTGGCCAAGGCCGACACCCGGGCCCTGGTCTGGCTGGACCTGTGGCTGCGGCTGCTGGACCGCGGCGACTACCAGGGCTTCGCGCAGGCGCGGGCGCTCAGCGGGCTGTCGCCGGAGCACCTCGGTGCGCTGGCGCCGGACGAGTTGGCGGCCGTGCTCGACCCGGACCCGACGCTGCCGCCGGCCGGTTCGGCGGAACAGGCCGCCCTGGTCGGGGTGCTGGACACCACCGCCGACCTGCCGGGCATCGCGGTCCCGGCACTGGTCATCGCCACCACCTTGGACGGCCTGCTGGACCCGGCCCACTCGCGCTATCTGGCGGAGCACATCCCGGGAGCGCAGTACGCGGAGGTCGTCAGCGGGCACATGCCGATGGTCGAACGGGACGCGGAGTGGCTGGCGTTGATCGGGGACTTCCTGGCCGCCCAGGGGCTCTGACGGGCCCGGTGGCGGCGCCTGCTCGGCCGGCGGGGCTCCGCAGCAGGAGCCCCGCCGTCTCAGGCCCCCTCGCCCTCCAGGACCTTGTCCAAGAAGGCGTCGAGGTTCCGCACGGTGCGGGCGATCCGGTCCTCCAGCGGGAGGTTCTCCTTGTGGCGGCTGGCGAGTTGGGACTGCTTGCGGCCGCGGACGTAGAGGGAGCAGGCGAGGTCGGCGCACAGGTACGTGCCGACGGTGTTGCCCTGCCGTCCGGCGGGCCCGGCGCGGCGGGCGGCCAGCAGGCTGACACCGGAGCCCGGGTGCCCGGTCAGGCAGACCGAGCACACCGTCGTCTTGGTGAAGCTGCGCCGCACCCCCTGCGGCACCCGCAGCGTCACCCCGATCAGGCCGTCGCCGCGCGGGGCGACCAGGTAGCTGCGGTCCGGGGCTCCCGGGTCGCGCCAGCCGAGGAAGTCGAGGTCCTGCCAGGCGAGTTCGGCCAGTCCCGCGGGGAGGTTGAGCCGGCTCGCCTCCCCCTTGGTGCAGTTCACGAAGGACGCGCGTATCTGTTTGTCGCCAAGCGGATCCATGGTTCCGGACGCTAACAGCGGGGTGCGGGGCGCGTCGTGCGAATTTCGGGCGCCCCGCCCCCGCCCGGGCTCACTCGATCACGGACGGCGGGATGTCCCGTCGCGGGGTCCCCGCCGCCTCGTCCTCGTCGAGGTAGCGGCGCCGCCGGTCCCCGGCGCGTCCCCGGTCGTGCGTGCCGGTCCGGTCGGCCGGGCCCGTGCCCTGGGCCGCCGCCGGGTCCGCCGCGGTGGCCCGGGCGCCGCCGCGGCTGCGGTGCAGGGCGGCGCCGCCCTGGCGGCTGCCGCCGGTCGGGCCGCCTTGCCGGGCGGCCGGGGCGCCGGGGAGGCGGGGCGCGCCGGGTGCCCCGGGCACGCCGGGCTCCATGGCGGCGCGGGCCGCGACCGCGTCGGGGTTGCCCACCTGGCCGCCGGCGCTGCGGCGGCCGCCGCCCGCGCCGCGCGCCGGGGCGCCGGCCGGCCGCGGGCCGCCGGACATGCCGATGACGCCCGGGATGACCGCATGTGCCGGGATGCCGCCCGTGGGGGCGGGGGTGCTCGGGCCGCCGGCCGGCGGCCCGGCGACGAGGGCGTGGCCGGCGGCGGGCGGTGCGGTCAGGGTGCTGCCGTGGGCGCTCTCCAGCCCGGTGGTCACCGGCCGCTCGGCCCGGGGGCTGTCGAAGCCGGCCGGTACCGCGCCGCCGCCGGCGCCGTTGGGCGCGTGCGCCGTGGGCTGGTGGGGCTGCGGGCCACCGGTCACCGCAGCGTTCACCGGCGCCGGGGCCGGGTGGTCGGACGGCGCGATCGGCCAGTCCCCGTCCAGGCCCTGGCCGGTGCCCTCGCGCAGCCGGGTGCCCTGCGCCTCGTAGTGGGCGGCCAGTTCGTCCATCACGATGGCGGCCTCGATCCGGCGCTGGGTGCGCGGCGAGAGGCGGGCGCGGTTGAGTTCCAGCGCCATCCGGGTGTCCAGCTTGGGGTTGGCCATGTCCCGCTTGAACTGGCCGTCGTCGTCGGGGGGCGCCGTCGCGGTGTCGGCGGCCCCGGCGAGCTGGAGCTTGACCATGGCCTTCTTGGCCTCGCGGAGGTTGTGCGCGACGCCGGTCTCCGGGCCCGCGCCGCGCGAGCCGATCAGGGTGGACTCGACGGTGCGGGCGTGCTGGTAGCTGCGGTCGATCTTCGCCAGCACCTTGGCGGCCTCCCGGCGGAATGCCTGGGACGCGGTGCCCTCCCAGTGCGCCGCGGCGTGCTCGACGGCGTCCCGGAACGCCTTGCGGATCCCGCCGTGGCCGTCGTCGCCGCCCAACTGGTCGGCGGCGGACCGCCAGTGCCGGCCGGAGGCCTCGATCGTCTCGGGGCCGGCGTGCTCGACCATCGCCCGCAGCTCGGGCAGGCCGTGCCGGGCGAAGCCGGAGGGGGAGCGCGGGGTCAGCCGCTGCCTCTGGAACGACCTCAGCCGCTCCGTCCGCTCCTGCTCGTCCGCCCGGTGTCCCTTGTCCGTGGCGCCGTTGCGCTCGGGTCCGGCCGTGGCCATACCGGTCCCCCTCCCTCGTCCTCGCCGTCGTCCCTACCGCCCGCGGTCGGGGCGGTGCCCGTCAGTCGTGCCGCGGGTGCCGGGCCGCGTGCTCCTGGTCCTCGTAGGCGCCGCGGCTGGCCTCCGTCTTCTCACCGAAGGTGTGGACGAGGTCCTGGAGCGCGCCGAGCACGTCCGCCATGTATGTCTGCATGCCGTCGTGCGCCCCGGCGAGCCGGCCCGCCTCGGCGAAGCCGATCCCGAACGCCGAGGTCGGGATGCTCGTGTTGTACGTGACGGTCTGGTGGGGATCGTCCATATCGCGCTGCAGACGCCGCAGTTGTCGCACGACGACGTCCAGCTCTTCCAGGTCGACCCTGAACTGCTCGGCCATGTACTGCTTCTCCCCGTTCCCCCGCGGGCCTTCGCCACCAAGCTATCAAGCCCGCCGGGCTCCCCGTACGCCCGTTCTTCCGATACCCGCGTGATACCCGGGCGGGGGTGGTGTGTAGCGCGGAGCGGGCGGTGGGCCGCGGGCAATTCGACGGAGGCCGCGGATACCTGACGTCTCGTCAGGTAGGCATCTCGGCGAGGCGGTGGCGGCAGGCCCAGACGCGGGCGGAGAGGCGGGCCAGCAGGCGGGCCGCGGGGTCGCCGGTGTCCTGGCCGTTGGCCAGCGGGCCGGTGTAGCAGACGGCGAGGGCGTAGGGCGGGGCGTCCGGCGGGTGGACCACGGCGGCGCTGTGCCGGACCCCGTCGACCCAGCCGTTCTTGCTGGCCAGGCGGGTGCCCGGGGGCAGGCCCACGGCGAGGTCCACGGCGTGCGCGTTGTGCTCCAGCCGGGCCAGCACCTCCGGTTCCAGGGACGCAAGGAGCCGGATCAGGTCGCGGGGGGTGACGGTGTTGTCGATACCGGCGGCGCGGGCCGCGGCGTCCTCGATGCCGCGCGGGCTGCCGGTGGCGGCGGTCGCCCCGGCCCGCCGCCACACCTCGGCCACCGCCGCATGCCCCACCGCGGACTGGCAGAGGCTGGTGGCCAGGTTGGAGGAGTGGCTGACCATCCGCGTGGCCAGCCAGCCGAGCGGCGCGGTGCCGCCCAGCCGGGCCCACGGCTCGGGGTCGCCGTCCTCCGCGCGAGCATGGGCGTACGTCCCGCCGGCCGCCGACGGGAAGCGGTTGACCACCGGGACCTCCCGGTCGGGGTCGAGTCCGCTGCGGTGGACGGCGGCCAGGACGGCGACCTTCATGGTGCTGGCCGCGTAGTGCGGGACGTCCGCGTGGCGCAGGAGCACCGGGGGACGCTGCCAGGGGGCCACGGCGAGGGAGAGCATGGCGGTCATGGTGGCACCTGGACCGGCCGTCCGTCTCGTGCCGTCCCGGATACCGGTCAGGCGTCCCGTCCCGCCCGGAGCCGCTCCGCCACCTCGGCCAGGGTGGCCATCGCGGCGTGGTGCAGACCGCCGCCGAAGGTGATCCGGGTCGCGCCCAGGGCGCCCAGTTCGCGCGGGCCCGGGCCGCCGGCCCTCGCCAGGGCGTTGAGCGGGAGCGGGGCGACCGCGGCGAGTTCGGGGAGGACCTCGGGCGGGGCGAGGATCGGGTAGAGGCAGTCGGCGCCGGCCGCGGCGTAGTGGCGGGCCCGCTCCAGGGCCGCGTCGAGGCCGGCCTGGCCGCGCAGGAAGGTGTCGATGCGGGCGTTGACGACCAGCGCGTCGCCCGCCTCGGCCCGTACGGCGGCCAGGAAGTCGGCCTGCTCCCGCGGGTCGCGCAGGGCGCCGGTGCCGTGGTCGGAGTCTTCCAGGTTGCAGCCGACGGCTCCGGCGTCGGCGAGCCGGCCGACCAACTCCCGTGCGGACAGCCCGTATCCGGCCTCCACGTCGGCGGTCACCGGGACGTCCACGGCCCGGACGATCCGGGCGACGGCGGCGAACATCTCGTCGGCCGGGGTCGCGCCGTCGGCGTAGCCCAGGGACGCGGCGACGCCCGCGCTGGGGGTGGCCAGGGCCGGGAAGCCGGCGTCGGCGAAGACCCGGGCGGAGCCGGCGTCCCAGACGTTGGGGAGGACCAGCGGGTCGTCGGGGCGACGGTCGTGGTGCAGGGCGCGGAGCGCGGCCGCGGCGGCGCTCACATCTTCTCCCCGGGCTGCGCGCGGACCGTGACGTTGATGCGGTTCCAGTTGTTGATGGCGACGATCACGGCCAGCAGGTGGGCGAGTTCGACGTCGGTGAAGTGGGCGGCGGCCCGCTCGTAGACCGCGTCCGGGACCGAGCTCTCGGTGAGCAGCGTGACCGCCTCGGTGAACGCCAGGGCGGCCCGCTCCCGCTCGGAGTAGAGGTCGCCGGCCTCCTCCCAGGCCGGGAGCAGGTCGATCCGCTGCTGGTCGACGCCGGCCGCGCGGAGGTTCTGCACATGCATGTCGATGCAGAACGCGCACCTGTTGAGCTGGGAGGCGCGCAGCACGGCCAGTTCGGCCAGGACGTCGTCGCCCAGGCCCTTCTTGGCGGCCATGGTGAGCTTGAGCTGGGCCTGGAAGAAGGCGGGGGCGGCGCTTGAGAACGGCATGCGGTGGGTCATCGTGTTCACTCCTGTCCCGGGGTCAGGCGGGTGGTGACGCCGAAGCGGTTCCAGGCGTTGATGGTGGTGATCATGGCGATCAGCTGGGCGAGTTCGGGCTGCTCGAACTGCGCGGCGGCCCGCTCGTAGACGGCGTCCGGCACAAAGCCCTCGGTGAGGACGGTGACCGCCTCGGTGAGCGCCAGGGCGGCCCGCTCGCGGTCGGTGTAGTAGCCGGCGGCCTCCTCCCAGGCGCTCAGGAGGGCGAGCCGCTCCTCCGTCTCACCGGCCTTGCGGGCGTCGGCGAGGTGCATGTGGAGGCAGAAGGCGCACTTGTTGAGCTGCGAGGCGCGGATCTTGACCAGTTCGGCCAGGGTCGGATCGAAGCCCTTCCGGGCCGCCACCTCCAGCCCGATCATGGCCTTGTAGACCTCGGGGGCCAGCTCGGCCCAGCGCATCCGCGGGCCGTGCCGATGGCCGGCTGCGGCCGCGGTGACCTGCGGTTCCTGTCCTGTGGAAGATGCTGTCCGGTTCGTCATGCCCTAGACGCTACGGCGTGACTGGCACAGGAGTATGGTCCACTTCCATGGAGAAATCGCGGGCCACTTTCGGGCGGGATCTGCATCTGGACCTCGACGGGCCGGGCGGGCTGCGGGCCTCCTTGATGGCCGCGCTGCGCGAGGCCGTGCGGTCCGGGCGACTGGCCCCCGGCACCCGGCTGCCGTCCTCCCGTTCGCTCGCCGCCGACCTCGGTATCGCCCGCAACACCGTCGCCGACGCCTACGCCGAACTGGTCGCCGAGGGCTGGCTCCGCGCCCGCCAGGGCTCGGGCACCGAGGTCGCCTGGGGGGACCTCCCGGACGGAATCCGCGGCCGGGCCCTGCCGCGCGCCGGCCGCCCGGCGCCACGGCGCGCCCCGGCCCCGCCGTCCCCGCCCGCCGCCCGTCCGCGCTTCGACCTCACCCCCGGCACCCCGGACGTCTCCTCCTTCCCCCGGAGTGCCTGGCTGGCCGCGGCCCGCCGGGCGCTGACCGCCGCGCCCAGCGAGGCGTTCGGATACGGCGATCCGGCGGGCCGCCCGGAGCTGCGCGCGGTGCTCGCCGACTACCTCGCCCGGGTGCGCGGGGTGCGGGCCGACCCGGAACGGATCGTGATCTGCGCGGGGTTCATGCAGGGGCTGGGGCTGGTGAGCCGGGCGCTGAAGGCCCGCGGCGGCGCCCCCGGCCGGGTCGCCACCGAGTCCTACGGGCTGCCCTTCCACCGCGACGTCCTCACCCGCGCCGGGCTGGGCACCGTCCCGCTGCCGGTCGACGCGGACGGCGCGGACACCGGCGCACTGGCCGCTCTGGACCCGCTGCGGGCGGCCCTGCTCACCCCCGCGCACCAGTTCCCGATCGGCGTCCCGCTGCACCCCGACCGGCGGGCCGCGGCGGTCAACTGGGCGCGGGCCACCGGGGGTTACATCCTGGAGGACGACTACGACGGCGAGTTCCGCTACGACCGGCAGCCGGTCGGCGCGCTCCAGGGGCTCGACCCCGACCACGTCGTCTACCTGGGCACCGCGAGCAAGAGCCTGGCCCCGGCGCTGCGGTTGGCGTGGATGGTGGTGCCGGACCGGTTGATCGACCGGGTACTGGAGATCAAGTCGACCGGTGAGTGGCAGTCCGGGGCGCTGGACCAGCTCACCCTGGCCGAGTTCCTGTCCTCGGGGGCGTACGACCGGCATCTGCGCGGGATGCGGCTGCGCTACCGGCGGCGGCGCGACCATCTGGTCGCCGCGCTGGCCGAGCGCGCCCCGCACGTCCATGTCTCGGGCATCGCCGCCGGACTGCACGCGGTGCTGGAACTCCCGCCGGGGACCGAGCAGTCCATCGTGCAGGCCGCGCTGTGGCAGGGCCTCGCAGTGCACGGACTGACGGAGTTCACCGACCCGGCGGGGCCCGCGCTCGCCCGCGACGCGCTGGTCATCGCCTACGGCCGGCCGCCGGAGCACTCCTTCTCGGCCGTACTGGAGGCGCTGCTGCGGGCGTTGCCGGCGGGGGAGTGAGGGGCGGGGCGGGGGCCCGCCTCCCCTCCCCCGCCTGCCCGCCCGCCCGTTGCTCACAACTCCCTTCGCTCACAACTCCCGTACGAACAAGACTCGGTCGAGCCCCGACCCGTCGTAGTCCCGGTGAACGGGCGTCCCGGCCTCGTCGACGTAGTCACCCGGCTCCAGCCGGAAGCCCATCCGGGTGTGGTACGCGATCGAATTGCGGTTGTTGGGGCTGGTGATGCACCGTATGCGACGCCGCCCCGCCTCCTGAGCGAGCGCGAAGAACCGCCGGTAGAGCGCGCTGCCGACGCCGCTGCGGGTGCCGTCCGGGCACACCCCGACGAAGTGGATGTAGGCGGTCTCCGGGTCGCTCTGCGAGAGGAAGCCGATCAGGAAGGCGTGCAGGGTGCCGTCGGCCCGCTCGACGAGGAAACTGGTGTCGGCGAAGTGCTGGAGGAACAACCGCGGTACCAGCGACTGCCGTTGCCGCGCGCCCGCCTCGCCGCCCAGCCCGCCCCACCAGTCGGCCAACGCCACCCGGATCCGCGCGTGATCCGCCGGTGTCGGGTGCCGCAACGCCAGTCCGGCCGCCAACTCGCCTGTTTCCAAGGCACCTTCCGTCATACCGTCCTCCTCCGTCCGCGCTGGGATGTCGCTGGGTATCTCCCGGGAGATCTCACTGGGAATCTCGTTCGGGATCTCGCTGGCGCCAGACTACGGGGCGCTCGGCCGGCGGAGCAGGGCCTGTGGACAGAGCCTGTGGACAGAGCTTCCCAGGCTCCTCAGGGCCGTTCTGCCACCACCGGGACGGTGCCGGGATCGGGGTCGGTGCCGGCGGCGATCGTGGCGGCGTCCGGGCGTTCCTCCGCCGGTGCCTCGCCGAAGCGGGCCAGGGCGAGCGCCCCCGCGACGGCCAGCGCGAAACCGGCGACGGTCAGCGGGGTCAGCCCGTCGCGGGTGCGGTCGCCGAGCCAGGCGACGCCGACCACGGCCGGGCCGAGGGTCTCGCCGATCACCATGCCGGCGGTGGCGGTGGTGACCGAGCCGCGCTGGAGGGCGGAGGTCAGCAGCAGGAAGGCGGCGGCCCCGCCGATCAGCAGCGCGTAGGTGGCCGGGTTCGTCAGCAGTGCGGCGGGCCGGAACCCGTCGATGAGCCGCACCGCGACCTCGACGACACCGAAGCCGAGGCCCGAACCGAGGCCGAGCACGGCGGCCCGGGAACGGCCCGGCAGCCGGCCGGCCAGCGCCCCGACGGCCAGCACCGCGACCGCGACGGCCAGGACCCCCAGGCGCAGCGCGGTGGTGCCCGGGCGGTGCCCCTCCGCCCCGGACGACAGCGCCAGCAGGGCCAGGCCGCCGCAGACCACCGCGACGCCGACCCATTCGGCGCGCTTGAGGCGGGTGTGGAGGACGGGGGCGGCGACCACCGCGGTCACCGCGAGCGTCGCCGCCAGCGCCGCGCCGACCGTGTAGATCGGCAGCGTCCGCAGCGCCACCAGCTCCAGCAGGAACCCCAGGCCGTCCAGCGACAGCCCCAGCAGGTACCGCCACTGGGTCAGCACCCGCAGCAGCAGCCTGGCGTCGACGCCGGAACCGGTACCGGGCAGGGTGTCCCGTGCGGCCACGGCCTGGAAGACGGAGGCGGTGCCGAAGCACACCGCGGACGCGAGGGCACAGATCATCCCGAGGAGCATGGCCCGACTGTACGGGGGCGCCGGGGAGCGGGGCACGGCTTCCCCGGGAGCGGGCGCGACGGCGGGAGGGCGGGCCGGCGGGGCCGCGGGCCCGCGGAGCGGCGGGTGGCAACGAGCGGCCGGGGTGCGTTCCGCCGGCCGCCCGCTGCACGGGGGCGGGTGCCCGTCCGGGGCACGGGTCCCGGACGGGCCGGTCGCCGGACGGCAGCCGGGAGCGACGACGTGCCCTACGCGCCGAGTACCGCCCGCAGTTGGCCGAGCCCCCAGTCCAGGTCCTCCTTGCTGATCACCAGTGGCGGGGCGATCCGGATCGTCGGGCCGTGGGTCTCCTTGACCAGGACGCCGCGGGCCAGCAGCCGTTCCGAGACGGCCCGGCCGTCGCCGCGCGAGGGGTTGATGTCCACCCCGGCCCACAGGCCGCGCCCGCGGACCGCGTCCACCGCACCGCCGCCCACCAGCGGCGCCAGTACGCGGTGCAGGTGGGCACCGAGCTCGGCGGCCCGCCGCTGGTACGCGCCGGTGCGCAGCAGCGCGATCACCTCCAGGCCGACCGCGCAGGCCAGCGGGTTGCCGCCGAACGTCGAACCGTGCTCGCCGGGCCGGAAGACCCCCAGCACCTCGCGGGACGACACCACCGCCGACACCGGCACCACCCCGCCGCCCAACGCCTTGCCCAGGACGTACACATCGGGCACCACGCCCTCGTGCTCGCAGGCGAAGGTGGTGCCGGTGCGGCCCAGCCCGGACTGGATCTCGTCCGCGATGAAGAGCACGTTCCGGGCCCGGGTCAGCTCGCGCACGCCGAGCAGGTAGCCCGGCGGCGGCACCCGGACGCCGGCCTCGCCCTGGATCGGCTCCAGCAGCACGGCGACGGTGTCGGCGGGGTCGACGGCCGCGTCCAGGGCGGCCAGGTCGCCGAAGGGGACGAGGGTGAAGCCGGGGGTGTACGGGCCGAAGTCGGCGCGGGCCTCGGGGTCGGTGGAGAAGGAGACGAGGGTGGTGGTCCGGCCGTGGAAGTTCTGCTCCGCGACGACGATGCGCGCCCGGCCGTCGGGGACGCCCTTGACCCGGTAGCCCCATTTGCGGGCCGTCTTGATCGCGGTCTCCACCGCCTCCGCGCCGGTGTTCATCGGCAGCACGAGTTCCATCCCGCACAGCTCGGCGAGCTGGGTGCAGAAGTCCGCGAAGCGGTCGTGGTGGAAGGCCCGGGAGGTCAGGGTGACCCGCTCCAACTGGGCCCGGGCCGCTGCGAGCAGACGGGGGTTGCGGTGGCCGAAGTTGAGCGCGGAGTACCCGGCGAGCAGGTCGAGGTAGCGGCGGCCGGCCACATCGGTCATCCAGGCGCCGTCGGCGGTGGCCACGACGACGGGCAGCGGCTGGTAGTTGTGCGCGCTGTGGGCCTCGGCGGCGGCGACGAGCGCTTCCGTGGACGTCACGGGCGACTCCGTCCGACGGGCCGGGCCGTCCGACCCGACCGTACGAGTACGTGCCCCCCTGCTCTCCCTACTGCTGTCCTCTGTCCTCTGTCCTCTGTCCTCATTGTCGCGCCGGCGGCCCGCCGTCCGCAGGCGACCGCCCCGCCGGGGACCGCCCCGCCCCCGCGCCCCCACGCCCCGCGGACCTGAGAGAATGAATGCCATGGCTCTCCAGCATCCGCGTGTGCTCTCCGGTATCCAGCCCACTGCCGGCTCCTTCCACCTCGGCAACTACCTCGGCGCGGTGCGCCAGTGGGTGGCCATGCAGGAGTCCCACGACGCCTTCTACATGGTCGTCGACCTGCACGCGATCACCATTCCGCAGGACCCCGAGGAGCTGCGCCGCAACACCCGGGTCGCCGTCGCGCAGCTGCTGGCCGCCGGTCTGGACCCCGAGCGCTGCACGCTCTTCGTCCAGAGCCACATCCCCGAGCACTCCCAGCTCGCCTGGGTCATGAACTGCGTCACCGGCTTCGGTGAGGCGTCCCGGATGACGCAGTTCAAGGACAAGTCGGCGAAGCAGGGCAGCGACCGCACGACGGTGGGCCTGTTCACCTACCCCGTCCTGATGGTCGCCGACATCCTGCTGTACCAGGCCGACCAGGTCCCGGTCGGCGAGGACCAGCGCCAGCACCTGGAGCTGACCCGCGACCTCGCGGACCGCTTCAACACCCGCTACGGGGACACCTTCACGATCCCCAACCCGTACATCGTCAAGGAGACGGCGAAGATCTTCGATCTTCAGGACCCGTCGATCAAGATGAGCAAGTCGGCCTCCTCGCCGAAGGGCATCATCGACCTCCTCGACGACCCCAAGGCCACCGCGAAGAAGATCAAGAGCGCCGTGACGGACACCGACACGGTGATCCGCTTCGACCGCGAGGCCAAGCCCGGCGTCAGCAACCTCCTCACCATCCTGTCCACCCTCACCGGCCGCGACATCCCGTCGCTGGAGCGCGACTACGAGGGCAAGATGTACGGCGCGCTCAAGTCCGACCTGGCCGAGGTGATGGTCGACTTCGTCACGCCGTTCCGGACGCGTACGCAGGAGTACCTCGACGACCCGGAGACGCTGGACACGATCCTGGCCAAGGGCGCCGAGAAGGCCCGTTCGGTGGCGGCGGAGACGCTGGCCGCCACCTACGACCGGATCGGGTTCCTGCCGGCCAAGCGCTGACCGCAGAGGCTCGAAAGGCCGGGGACGTGCCCGTCGGCACCGTCCCCGGCACACTGGGAGGGGTGCGCGCCCCGCAGGCGCGCACCGGCACGTCAGCGCACGTCAGGACTTCCGCGCCAGGACACACGTCAGGGCGCACACACGTCAGGAGGGAGAACGCAGTGGGGACCGTCACGCTCGGCGTTTCGCTCGCGGTGCCGGAGCCGCACGGCAGCTTCCTCCAGCGGAGGCGCGAGGGCTTCGGCGACCCGGCCGCTCACGGCATCCCCACCCACGTCACCCTCCTCCCGCCGACCGAGGCGGAGGCCGAGGCGCTGCCCGGCATCGAGCGCCACCTTGCCCGGGTCGCCGCCGCCTGCCGTCCGTTCCCGCTCCGGCTGGAGGGGACCGACACCTTCCGGCCGCTGTCGCCGGTGGTCTTCGTCAAGGTCGTCGAGGGAGCGGCCGACTGCGCCGCCCTCCAGGAGCGGATCCGCGCCGCGTCCGGGCCGTGCGCCCGCGAGCTCCAGTTCCCGTACCACCCGCACGTGACGGTCGCGCACGCCATCGACGAGGCCGCCATGGACCGCGCCCAGACGGAGCTGGCGGACTTCTCGGCCGCCTGGACCATCAACGGCTTCGCCCTCTACGAGAAGGGCGACGACGAGGTCTGGCGGTTCCAGCGGGAGTACCCGTTCGGGGCCGGCGGCGGCGCGGTGACGGTGCCCCGGCAGGCCACCGAGGCCGAGCTGTCGCAGCCGTCCGCCACCTCCCACTGAGCCGCCCGCGCGCCCGCTCACCCCGGTAGCGCACCCGCCGCACACCCGCGTCGCGGCGCGGCGGGTAGCCGCCGTCTTCCCGGGTAGCCGGAAGCTAGTGTTCCGGATCAATCGGAACGGCCGGCGCGGCCACGGGAGGGCATACGGGGATGACGGGCGGACGGGACAAGCGGGGGAACGACGGGGACGGTGCGCCCCCGGAGGACGAGGGCCGGAGCCAGGATCAAGGCCGGGGCCAAGGACAAAGCCAGGGCCGGAGCCGGGACATGGACCGGCACGCGGCGACGACGGCGAATTCGTCGAAGACAGCGGACAGGGCGAACGACGCGGACGGCGCGCCGCAAGGATCGACGTCCGCTACGGCCGACGCCGGCCCCCTGGGCTGGGTCACCGGGCTCCCGGTCATCGGCCCGCGGCTCGCCCCCGCCGTCCACCGGCTGCTCACCACCCATCTGTGGCGCGCCTACGACCGGATGCTGACGGTGCACTGGACCCGGCTGGCCGCCGCCATCACGTTCACCAGCTTCATCGCGCTCTTCCCGCTGCTGACCGTCGCGGCCGCCATCGTCGCCGCCGCGCTCGGCGACCGCCAGGTGCACCACCTGGAGGCCAAGCTCGCCGAGCAGGTCCCCGGCATCGCCGCCCAACTCGACCTCGCCGGGCTGGTGAAGAACGCCGGCACGGTCGGTCTGATCGCCGGTGGCGTGCTGCTGTTCATCGGCATCGGCTGGGTGCAGTCCCTGCGCGACTGCCTGCGGGCGGTGTGGGAGGCGCCCGACGACGACACCAACTTCCTGCTCGGCAAGGTGCGTGACGGCGGGCTGCTGCTCGGCCTCGGTGCGGTCGCGGTGGTCTCGGTGGGCTGCTCGACGTTCGCGGCCGCGGCGGTCGACTGGGCGGTTGCGGCGATCGGGGTGCCCAAGGGCGGCGCGGTCAGCGTCCTGCTCTCGGTCGCCGGGTTCTGCATCGGGGTGCTCGCCGACTTCCTGATGCTGGCCTACGTCCTGACCAGGCTCGCCGGGGCCCGCCCGGCGCGCCGCGCCCTCGTGGTCGCCGGCCTGATCGGCGCGGTCGGCTTCGAACTCCTCAAGCTGCTGCTCAGCGGCTATCTACGGGGCGTCGCCGCGCGCAGCATGTACGGCGCCTTCGGCACCCCCGTCGCACTGCTGCTGTGGATCAACTTCACCGCCAAGCTGCTGGTCTTCTGCGCGTCCTGGACGGCCACCCACCGCCCGGCCCCGGAGCCGGCGCCCGCCGGGCGCACCTGAGCGGCCGGGCCCCGCGGCCGGTGCCGCCGCGGTCTATGCCAAGGGCCGGGCCGCGCAACAGCAGCGGCCCGGCCCCTCCCCCCGCTTCCGTCCGTTACTTCTTCCGCTGGTCCCCGTCGGCACCGCCCCGGCGCCCCTGCACCGCCTCCGGCAGCGGCCGCCGCCGACGGACCAGGAACGCGACCCCGCCCAGCAGGACCACCGCGCCCGCGCCGATCCCGGCCGCGGTCCACGGCCCGCCCCAGCCGCTCCCGGAGTTCAGCGCGGCCTGCGTCTGCTGGTCACCGTTCTTCGCGCCGCCGGCGCCCTCGCCCTCACCCGAGCCCTTCGGCCCGACGAGGTGGCCGACCGGCTGCACCTTGCCGTCCGCGGCGAAGCCCCAGTCGAAGAGCTTGGCGGCCTCCCGGTAGGCCTCGTTGTGCTCCTTCTTCTCGGGGTTCATCACGGTGACCAGCAGCTTGCGGTCACCGTGCTGGGCGACCCCGGTGAAGGTCGAACCGGCGTTGGTCGTCGAACCGTTCTTCACGCCGGCGATGCCCGGGTACGGCTTGATGTCGTAGTCGCCGCTGAGCAGCCGGTTGGTGTTCTGGATGCCGAAGGTGTCGCGCTTGCCGTCCTTCCCGGTCTCCCCCGGGAACTGCGCGCTCGCCGTGGAGCAGTACTCCCGGAAGTCCGCGTTCTGGAGTCCGGCCCGCGCGAACAGGCTCAGGTCGTAGGCGCTGGACACCTGTCCCGGCGCGTCATAGCCGTCCGGCGTGACGACGTGGGTGTCGGTGGCGTTCAACTCCTTGGCCCGCTGCTGCATCTGCTTGACCGTCGCCGCCGTCCCCCCGTTCATCGCCGAGAGGGTGTGCACCGCGTCGTTCCCGGACCGCAGGAAGACCCCCAGCCACAGGTCGCGCACGGTGTAGGTGAGGTTCTCCTTTATCCCCACCAGGCTGCTGCCGGCGCCCATCCCCGCCAGGTCGGCCGGCTTGACCGTGTACTTCTGGGTCTTGGGGAACTTCGGCAGCACGGTGTCGGCGAACAGCATCTTCAGCGTGCTGGCCGGCGCCAGCTGCCAGTGCGGGTTCTTGGCGGCCAGCACCTCGCCGGTCTCGGCGTCCGAGACGATCCACGCGCGGGCGGTGATCTCCTTCTCGTCCGGGAGCTTGGGCGCACCCGCCTTGGACTGCACCTGGACGCCGGGCTGCCCCAGTCGCTCCCCGCCGACCTGCGACATCTTCACGGGCGGCGCGGGCACCTTGGGCGCCTGCCCGCCGTCCTTGGGATCGGCGTACGCGGTGCCGGCCAACAGCGGTGACACCAATAGCGCGGAGGACGCCAACGCGGCGACGGTACGCACGGCTCGGACGGTGGACGGGGACGTGTGGGCACTCAAGGTCGTCGGCACGTCCGTGAACGTACCCGGCCCCGGCCGCGTCCCGGAACGCACCCCACGGAAGAGTGCCTTTCCGAACGGCTGGATGGAGCCGCGGCCGGTACGGGGGCCCTCGCCGCCTGCTCCCCCGGCCTCCTGGTTCTCGCGCGCCTCCGCGGAGCGTCGGTCCATCTCGTTCACCTTTCGCACACCCCTGACCTCGCCCCGCGGCCTCGACGAAACAGCAGGTCAGAGCACCCAACACCGTGATCTGTCCGTGGACGGCCAGCACCCGCGCCCCGGCCGCGAACGCGACACCGCGGCAACCGGAATCGACAGGCAGTCCACACAGGCACAAAGACGAGCACCGACCCGACACGGATCCCTCAGCGGCCATTCCGGGATGTGAATCACTTTGCGGACGTGGTGGGGCGGAGCTGGGACGGGGTGGGGACGGGTGGCGCCACCTGCATCCCGGGCGTTCGTGAGAACCCTTGTGTCGGCTCGCTGTCCGGCCGACGCCTGGAGGGGCGTGGCACCGCCTCCAGGAACGGCCCGGAGCGGGAAGTCTTCCGGGTAACGACCTCCCCAAGGGGAGGTAATGCAGCATCAGCCGCATCAGCTGGCGCCGACTCTTTCCGGAACACGGCAAACCAGCATCCCATTCACCTGTCTTCCGCGCCCAACTAGGCACCGCTTTCCAACAATTGCGTATCCGGGGATTCACAGACAGTGATACGGTCTCCCGACGGGAGCGGCAACTCACCTGCCGATTACGGCATTTCCAGGGGGCAGTGGCACGAGCATGGGTGCGAACAGTGATGGCTTTCATGCCGATCCGGAAGATCTCAGGGGCGGCGCATCGGACATTCGGAAATGTCTGGAACCGGCGAAAGATATCGATTTCGGGGATCTGAACGACAGCTTCGGAGAGTCCGATCAGGGCGACCTGCTCCTCGCCGGGAAGTTCGAAAAGTTCTGCGACACCTGGGACGTGGCCCACGTGAAGCTTGAGGACAGCTCGGAGGACTCGGCGGACAAGCTCGAAGTGATGGCCCAGAACTACGAGCAGGCGGACGCCTTCGCGGAGGGGCGCCTGATGCCGCCCGGCATGGGGCCGCTCGGCGTGGGTCAGTAGGGACGGCGGGGGAAAGACATGACGGCAGAGCTGGGCGAGACCACCGACCCCAAGGAGCTCATCCCCGGGAACGCGGGGACCTTGGAGGCGGTCGCGGGGACGCTGCGGAAGCACTCCGGAAAATTCGAGGACGTCGGGAACAGGCTGGGCGGCGTCCGCATCTCCGACTGGTCCGGGAAGGCCAGTGACGAGTTCTGGGAGAGCTTCTCCGGCGAGAAGAAGAAATGGCTCTACGCCTCCGATGCGATGTCGGACGCGGCCTCGACGGTCAGCAAGTACGCCACGGCGCTCAGCGCGGCGCAGCAACAGGCCGCAGAGGCCATCGAGTTGTGGCTTGACGGCGACAAGGAGCAGGCCCAGACAACGTTGCAGAATGCCCGCCAGTACCTGCACGACGAGGGCCAGGCAGCGGGGAAGAAGCTGGCGGACCTGGCGGGCGGAGCTTCCGACGCACCTGACTGGCTGGATCGGGCGAGTAAAACCGCCGAACAGCAGAAGGAGACGGGGAAGTCCACTCGGGAGTGGAAGACGTGGCATGAGTCCGAGGAACTGCACAAGCGGGAAGGGAACGAGAGGGGGAAAAGGGGCTGGCAAAAAGCCACCGAACGGCAGCCCGACCAGCGGCCCGGCGGCAAATCCTGGGAAGCCAAGCTGTGGGAGCGGAAGGGCGAAGAGAAGGTATGGGGCAAAGAGGCCAGCGGTGAGAAGCAGCTCGGAGACGACGCAAAGGTCTCCGGAAAAGTCGAAATCAAAACCCTCGGGGTGGAAGGCGCCGTAGGCGTCTCCGCCAAAGACGGCAATCTTGAAGCCAAACTAGGCGGGTCCGCCTATCTCGGCAAGGCGTCCGCAGAGGCCGGCTTCGACTACGGCGCCGCATCCGCCAAGGTGGACGGCTCGGCATTCGCCGGCGCTGAGGCGTCGACGACGGCTTCCATCGGCAACAAGGGCGCGCACCTGGGGGCGGAGGCATTCGCCGGGGCCAAGGCGACAGTGGGCGCCCATGCGGACGTTGGCGGCATTGGGGCCGGTGTCAATGCCGAGGGGTGGGCCGGCGTCGGCGCCCACGCCAATTTGGATGCCGGAATGAAGGGCGACAAATTTGTCATTGGCGGCTCAGTGGGCGTGGGGCTCGGACTCGGCGGCAAGGTCGGCGGGCAGATAGAAATCGACACGGGCAAGATCACGGACACGGTTGAAGATGTCGCGGATGCGGTCGGCGACGGCCTCGAAGCGGTTGGCCACGGGTTGAAATCACTCAACCCCTTCGGATGACGTTAGCCTCGAATCCTGACACTAGGGAGTTGATCCACGATGGCGACCACGCTGCCGGTGAAGATCGAGTTTTCACTGCCGGAGGGTTGGCAGCCGGCGCCCCCCGATGAGGTGGGCGCCCCCGGAGTGGCTTTTGTCGCGCTCCACCCCGAGTCGCGGGACGGGTTCACCGCGAATATCACCATCGCCGGAAAGTTGCGGGACGAAACCGACCTGGCGGCAATCGCCGAGGAGTCGGTCCAGCGGCTGCGCGAGGCGGCGACGATCCAGGTCGTCGAGCGAAAGCAGGTGGGAAACCCGGAAGCTCCGGCCCTGACCCAGACACTGCGCATCTCCACCTCGCTGCACGGGCGACTGCTGGATTTGGTCCAGAGCCAGGTCTACCTGGTGATGCAGGACGTGCACGACCCGTCCCAATGCGCAGTGATCGAGATTGCGTTGACGGCCAAGCCGACCCAGCTCGATCTGGTCGCAGAGGACTTCAAGGACTTCGTCCGGTCTCTCCGTCCGGCGGCCTCTGACGCAGCTTGAGTCTCATGGCGCCTCTGCGCTCACGGGTGAGCCCCTCGCGGATCAACATCCGCGAGGGGCTCACCCATGAGTACGCGTCCACGCGATCCGGCTCTCACCCCTGCGTCGGCAGGTGGTCCAGGACATCGCACAGATAGTTCAGCTTCGCATCGACCTGCTCCACCCGAAGTCGTGCCCTGTACGTGGTGGAAAGGGCTTTCCCTTTGAACAGAAGGGGCTCATGCGGGGCCCGCGGATCGGCAACGAGGAACTGTGCCAAACCACTGGTCAAGACGTGTCGCGCAAACTCCTCGTCATGGCTGATGACGCGAAACGCCTCGTCGAATGCGGGATCACCCAGCTCCACGACCTTCTCGGCGGAGAAGAAAAGGGAGCCCAACGTATCCAGTGGACGGCGCCGCCCAATGGTCGTGATAGGTGCGGTCATCGGCAGATCCACCTCGAACGTCACTTGAAACAGCGTCGAGTCCGGGCCGTCCGAACTGACCGATCGGGACCGCTTCTCGAAGCAGCGAAAGGAACGCCCACGGAACGTGCCGGCTATGAAATCATAGACGGGGATGTCATACACCCTCACCCGTTCTGCAACTTTCCCAGTGAAATAACGCCCTCTCTTCTTCTTCGCGAATTCTGTGTAGCTCCACCCCCGCTGCGTGGCGAAATGGATGAGCTCCTTCAGCTGTTCGCGATTCCGCCCCTCCTTCCTGCTCGTCCACCAACCCCAGCCGACGAGGCCGAAGATGGTGGCTATGAACAGGAACATTGCGATTGGAGCGATTACGTTCCACATGCCATTGCTCACGCTGCACGAGTATGGCGCATGACGCAACGCACCGCACCCCTAGGGGCGTTACGAGCACGTCGCGCCATCTGGGCATCTACACACCGGACTTGAGCGTCGGCCGCCATGTATCCACTTAGGAGAATCTACTGGGGGGACCCTCCGTAATTCGGTAACTGCGCTGCGGAGTATGGACGTTGACAGAGTCAGCTCTCCGTCGTCGTGGTGGCTCGCTCCGCGCGCAGGGCTCGCAGGCCGCGGAAGCCGATCACGCCGATGGCCGTGCCCAGGGCGAACGAGGTGATGGCCAGTGCGAGGTGGATCCAGAAGTAGGCGGTGGGGTTGCCGTGGTCGAAGGCCAGCCCGCTGGCGTCCTTGCTCAAGTTCTTGACGAAGGTGATCCACACCATCCACGACCAAGCGCCGAAGGCGAGGAGGAACCAGGAGACGGGGCGGCTGAGCTTCATGGGGGGTGTCCTCTGCTGCGGGGGAGCCTTGCCCTGCCAAGTATCCGCGATCGGTCCGGGAAGCATCTGGGCCCTCCGTCGGAGGCGGCGGAAGACCAGGTCAGAAGGGGCGGAGGTGGACCGGCGGGGTGCCCGGCAGCCGCACCCGTCGCGCAATGATCACCGCCGCACGGCAGCGCCGAAGCCCTGCTCATGGCCGTCGCCGCACCGCCCCCTCGGCCCCGTGCGGCTGACGACCGTAAGAAAGAGCACCGGCGTCGCCGACCACTCCACCCACGTCCCGCCGCAGTGGAGCGCCAGCCCGCAGGGCTCGCCCCGGTGCAGCGCGGCCACCGCGCCCAGGCGCCCCCCACCTGCCACTCCGCGCAGCGCCCGCTCCCCCGCCCGTTTGGGCAGCCCGGCCGCCAGCCGACGGGCGTCCGCGTTGATCAGCCGGACGGCGCGCAACGGGCCGTCGACCGCGCAGGCCGTCCACCCGGCCACCTCGTCCGCGTGCACCGAGCGGTACACGGTCCGCTCGCACCAGATCCCCGGCACCACCGCCGGGCCGGTCCGCATCATGCCGCCAGCCATGCGGCCTCCCGCTCCTGCGGCATGCCCCTTCCGGCGCCGCGCACCGCCCCGTCCCGGTATGCACCGACGGCGAGGCCGCCCGGCCGGGCAACGAGTGCGTACGTACACCCGTCGGCATCAACGACCGTTAGTGATAAGGGGGTTCCCGCCACCAGCGCGCCCACCGCCGCCTCGAACGCGGCGCGCTCGCGGAGCCAGGCCCGCACCCCGCCACCGTAGGGCGCCCCTAACTGCTGCCCCGCCTGCTCCGCCCGCGTCCGCATCCACCGCACGGCCCGGCGCGGCGAGTACGAGACCAGACCCCCGAGGTCGATCGGCGGCCCGGAGGGCGGGTGGGCGATCAACTCCGCCTGATAGACGGCCACTTCGCCGTACGCCGTCACGGCAGACCCGGGGCGGGCAGCGCCAGTTCGACCCACACGGTCTTTCCGGTGCCGTCCCGCACCACTCCCCAACCACTCGCCAAGGCGCCCACGAGCACCAAGCCACGACCACATTCCGCTTCCTCCTCGATACCTTTCGCCTCGCTGACCACGGGCTCCCCGTCGCTCATATCGCGCACCTCCAGCCGCAGCCGCCCGCCCACCAACGCGAACCGGACCCCGATCGCCGGTACGGGGCGGCCGGGCGACGCGGCGTGGGCCCGTACGGCGTTGGTGACCAGCTCCGACGCCAACAGCACGGCGGTGTCGGCGAGTTCGGCCCCTATGCGCCAGGCGCGGAGTTGACGCCGAAGCTCCCGCCGCGCCCACCCGACGCTCCGCGCATGGGCGGGAAGCCGGTAGGCGACTACGGGGGCGATGGGCGGAGTTGCTACGAACCGGGCGCGTGCGGACATGGCTATCCCCTTGGTGCGCATGACGGAGCAATGTCACTACGCAACGCGTTCAGCCGCGTTCGCTGCGTGACGCGGCTCACGCTAGACCAGCTCACCACGAGTCGGCAACCCTCTCGTGCGCAACTTGCGGATGCAGCGTGTAATCAAACAGACTGGCTCTGTCACGACTCAACGCGGCACACTGTGGCGGTCGTTGAAAGGAGGGCTCATGCCCGCAGGTGGGAGGCCGACGGTCCGCAGCCGCAGGCTCGGCAACGCACTGAGGCGCTATCGAGAGGCGGCCGGCCTGGATCAGCCAGACAGCGCCGAAGCAATCATGAAGTCCGTCACGAAAATCAGCCGTCTGGAGAGCGGGCAGACGTCCGCCTCCGCGCTGGAGGTCCATACGCTGCTTGATCTCTACGGCGTGAACGACCCTGCCGAGCGGGAGCAGTTGCTCGAATGGGCACGGAAGAGCAACGAGCGCGGTTGGTGGATCGACTATCACCGCACGCTTCGGGCCGGCTATCTGCACCACATCGCGCTGGAAGATGAAGCCACGTACATCAGGTGCTGGGAACCCGTTCTGGTTCCGGGCTTGTTGCAGACACCCGAGTACACCGAAGCCGTCATCACCACGGGCCCCAGGTGCATCTCGCCCGAGCAGGTCGCTGAGCTGACGAAACTCCGCCAGGAGCGACGACGGCGGATCGAAGAGGGCGGGGCCTACTTCGCAGCGATCATCTGGGAACCAGCCCTCACGGCGCTCCTCTCCCAACCACATCTGAGTACTGGCCAGTTCGCGCACCTACTGGAAGTGGGGCAGCGGCAGAACGTCACGATTCAACTGCTTCCAGCGTCAGCGAGTCTGATTGCTGGCATGTCGAGCGCCTTCTGGGCCTTCTCGTTCGGGGTAGAGGCAAACGTAGAAGCGGTGACGCTCGACAGCCCTGCGCACACCAACGTTGTAGAGGCACCCAAAGACCTTGCACACTACGTCAACGTCTTCGACAAGTTCCGCTCGGCGGCACTGCCGCCGGACACGAGTGCCGAACGCATCCGCAATCTCCTTGAAGACGGAACGCCCCACAAGGAAGTGAAAGCATGAAGTCAGAGGTCATAGGCGCGTTTCGCAAGTCCTCCCACTCGACCCAAGAGGGGGCCTGCGTAGAGGTCGCCCCTACCGCCACCGGCGGCAACGCCATACGCGACAGCAAGAACCCCACCGGCCCCCGGCTCGCCTTCTGCGCGGGTGCCTGGGGTTCGTTCGTGGCGGCGCTGAAAGATGGCGACCGTAGCTGACAGAGCATGACGAACGGGCCCTGGCCGCCGCACGAGGAAGTGAAGCCGTGAAGCCTGAAGCGATAGGCACGTTTCGGAAGTCCTCCTACTCGACGCAGGACGGCAACTGCGTGGAGATCGCCCCCACCGCCACCGGCGGCAACGCCGTACGCGACAGCAAGGACCCCGCCAGCCCCCAGCTCGCCTTCTGCGCGGGCGCCTGGGGTTCGTTCGTGGCGGCGCTGAAAGATAGCGACCGCAGCTGACAGAGCACGACGAACGGGCCCCGGCCGCCGCTCAACAGAGCGATGGCCGGGGCCCGTTGTGTCGGCGGCGTCCCGCCAGGGCTATCGCTGCCCCGCGAACTTTCGGCTCATCGAGTCGAAGACCTGCTGGGCCTCCGGGCCCAGGTGCGGGCCGGCCAGCCAGTGCTGCTTGTCGTTGCCGATCGAGGTGTTGGTCACCAGCGTCAGCTTGCCGCCGCGGTTGGCGAACCAGCCGCCGCCCGACGATCCGGCGGTCATGGTGCAACCGATCCGGTCCAGGGGGGAGGTGCCCGGCTGGACGGTGAGGCGGGCCGTGGGACCGAGGCAGGACATCATCCGCGAGCCGTCATAGGGCGCGGCGGCCGGGTAGCCGAACGACTCGATGGTGCCGATGCGTTCGGCGGTCGGGGCGTCGAACGCGATGGGGACGGCCGCGCCGACGGTCTCCTGGAGGGACTTGCCGCTTCCGTTCTCCGGCCGGACGTGCAGCACCGCGAAGTCGTGGGCGGTACCGCCCACGGCGTCCGTCAGGGTGCCCTCGTCGATCCACTGCTGGGACGTGTTGACCCAGTCGGCCCAGAACTTGCCGTACGGCGTGATCTCGCGGGAGGAGTGGTGGCCGATCTGGCTCTTGGGCACACCGTTGTCGTTGTACGACGGCACGAAGATGATGTTGCGCATCCAGCCGCCCTTCTTGCCGGAGTGCACGCAGTGGCCGGCGGTCCACACGAGGTTGGACTTCCCGGGGTGCGCCGGGTCCTCGACGACGGTGCCGGAGCAGACCATCGAGCCCTCGGGGCTGTCCATGAAGATCTTGCCGATCGGGGCCATGTTGCGGTGGTAGGGCCGGGACACCTCCTGGGCGGTGACCGGCGTCGGTGCCGGATCTGTGGCGCCGTAACCGCTGTCCGTGGTGCTGGACTTCACGGTGATGTTCGGCGCGGCCTTGGCCTGGGCCAGCCGCTCCGGCTTCCAGTGGTCCTTGATGATCGGGTTGATGAAGTCCTTTGCCCGGTGGGCCCATTGGCCCCAGTTCTTCCAGCCGCCGTCCTGCCACTTCTTGAGGTCGTCGAGGCTGGTGGGGGCGCCGTCGGGGAGGTGCGGGCCCTTGTGGTCGGAGGCGGCCGAACTCCCGGCGCCGGCAGCCGCGTCGGTGTCGGGGCCGCAGGCGGTGGCGGTGACCGCGAGGAGGGCTGCGGTCGCGGCGGCGGCGAGGGCGGCGCGGCGACGGGAACGGGTGCGCCGCACCGGCTCCCCGGGCCGAGCGGTCGAATCGGACGGTACGGGCGGCGTGTTGGGCATGGTGCAGGTCCCCCTGGTACGTACGGATGGCGGACGGACACCGGCCGGTCCGCCGCGGTGTGGCTGTCATGGCCCTGATGGGGCGCGCCCTACTATGCCGTTCCGCCGCGCCGGGCGGGGCGGCAGGCCGCGGAGGTGACGGGATCGGGACAATCGGTGCTGTCCTGCCCCCGTACGAACCGGCACCACCCGTTATCGACGTACGAACCGGCACCACCCGTTATCGACCGATCGACCGAACCCAAGGACCACCACGTGAACGAGCGCGTCATCGACCGTCCCCGCAGCCGCGGGTTCCTCTTCCTCGACTCCCACCCCGCCGGGTGCCGGCAGGTGGTGGCCGACATGTGGGAGGCCGTGGCCGCCCCGACCGCGCCGCCGCCGGCCGACGGCCCGGTGGCCCTCGTCATCGGCTCGTCCGCCGGATACGGCCTGGCCGCCACCCTCGCCGGGCTCAAGCGCGCCGGCATCCGCGGCATCGGCATCTGCTTCGAGAAGCCGGCCACCGCCCGGCGCACCGCGACCGCCGGCTGGTACCGCACCGCCGCCACCGCCGAACTCGCCCGCGCGGCCGGCCGGGACTTCGTCTTCCTCAGCGGCGACGCCTTCTCCGACGAGGTCAAGGAGCAGGTCGCCGAGCTGATCGCGGAGCGCTTCGGGGGGAAGCTGGACTACCTGGTCTACTCGGTGGCCGCGCCGCGGCGGACCGACCCGGAGACCGGGACCACCTACGCGTCGGTCCTCCAGCCGATCGGCGAGGCGTCCTGCACCAGGACGCTGGTCTTCGACGACGCGGGCGCGCCCGCGGTCAGGGAGGTGCGGACCGCGCCGGCCGCCGAGGAGGGCATCGCGCAGACCGTGGCGGTGATGGGCGGCGCGGACTGGGAGCGGTGGATCGAGCATCTGGCCGGCCGCGGGCTGCTCGCGGACGGGTTCGCCACCGCCGCGCTCTCCTACATCGGCTCGCCGCTGACCGAGGCGCTCTACCGCAAGGGCACCATCGGCGCGGCCAAGGCCCATCTGGAGGCCACCGCCCGCACCCTCGACAAGCGGCTGTCTGAGCTGGTCGGCGGGCGCGCGGTGACCTCCGTCAACGGTGCCGCGGTGACCCAGTCCTCCACCGCCATCCCCGGTATCGCGCTCTACCTCGGGCTGCTGCGCGGGGTGCTCGGCGAGCGGCTGGTGCCGCCGACCGCGCAGCTGAGCGAGCTGTGGGACCAGCTCACCGGGGTCAGCCCGCTGCGGCTGGACGAGGAGGGCCGGGTCCGGCTGGACACCTGGGAGCTGACCGACGAGGCGCAGGCCGCCCTCGCCGAGCGGTGGCAGGCGGCGACGACGGAGAACATCGGGCAACTCGCCGATCTGGAGTGGTTCCACGGCGAGGTGCAGCGCCTCTACGGCTTCGCGGTGGGCGGCGTCGACTACGGCGCGCCGGTCGCCACCGAGGTGCCCTGGCCGGGGCAGCCGGCCTGATCTCGGACGGGCGTCGGGCGGGCGTCGGGCTGGCGTCGGACGCCAGCGATCCGGGCGCGGCGTCCGGCGCCCCGGGGCCTTGAGCGTGAGCGGGCGCCCCCGGTGCCTTGAGCGCGGGCCGTCGCCCTCCGGGGCCTCAGCGTGAGCGGTTGGGCACCCTCGGGTCCCGGGGGTCCCGGCGGGCCGCCGCCCCGACGCCGTGCCGGTACTCCTCGATCTGCTCACGGGTCGGGTACCACCTCGCGCCGCAACGATGGCACCACCAGCGCCAGTTGTCCCAGTGGACCTCGGTGCTGGTGGTGTCCTTCCACAGGCGGTCGTCGCAGTCCTGGGTCGGGCAGTGCGGCGGCGGCAGAGGCATGGCGGGCCTGACCTTCCGTGGGCGGCCGGGGCAGCGGATCCCCGGGGACGGCTGGGGTGACTCCCAGCCTGGAGCGCCGCGCGGGGCGCGGGGGCGGGGCGGGTGGTGCGCCATCCGATCGGGGGATCGCCGGTACTCGGGATGACGCCGCGCCCCCTGGTCCCACGATCCGACGAACCCGCAGGTCAAAGGGGTCGCCCGGGACCGACATGCGATCACCGGTGTTCGGCGATGGGATGGGGTCATGGGCACGACCGGGCGGGTCGCGATGAGGCTGCACCGCCTCTTCGAGGCCACCTGCGACCGCGTGCCCGCGGCGACGGCGCTGGAGTGCGGGCCGGACGTCCTGACCTACGCCGCACTCGACCTCCGCGCCAACCGCCTCGCCCACCGTCTGCGCGCCCGCGGCATCGGCGCCGGGTCCCGGGTCGCGGTCCTGGTGCCGCGGTCGGTGGAGATGTACGCGGCGCTGCTGGCGGTCGGCAAGGCGGACGCCGCGTTCGTCCCGATCGACCCGGCGGCGCCCGCGGACCGGGTCGCCTTCATCGCGACGGACGCCGGGGTGGACGCCCTCCTGACGGTCTCGGAGCTGGCGGCGGGGCTGCCCGACCTGCCGGCGCAGGTGCTCGAACTCGACACCCTGGCCGCCGAGTTGGCCGCCGCCCCGGACGCCCGGCCACCCCCCTCCGCGGCACCGGGCCGTACCGGGGCCCCGGCCGACGGCCTGGACGCCCCCGACGATCCGCTCGCGTACATCATGTACACCTCCGGCTCCAGCGGCCGCCCCAAGGGCGTGGCCATCGCGCAGTCCAGCGTCTGCACCTTCCTCGCCGTGGTGACGGACGTCTACGACGTACGGCCGGACGACCGGATCTACCAGGGCATGACCATCTCCTTCGACTTCTCCATCGAGGAGATCTGGCCCACCTGGGCGGCCGGCGCGACCCTCGTCGCGGGGCCGGCCGGCGCCGGTTCGGGACGGCTGGGGGCCGAACTGGCCGACGCCCTGGAGGAGTCCGGGATCACGCTCTTCTACTGCGTGCCGACGCTGCTGGCGACGATCCCGCGGGAGCTGCCGGCGGTCCGCACCGTGGTGGTGGGCGGGGAACCCTGCCCGCCCCGGCTCGTGGAGCGGTGGAGCCGGCCCGGGCGCCGGATGCTCAACACCTACGGGCCGACCGAGACCACCGTCACCGCCACCGTCGCGGAGCTGCGACCGGGCCGGCCGGTCACCATCGGCCGCCCGCTGCCCACCTACACGGTGCTGCTGCTCGACGACCGGCTCCGTCCCGTCCCGGACGGGACGGTCGGCGAGATCTGTGTGGGCGGCCCCGGCGTCGCCCGCGGCTACGTGGGGCGCCCGGAGCTGACCGCGGAACGCTTCATCGCGTACCCGACGGCCCCCGGGGGCCGGCTCTACCGCACCGGCGACCTCGGCCGGCTCGCCCCGGACGGGGAGATCGAGTTCCTGGGGCGGGCCGATGACGAGGTGAAGGTCCGGGGCTACCGGATCGACCTCGGCGAGATCGACAACGTCCTGTTGGAGGAGCCCGGCGTCGCCGAGGCGGCCGCCGCGCTGGTCGTCCGGCCGGACCGGGACGGCACGGGCGAGGACCGGGAGCTGTCCGCGTACGTGGTACTGGCCCCGGGGCACACCGCGCGGCCCGGTACGGCGGACGGGGAGGCCCTGGTGGCCCGGTTGCACCGGCGGCTGCGGCACCGGCTCCCGGCGTACATGGTGCCGCCGTTCCTCGACATCCTCCCCGCGCTGCCGGCCCTGCCGAGCGGCAAGGTGGACCGCAGGCGGCTGCCCGCGCCGACCGGCCGGCGGCTGGGCGGCGGCGGACCGGTGGTGCCGCCGCACGGCGCGTCGGAGCGGCGGGTGCGGGACGCGTGGGCCGAGGTGTTCGGCATGGACGCGGAGGCACTGTCCACCGAGGCGGACTTCTTCGGGGACCTCGGCGGGCACTCGCTGGTCGCCGCCCAGGTCGTCTCGCTGCTGCGCGGCCGCGGCATCGGGAGCGGCACCGGCCCCGCCCTGCGCGACCTCTACGCGCACCCGACGGTGCGCGACCTGGCGGCCCATCTGGACGCGCTGGGCTCCGCGGCCTGTGCCGACCTGCCCGCGCACGACGGCGACCTCTCGCCCGGGGCCGACCTGCGCAGCGACGGCAGCGGCGCCATCGGCCCGGCGGCGGCCCGCCCCCGCCCGCTGCGGCACTCCGGCCCCCGGATCACCGCCGCCGGCCTCGCCCAGGCCGCGATGATCTACCTCCTGCTCTTCGTCATGGCCCTCCCGCTCGCGGCCGTCTTCAGCCGGCAGGGCGGGGAGTTCACCGGCCGGACGCCGGTCCCGGTGCGGCCCATCGAGGCCACGCTGATCAGCTACTTCGGCGTCCGCTGGCTGCTGCCGGTGGTCTTCGCCCGCCCGCTGGCGGCCGGGATACGGCCGGGCCGCTATCCCCTGTGGGGCAGCACCTACCTCCGCCTGTGGGCGCTCGGCCTGCTGCTGCGCCTCAGCCCGCTCCCGCTGCTCAGCGGCTCCCCGTTGATGGGCCGTTACCTGCGGCTGCTGGGCGCCCGGATCGGGCCGCGGACGACCATCGCCACCGGGGTGGTCGCCCTGCCGACGCTGCTGCGGGTCGGCGCGGACGCCTCGGTCGGCTACGGCGTCACCCTGCGCGCCTGGCGGGTCGCGGACGGCTGGGTCACCGTCGCGCCGATCGACATCGGTCCACGCGCCTATGTGGGCGCCCATGCGGTGCTGGAGCCGGGCGCCCGGATGGAGGCGGGGGCCGGGCTCGGCGAGCAGTCGGTGATCGGCCAGGGCGAAGTGGTGCCGCCCGGCGCCCGGTGGGCCGGCTCCCCGCCGTCCCCGGTGGCGGCGCTGGCCCCGCCCATCGAGGACATGCTGCGGGCCGGCGGCACGACGGAGGCCGGCCGGCCGCGGCAGGCCGCCGCCGCGCTGCTCTGCGCCGCCTTCCTCGACTTCCTCCCGCTGGCCGCCATCGCACCGGGCGTGGTGCTGGTGTGGTACGCCTGGCTGGCCTGGGGCGACGGGCCCGCCCTCGCCGTCACCGTGCTCGTCGCGGCCCCCCTCTACGTCCTGGCCGTCTGCGCCGCGATCGCGCTGGCCAAGCGGCTGGTGCTGTACCGCACCCCGGTCGGCACCCACCCGGTCCGCTCCGCCCTCGGCGTCCGCAAGTGGTTCTCCGACAAGCTGCTGGAATCCAGCCTGACCCTCACCAACTCCCTCTACGCCACCCTCTACACCGTCCCCTGGCTGCGGCTGCTGGGCGCCCGGATCGGCCCCCTCGCGGAGGTCTCCACCGCCTCTCACCTCGACCCGGACCTGCTCGTCCTCGGCGAGGGTTCCTTCGTCGCGGACATGGCCGGGGTCGGCGGCGCCGCGTTCGCCGGCGGCCGGGTGGCCTGCCGGCGCACCGAGGTCGGCCGCCGCGCGTTCGTCGGCAACGCCGCGTATCTGCCGGCCGGTACGCGGACCGGGCCCGGCTCCCTGATCGGCGTCGGGACCGTCCCGCCCGGGGACGAGGTGCCGCCCGGCACCTCCTGGCTCGGCTCCCCCGCCATCCACCTCCCGCAGCGCCAGAGCAGCGGCAACTTCCCCGAGGAGCTGACC
Source organism: Streptomyces sp. NPDC093097 (assembly GCF_044754325.1). Classification (NCBI taxonomy): domain Bacteria; kingdom Bacillati; phylum Actinomycetota; class Actinomycetes; order Kitasatosporales; family Streptomycetaceae; genus Streptomyces; species Streptomyces sp. NPDC093097. The sequence goes on from NZ_JBIVOW010000002.1 coordinate 216,792, forward strand.
TTCCGCCCCACCCGCACGGCGGTCCGCCGCCGGCTGGCCGTCGAGTACTTCCGCGCCACGCTGCCGGCGTCCCTCCTGGGCACGGCCACCTTCTTCTTCCTGCTGGCCCTCTCCGCCCTCGCCCACGGCCCCTCCCCGGCCCTGCCGCTCCTCCTCGCCCCGCTGCTCCTCATGGCCGCCGGCGTCGCCGTCATCGCCACCTGCGCCCTGCTCAAGCACCTGGTCGTCGGCCGCTACCGGCCGCGCGTCGAGCCGCTGTGGAGCTGGTTCGTCCGCCGCACCGAGTTCGTCACCGGCCTCTACGAGGCGGCCGCCGTGCCCGCCGGGCTCGCCACCCTCACCGGCACCCCCTTCCTCCCACCCGCCCTCCGCCTCTTCGGCGCCCGCATCGGCCGCCGGACGTGGCTCGACACCACCTTCCTCACCGAGTTCGACCTGGTCGACGTCGGCGACGACGCGGCGATCGGCACCGGGGTGAGCCTGCAGACCCACCTCTTCGAGGACCGGGTCATGAAGATGTCGAAGGTGACCGTCCGGACGGGCGCCACCGTGGGCAACCGCGCGGTCGTGCTCTACGACGGCGTCGTCGGCGAGGGCGTCTGGCTCGACGCGCTCTCCCTCGTCATGAAGGGCGAGTACCTCACCCCCGACACGGCCTGGCGCGGCGTCCCCGCCCAGGGCCTCGCCCTCCGCGCGGCCGAACACCCCTCCCCCGCCCTGGCCCCGCACCCCACCAGTCCGTCACGGTGAGACCCATGACTCCCCCCGCCCGCTTCCTGACCACCCTCCGCCGCGCCCTCGGCGCCCGCGGCACCGCGCCCCGGCCCCCGCTGCCCGCCCCCGGCGGCCGCCCCCTCGCCCTGGTCTACCGCGGCCCGGCCGCCCGCCCCGCCGGCTGCTCCGAGGCGGTCGCCGAACTGCTGGCCGCCGGCCCCTGGGACCTCGACGTCCGCTACATCGGCCCGCACGAGGACATCCCGCTCTCCGCCGCGTCCCTGGCCCACGCCCGCCTCTACGCCCAGCCCGGCGGCGGCTCCCTGGACCCCGCCTACCGCCGCCTGCGCAAACACGCCGACGAGATCCGCGACTACGTCCAAGACGGCGGCCGCTACCTGGGCTTCTGCCTCGGCGGCTACCTCGCCGGCGACGACCCCGGCTTTGGGCTCCTGCCCGGCGACACCGACCAGTACATCGTCACCCCGGGCGCCACCGTCACCCACGACCGCGACACCGTGGTCGAGACCCGCTGGCGCGGCGCCCCCCGCACCGTCTACTTCCAGGACGGCCCGCACTTCCTCCTCGACCCCGGCGCCGACGCCACCGTCCTTGCGACCTACCCGAACGGGACCGTCGCCGCCGTCGTCACCCCCTTCGGCGCCGGCCGCGTGGCCGTCGTCGGCCCCCACCCCGAAGCCACCGACGACTGGTTCCTCGACGAGAACCTCCCGGTCCACCAGACCCACGACCTGGCAGTGGACTTGGTCAACGCGCTACTGGAGGACTGAACTCCCCGCCAGAAGCGGTCACGTCCCGTGCCGCATCGGCCACTTGGACCGGGACGTCGTCATGCTGCGGGTGACGCCGCAGCAGCACCCGGCAGTCGATCGCCCGTGACTTGTCACCGGCCTTCTCTGCGGCCCGCAATTCCACGGCGAGCCGTCCACACTCGGGGCAGCTCACGAGCGCCCCCGCTGGAGTTCGGCCGGCGCGTGCAACTGCTTCACTTCCCACTCCGTACCGGGACGCAGCCTCGCGTACGGCGCTTCCCAGGTGAGATGCGTCGGACGTGCCAGACACACGAGCAGGCCCCGGATGTCGCGCACCACCCCGACCACGTCGGAGTCCTGGTCGTAGACCACCGCCCCGACGGCGATCTCGTCGATGGAGAGGAAGAACTGACGGTGGTTGGCAATCTCGGCATTGCGGCTCTGCGCGGTGATGTGGCGACCGGCCAGGCGGGCCGCGTCCCGCTGGCGGGTGAGTGCCGTGCAGACATCGCAGTCGGCGGGCTTGTCGACAAGGGTCATCGCTTCGCCTTTCGTCGGAACTAAGCCCGGCAACCATATTGCTATTCGCGAAAAGCATCAAGGTACTCTTTCGGGTATGCGCTTACCGTGTAGAGCAGCCACGGAAGATCGTCGACTTGGCAGGAGGACGCCGTGAGCACAGGCGAGTGGGTCAGCACCTCGATGCCGTACCTGACGCCCCAGGACAAGGGCCCGTCCGACCTCTGGGGTGCCGAGGCCGCGGCCAAGGGCCGACGGGGCAGCCAGCGCATCGTCCGCGCCGAGGAGATCGCGGCGCCGTCCGAGGTGGCCGAACTGCTCGGGGCTCCCGCGGAACAGACGGTGGTCGTACGCCGCCGCATCATGTATCTCGACGACGAGCCCTGCGAGTTGACGGACACCTACTACCCGGCGCGCCTCGCCCGCGGCACCCGGCTCGCCTCGACGGCCAAGATCCCCGGCGGTGCGGTCAGACTGCTCGCCGAACTCGGGCACGTGGGCGTCCGGGTACGCGAGGACGTGATCGCACGGATGCCGAACGCGGAGGAACAGGGGACGTTGCAGACCAGCCCGCACGAGCCCGTGCTGGAGCTGACGCGACTCACTCTCGACGGCGATGACCGACCCCTTCAGGTCGACGTGATGGTCATGCCCGCACAACGCCAGCGACTGCGCTACGAGCTCAGGATCGGATGACCGTGCCCAAGACCGAAGCCGACACGTACGACCGCCGCTCACTGCATGAGCGCATCGCCGCCGATCTGCGCGAGGAAATCATGAGCGGCGACCTGGCCCCGGGCGCCAAACTGCCGTCCACGACACAGCTCACGGCCCGTTTCGCCGCCTCGAACGCCACCGTGCAAAAGGCGCTACAGCTCCTCAAGGACGAGCGCCTCGTCATCGGGCGGGCCGGGGCGGCCGTCACCGTCCGCGAACACCGGCAGCGGACCGTGCGGCCGGCCTCCTACTCCGCTCCGGCGAAGAACGGTGAGCCGTACCGCTGGCTCACCGAGGCGGAGAAGCAGGGCGGACGAGCACGCAGCGAACTGCTGGAAGTGACGGAAGCGACACCGCCTGCGGACGTCGCGGAAGCACTCGAACTGGCCGAGGGAGGCACGGCGTTGCTCCGCCGCCAGGTGCTCTTCATCGACGACGAACCCGTGGAACTCGTCCAGTCCTACTACCCGTTGGCGATCGTCCGCGGCACCGCGATGATGGAGCGCCGCAAGATCAAGGGCGGTACGCCGACACTCCTCGCCGCCCTGGGACACCCGCCCCGGCTCAGTGTGGACCGGGTCTCGGCGCGCGTACCCACGCAAGAGCAGTACGCGGCGCTCCGGCTCCCCAGCAGCCTGCCGGTCCTCCGGACACTGCGCGTCGTCTACAGCGACGGGGAACGCCCCATCGAAGCCACCGTCATGACCAAGGCCGGCCACCTCTACGAGCTCCAGTACGAGTTCACACCGGAGTGACCGGGGCCCTCACCGCCTCACCCCAGGGCCTCAACACGCGCATCGGGCGGGCCCGTTCAAAGAACGGCCCCGCCCGATGTCCTACCTCGCCGCAGCGGCTACTTCTTCGGCAGCCACTGCTTCCACACGTCGGGGTGTTCCTGGACCCACTGCTTGGCCGCCTCGTCGGCGGACAGGCCGCGGGAGGCGATCAGTTCGGCCACCTCGTTCTGGTCCTTCTTGTCCCAGTGGAAGTTCTTCAGGAACTGCGCCGCGGGGCTGCCGCCCTTGGCGAAGTCGGTGTTGAAGAACTTCTTCAGGCGGGTGGTGGGGTACGCGCAGTCCACGGACTGCGGGTCCTTGGCCCCCTTGGCCGCGCAGGCGTCGGTGTACTTCGGGAGCTTGACCTCCACCATCGGCACCTGGTTGAAGAGCCACTGGGGCTCGTACCAGTAGGTGAGGAAGGGCTTCTTCGCCTTGGCGAACTGCTGGATCTGGGTGATCTGCGCCGCCTCGGAGCCGGCGAAGACGACCTGGTAGTCCAGGCCGAGGTTCTTCACCAGTGCCTTGTCGTTGGTGACGTAGGACGGAGAGCCGTCCATCAGCTGGCCCTTGTCGCCGCTCTCCGAGGTGCGGAGCTGCTTGGCGTACTTGTTGAGGTTCTTCCAGTCGGTGACGTCGGGGTGGGCGTCGGCCCAGTACTTGGGGACCCACCAGCCGATGTGGCCGGTGACGCCGTTGTCACCGCCGTCGGTGATGGTCTTCTTGTCCTGGACGTAGCGCTGCTCCTGGTCGGGGTGGCCCCAGTCCTCCAGGATCGCGTCGACCCGGCCCTGGCTGAGCGCGTCCCAGGCGGGGATCTCGTCCACCTGGACGGTGTCGACGTGGTAGCCCAGCTCGTGTTCGAGCAGGTACTGCGCCACCGCGACGTTGGCCTGGGCGCCGACCCAGGTCTGGACGGAGAGGGTGACCGACTTCGACCCCTTGGCGGCCGCGAACGGCGACGCCTGCTTGGTCATGTCGGCCTTGCCGCAGGAGGAGAGGGTGACGACCAGCGCGCCGGTCGCCGCGGTGGCGGCGAGCGCCCTGGCGAGGGTCCTCGTGCGCATCGGGGTACGGGACATGGTCAGGCTCCCTTCCCGGCCGTACGCCGTTCCGTGGGCTGGGTGACCCGGTCGAGCATCAGGCCCAGGCAGACGATGGCGATACCGGCGACCAGGCCGAGGGCGAGATCGCCGCGGGCCAGGCCGGTGACCACGTCGTAGCCGAGGGCGCCGCCGCCGACCAGACCGCCGATGATGACGACCGCGAGGACGAGGACCACGCCCTGGTTGACGGCCAGCAGCAACGCGGGCCGGGCCAGCGGCAGTTGGACCTGCCGGAGGGTCTGCCAGCGGGTGGCGCCCAGCGAACGGGCCGACTCCATCGCGCCGGGGTCGACCTGGCGCAGGCCCTGGGTGGTGATCCGGATGACGGCCGGCAGGGCGTAGACCACGGCCGCGGCGGCGGCCGGGGCGCGGCCCACCGCGAACAGCGCGACGACCGGGATCAGGTAGACGAACTGCGGCATGGTCTGCATGACGTCCAGCACCGGCCGCAGGATCTTCTCGAAGCGCTCGCTGCCGGAGGCGAGGACGCCGACGCCGATGCCCAGGACCAGGGTCACCACCAGGGCGGCGAGGACCTGGGAGAGGGTGTCCATGGACGGGTTCCACACGCCCAGCACGCCGATGGCGGCCATGGCCAGTACGGCGGTGAGCGCGGTGCGCCAGGTGCCGATGAGCCAGGCCAGCGCGGCGACGATGAGCAGCACGCCGTACCAGGGGAGGGCGGTCAGGCCGTCCCGCAGCGGGTTGAGCACCCAGTTGGTGAAGTGCGCGGCCCAGTCGGCGGTGCCGCCGACGACCGGGATGCCGGAGTAGAGGTGGTCGACCATCCACTCCTTGGCGTCGTTGACCGGGCGGGCGATGGCGACGGTGGCGCCGGCGGGCCAGCTGCCGGAGCCGGCCAGCCGGCCGGCCAGCGCGACCACCGCGGTGACCACGGCGATCCCGGCCCATGCGTACCAGCCGCGCAGCAGCCGCGGGCCGGTGGCCGCCGGGGCGGCGCCGAGCTTCTCGCCGGCCGCGGCGGTGGTGCGGTCCATGACGATGGCCAGCAGCACGATCGGGACGGCGGCGGCGAGCGCGGTGCCGACGTCGACGGAGGCGAGCGCCTGGTAGACGCGGTCACCGAGACCGGCGGCGCCGATCATCGAGGCGATCACGGCCATGGACAGCGCCATCATGATCGTCTGGTTGACGCCGAGGAGGAGTTCCTTGCGGGCCAGCGGCAGCCGGGCGGTCAGCAGGCGCTGGCGCCCGGTGGCGCCGAGCGAGGAGACCGCCTCCAGCACGCCGGCGTCCGCACCGCGCAGGCCGAGCGCGGTGAGCCGGGCCATCGGCGGGGCCGCGTAGACCACGGTGGCCAGCAGCGCGGCCGGCACACCGATACCGAAGATCATCACGACCGGCAGCAGATACGCGAAGGCCGGCAGCACCTGCATGGTGTCCAGCACCGGACGCAGGATCTTGAACAGCCGCGGGGAGAGGCCGGCGGCCAGCCCGAGCACGGCGCCGACGGCGACCGAGGCGAGCACCGCCACGATCATCAGCGCCAGCGTCTGCATGGTCGGGACCCACATCCCCAGCGCCCCGCTGACCAGGAAGGACACCAGGGCGGTGGCGGCGATGCGGGGACCGGCGACGCGCCAGGCCAGCAGCGTCACACCGGCCGTCACACCGGCCCAGCCCAGCCCCAGCAGCACCAGGTACACCGCGCGGACGGAGAGCACCACGGCGTTGCTGAGGTGACCGAGGACGTAGACGAACAGCCAGTGGCTGTCGCGGTTGTCGATGATCCAGTTGCTGGCGTGGTCGAGGGGGCCGGAGACGTCGACGGTCAGCGCGGAGGGCCAGGCGGCGCCGGGCCACCGCGAGGCGACGACGGGGATCAGCACGGCCGCGGCGACGACGAGCAGCAGGAGCTTGGCGAGGCCACGGCGGCGCAACAGGGCCTGGAGCGCGCCGGGTTTGCCGGCGGCGCCCAGCGCCCCGGCGGTGGTGGGGGGTGCGGTGGTGCTCATGCCGACACCTCGCTACGCGAGGCCCTGCATTCGCACGGCACGCACCTTTCGATGATTCGCTCACTTCGTTCGCTCATGCCCGACCCCGCTTCACCGTGCCGAGCGGCACGTTCATCGCGGCGGTGCGCTGGGCCTGGCGCCACTGGCGGAGCAGGGCGGCGCGCAGCCGGGCCCGGGGGCTCGCGGCGGGCGCGCGGGGGACGACGGCGCGGGCGGCGCCGCGGTAGGGAGCGGCGGCGTACATCAGGCGGCCACCGCCCCCGGCGCGTCCTGGCCCGGCTGCTGGATCCGGGCCACGACGTTGAGCAGGGCGGCGCTGTCGACGATGCCCAGGCAGCGGCCGTCCTCGACGACCCGGGCGGGCCCGCCGGAGCGGGCCACCGCCTCGATGGCGTCGGAGATCAGGGTGTCGGGGGCGAGCGCGGGGCCCTGGTCGGCCTCGCCGGCCTCGGCGGGCCGCATCGCGCGGCGCACGGTCAGCACCTGCTCGCGCGGGACGTCCCGGACGAAGTCGCGGACGTAGTCGTCGGCGGGCGAGCCGACGATCTCCTCGGGGGTGCCGAGCTGGACGATCCGGCCGTCGCGCATCAGCGCGATCCGGTCGCCGATCCGCAGCGCCTCGGCGAGGTCGTGGGTGATGAAGACCATGGTCCGCCCCTCCTCGCGGTGCAGGCGGACGACCTCCTCCTGCATATCGCGCCGGATGAGCGGGTCCAGGGCACTGAACGGCTCGTCGAACAGCAGGATCTCGGGGTCCACGGCGAGCGCGCGGGCCAGCCCGACGCGCTGCTGCTGACCGCCGGAGAGCTGGCCGGGCCGGCGCTTCTCCAGGCCGGCCAGGCCGACCTTGGTGACCATCTCGGCGGCCCGCTCGCGGCGTTCAGCCCTGCCGACGCCCTGGATCTCCAGGCCGTAGGCGACGTTGTCGAGCACCGTGCGGTGCGGCAGCAGGCCGAAGTGCTGGAAGACCATGGCGGCCCGGCGGCGGCGCAGTTCGCGCAGCGCGGTGCGGTCCATGGCGCGGACGTCCTCGCCGTCCATCTCCAGGACGCCGCCGGTCGGCTCGATCAGCCGGGTCAGGCAGCGGACCAGGGTGGACTTGCCGGAGCCGGAGAGCCCCATGACCACGAACGCCTCGCCCTTGCGGACGTCGAAGGAGACGTCGCGGACGGCGGCGGTGCAGCCGGTCTGCTCGCGCAGCTCCTGGGCGCTGAGCCCGGTGAGCGAGTCGTCCTCGGGAATCCGCTCGGCCTTGGGCCCGAAGACCTTCCACAGGTTGCGGACGGAGAACACCGAGGACCGTTCGTCGGCGCCCGAACCCCCTTGCTCGGTACGGGGGTTGGGGACGGCGGTGGTATTGGCGGACGCGTCGCCCATCACGCGTCACCTCCCTGGGCCGCGGCCTCGCGGAGCAGGTCGGCGCACTTCTCCCCCACCATCAGCACACCCAGCATCGGGTTCACCGCGGGCATCGTCGGGAAGACGGAGGCGTCGGCGATCCGGATGCCGGACAGGCCGCGGATCCTCAACTCCGGGTCGACGACCGCGAGCCGGTCGTCCTTGGCGCCCATCTTGCAGGTGCCGGCGGGGTGGTAGACGGTGTGCGCGGCCTTGCGGACCAGCTCGCTGATCTCGGCGTCGTCGGTCACCTCGGGGCCGGGGAAGACCTCGCGCTTGAGCCACTTCTTGAACGGCTCGGCCTCGGCGACCCTACGGGCGATCTTGATGCCGTCGACCAGGGTCCGGCCGTCGTAGTCGCCCTCGTCCTCGAAGTACTTGAAGTCCAGCGCGGGCTTGACCTCGGGATCGGCGGAGGTCAGGTAGAGCCGGCCGCGGGCCCGGGACTTGGGGATGTTGGGGGTCATCGAGACGCCGTGCTCGGGGCGCTCGTAGCCCAGCCGCTCGGGGTTGTCGGTGAACGGGATCTGGTAGAAGTGGAACATCAGGTCCGGGCCCTTGTGCTCCGGGTCCCGCTTGATGAACAGACCGGCGTCCGAGTCCATCGCGGAGTTGTCGGGCAGCGGCCCGTTGGTCTCCCAGACGATGACCGACTCGGGGTGGTCGATCAGGTTCTCACCGACGCCCGGCAGGTCGAGCACGCACTCCATGCCCAGCGCTTCCAGGTCCTTCTTCGGCCCGATGCCGGAGTGCATCAGCAGCCGCGGGGTGTCCACCGCGCCGGCGCACACCAGCACCTCGCGGGCGGCCTCGACGTAGACCTCCTCGCCGTCCTTGGTGCGGACGTGGACGCCCTTGGCGCGGGTGCCGTCGAGCTCCAGCTTCGTCGCCCAGGTCTCCAGCATCAGCGTGAGGTTGGGCCGGTCGCCGGCCTCCATGTGCGGGTGGAGGTAGGCGACGGAGGCGGAGGAGCGCTTGTTGTTCTCCGGGTGGTAGGAGAGGTCGAAGAAGCCGACGCCCTCGTCGAAGGGCCGGTCGTTGAAGCCGACGACCTCCGGGACGCCGAGGGCCGACTTGGTGGCCTCGATCCAGTCCGTCGCGATCTGGTTCTGGTCCTTCTTGGCCACCCGCACGATGTTGTTGCGCAGCTTGCCGAAGTAGGGGTCCATCTCCTTAGCGCCCCAGCCGGTGGCGCCGGCCTCCGCCCACTCGTCCCAGTCGGACGGCAGCGGCTTGAAGGAGATCAGGGTGTTGTGCGACGAGCAGCCGCCGAGGACCTTGGCGCGGCTGTGCAGGATGTGCGAGTTGCCCCGGGGCTGCTCGGTCGTCGTGTACTCGTAGTCCAGCTCGCCGCCGAGCAGACCGAGCCACTTGCGCAGCGTCAGCACGTCCTCGCGGTCGATGTCCGAGGGGCCGCCCTCGATCACGGCGACGGTCGTGTTCGGGTCCTCCACCAGGCGGGAGGCGATGACCGAACCGGCGGTGCCACCGCCGACGATGACGTAGTCGTACACGGGCATGGGGGGTGCTCCTTTGCTGCGAAGTGCGCGCGGCGCCCGGGGGGTTGAGCGGCCGGGGCGGGGTGCCTGGGGAGTACGGGTCAGCCGGCGAACCAGCGGACCGGCTCGGGGCGCAGGTTCTCGTAGATGTGCTTGCTCTCCCGGTACTCGTCGAGTCCGGTCGGGCCGAGCTCGCGTCCGATGCCGGACTTTCCGAAGCCGCCCCACTCCGCCTGCGGCAGGTAGGGGTGGAAGTCGTTGATCCACACGGTGCCGTGCCGCAGGCGCGCGGCGATTCGGCGGGCGCGGGCGGTGTCGGCCGAGAAGACCGCGCCGGCCAGCCCGTACTCGGTGTCGTTGGCGAGCGCGACGGCCTCGTCCTCGGTGGTGAAGGTCTCGACGGTGAGGATCGGCCCGAAGGTCTCCTCGCGGACGACCGTCATCTCGCGGTGGCAGCCGTCCAGCACGGTGGGTCGGTAGAAGTAGCCGCCGGCCGGCCGGACGTCGCTGGGCTCCGGGCGGGCGCCGCCGCAGCGCAGCTTCGCGCCCTCGGCCAGCGCCGAGGCGACGTACGTCTCGACCTTGTCCAGCTGCTGCTGGGAGACGAGGGGGCCGCACTCCACGCCCTCCTCGGTCCCCCGGCCGAGCTTGATCTTCTCGGCCCGGCGGGCGAGTTCGGCGACGAAGCGGTCCCGCACCGAGTCCTCGATGATCAGCCGGGCGCCGGCCGAGCAGACCTGCCCGCTGTGGATGAACGCCGCGTTCAGTGCCTGGTCGACGGCGGTGTCGAAGCCCTCGTCGGTCGCGCAGGCGTCGGCGAACACCACGTTGGGGTTCTTGCCGCCCAGCTCCAGCGCGATCTTCTTGGCGCCGGCGACCGCCGCCGCGCCCGCCTTCGTCCCGCTGACCAGGCCACCGGTGAAGGAGAACAGGTCCACGTCCGGGTGGTCGGCCAGCCGCTGGCCGACCGGGAGGCCGGCGCCGGTGACGATGTTGGCGACGCCGGCCGGCAGACCCGCCTCGACCAGCAGCCGGATCAGGTACACCGTCGAGAGCGGGGTGACCTCGCTCGGCTTGATGACGAAGGTGTTGCCGGCCGCCAGCGCCGGCGCGATCTTCCAACTGGCCTGGAGCAGCGGGTAGTTCCACGGGGTGATCAGCGCGCAGACGCCGACCGGCTCGTGCACCACGATGCTGTGGATGTCCGCGGAGCCGGCGTCCACGACCCGGCCGCCGCTCTCGCCCACGACCTGGTCGGCGAAGTACCGGAAGGCGTCGGTCACGCAGTCGACGTCGACCCGGCCCTCCTCCAGGGTCTTGCCGGTGTCCCGGCTCTCGATCAGGGCGATCTGCTCGCGGTCGCGCTGGAGCAGATCGGCGACCCGGCGCAGCAGCGCGGCCCGCTCGGCCACGGCCGTGCGGGGCCACTCCCCGGTGCCGCCGGCGAAGGCCGCCTTGGCCGCCGCGACGGCCTCGTCGACGTCCTCGGCGCCCCCCTCGGCGACCACCTGGAGGGTCGTCGCGTCAGCGGGGTCCAGGACCTCCCGCGTGGCGCCGGAGGCGGCCGCCCGCCACACGCCAGCTACGTGAATGGTCTCGCTTGTCTCGGTTGCCGACACGACGTCCTTCTGCCTTCCGTTCTCGGTGTGCGCTGCCGGCGGACCCGGCTGCCCGGATTTCGCCACGGGTTCAACCACTGGTCCACCGGCAACGGGGACCCCTAACCGAAACCCTCGGTCCTATGCCCGAACATTCATCGAAAGTGACCCGAGTCACCCAAAGGCGCCCGACCGCTCCACATGCGTCCGAACAGACCCGAAAGTACCCTAAATAGCCGTATGCCCACCCAAGGGCGTTCCGGACGGCCCACCGCGGTGCCTTGGGAGCGCCTCCGGACCGAAAGGTGCCGAGATGCCCCGCAAACGCCGCACCTTCACCGCTTTGACCTGCGGCGCAGCCGCCGTGACCGTGGCCGCCGCCTGCGCCGCGGCCCCGACCGGCGACTCCGACGGCGAGGGCGGCCTCGCCCACAAGTCCGCCCAGCAGATCTCCGACGACGCCCTGCACGCCCTCCTCGGCGCGCGGTCGCTACGGCTGCGCACCCAGTCCAGCACCAGCGCCACCAAGCTCGACCTCACCCTCGACCGGGACGGGAACTGCGCCGGCAACATCAGCAAGGGCCCGCTCGGCCGGGTGGACCTGATCAAACGCGGCAAGGACGTCTGGCTGAAGCCCGACGCCGCCTTCTGGAAGAGCCAGCTGCCCGGCGACCAGGGCGCCGACGCGGCCCGCACCTACCAGGACCGCTACCTCCACGGCACCACCCAGGACAGCTTCCTCAAGAGCCTGGCCACCGCCTGCGACCTCACCGCCTTCCAGAAGTCGGTGGCCCCGCAGTCCCCCGCCCCGCAGTCCCCGTCGTCCCCCTCCGTCACCCTCAGCAAGGGCCACCCCACCACCCACGAGGGCGTCCGCGTCCTGCCCATCGTCAAGAAGGCCAAGGGCGCCACCCAGACCGTCTACGTCGCGATCGACGGCACCCACTACCCGATGCAGCTCACCACCGAGGTCGACCACGAAACCGGCACCGTGCTGCTCAGCAACTACGACCGGCCGGTCCCCTCGCACACCCCCGACCCCGCCAAAACGGCCGACATCTCCGTCCTGAACGGCGCCACGCACAGCACCTGACACCCGCGCTGCGATGCGCCCCCCGTGACGGTCGTACATACGTATCGTTGAACCGTGCGGCTCCCCCGCAGCCCGCGGCGGAGCGGGGAGGAGCGGCACGATGACCATCAGCCTTGAGCGGACCGACAGGATCGAGATGGCCGAGCCCGGTGAGCTGACGTTGGACCAGCTGTTCGACCGACTGGAGCGGATGCCCGTCCCCGAGGGATACAAGGTTGAGATCGTCGAGGGGAACGTCTTCATGACGCCGCAGCGTGATGTCCATTGGCAGACCATTCGCGCATTCCTGTGGGCGCTCGAAGACCACTTCGGCCGCAAAGTACGGGTGTTGTCAGATGTGCGGATCGACTTCCCCGGTGAAAGCAACGGCTTCTGCGCGGATATCGCCAAGCTCTCCGACAAGGCCGAGAAGGAGAACGGCCGCTGGCACTACCAGGACGTCGAGTTCGTGGCGGAGGTCATCTCCAAAGGGACCGCCGCGAATGACTACGGCCCCAAGAAGGCGGCCTACGCCGCCGCCGAAGTCCCCGTCTATGTCATCGCCGACCCCTACCTCAGCCGTTGCCGCGTCTTCACCCACCCTCAGGACGGCGAGTACAAGCGCGACCTCACCCTCGCCTACGGCGAACCCATCGACCTCACCGACACGGTCCTCGGCTTGACGATCCCGACCGAGGATTTCCCCCGGGACTGACGCAGGTGCCCGGCGAGCCGTTCCGGGCCCCTCGGGCGGTGCGCGAGACACTGCCGCCATGGCGAGCAAGGCACCCAAGGCAGTACTCCAGGGCGGGCCCGAAGGGATCACCGAGCGGATCGTCGAGGTGGAACCCGGCACGGGCGATCTGAAGGTCCCCTACCGCGGTGGCTACGAGCACTTCCGGTCGACCGACCGGCAGTGGGACACCGCCGACGGCCGACTGCCGGTGTACGAGTGGTGGGAGCGGACCGAACTGCCGGGCTAGGGCGGCCGGCGGCGCGGCCCGGCGTGAGCGGGCCGCGGCGCTACGAGGTGGGGGCGAACGAGTCCAGGGCGATCCGCTCGGTCTCCTGCTGCCGCGGCCAGTCGGACTCCGGGCCCAGGGCGAGGATCGCGAACTGCCGGCCGTCGGGGACGCCGAAGGCGCAGTCGACGACCTGCACCCGGGCCCCCAGCTTCTTGCTGTCGTAGGCGTAGGTCAGCTGGACGCCGGTGGGGCCGGGAGGTCCCTGGCGGGGCTCGATGCCCAGCTCCTGGTAACCGGGATTGCCTGCCAGGCTCTTCGAGGCCTGTTCCAGGGCCTGTTGGGGGGTCAGGTCGGGCTCGGTGATCTGGAAGATCTGGAGCAGGCTGCGGGAGTCCGGCGAGGTGTAGAAGACCCCGGTGGCGCGCACGTCGCGCTGCCAGCCGTCGGGGACGGCGAGGCTGAAGCCCTTCTCGTCGTGGGCGAGGTGGTAGCCGCTGGGGACCGACGTGGCCGAGGGGGAGGCGTCAGTGGTGGGCGGGACAGAGCCGGGCTCGGTCGGGTACGTCGGGGCGGTGCTCGTCGAGACCGCCGGGTGCGCGGCGGGTGGCGCGGCGGGGCCGCGGCCCCATAGGGCGTAGGCGCCGCCGGCGCCGGCCGCGAGGACGGCGACCACCGCGGCGGCGATCAGCGCCCGCCGCCGGCGGCCGGAGACCTCCGCCGGGGCGGGCGCCCCCGTGGCGCCGTCTCCCGAGAAGGCGCCTCCCACCACGTCGCCCTGCCCGACGCCGTCCCCCACCGTGTACCAGTGCTCCGGCGCGTCCTCGGGCGCGGCGGTCGGGGGCTGCGACGGGGGCGGGGGCGCGGCCGGGCGGGGCGGCATCGGGCCGGTGTACGGGCGGGCGGGACGCGGCGGGCCGGTCTCCCAGGACTGGGTGTCGGGGTTCCAGTGCGCTCCGGAGCCTTGGGGCACGGTCGGTCAGCCTCCCAGCAGGGCGCCGACCGCCTGGACGGCCGCGGCGCCGGACGACAGGAGGCTCACCACGGCACCGGCGTCGCTCAGCGCGGTGCGCAGCCGGGCCAGCCGGCCGGGGGCCGCGGCACCGGATCCGGTGATCTCCCCCTCGGTGTCGGCGAGTTCGGCGGTCAGCGCCCGGACCTCGGGGGTCTCGACGGCCCGGCCGAGGTCTTCGCGGAGGGCGTGGACGGCCTGGAGGAGGGCCTCCTGGGCCGGGTCGACGGCGGGCGCGGCGCCCTGGACGTTGCTGCCGGTGTGCGTGACGGTGTTGTGGTCGCCGATGGCGAAGGCTCCCTGGACGCTGCCGATGTGGATGCCCTTGCCGGATGCGTCGGACGGTGCCACGTCAGGACCTTCCCTTCTGGGGTGCGGAGTCGCTCGGGGACGTGAGGCCCCCGTTGTTGGTGATGGTGTTGTGGTCGCCGATGCCGACGGCGCCCTGGGCGGACTCGACGTAGACCCCGCCGTCGGCGACGTGCACGACCCGCTGCTCGAACTCCTCGGTCCGATAGCCGGCGTCGCGCAGCGCGGTGGTGACGCCGGCCGCCACCCGCGCCTGGACCGTCCGCAGATAGCGGGCGACGTCCATGTCCTGGAAGAGCGAGGCCTCGCCGTCCGTGCCCAGTTCGCGGACGGCGAGGGCCGGGCCCTCGGGGAGGGCGGCACGGTGCCCTCCGGTCAGCAGCCGCCAGGTGGAGCGCAGTCCGCGCAGCAGGGTCAGGACCGCGTCGGCGGCGGAGCGCGGGGTGTGGGTCAGCGCCCAGACCGCCCGGCCGAAGTGGTCGTGGTGGCGGTGGTGGTGGGCGATCCGGTCGGCGTCCTGGAAGAGCCGGCGCAGCGGCCACAGCACATGCGGCGCGACCTCCAGCATCAGCATGCCGCCCTGGGTGTGGACCCGGACGAAGACGGTGGTGACCACGCCTTCGTTCCACCCACCGACCCGGATGCGCAGGAAGTGCCGGCGGGTCTCACCGCCCTCCTCCACCGCCGCGGCCCGGTGCTCCTCGAACGCCGCGGCGTCGTACGGTGCGTCGGCGCGGGTCGGCAGGCCGTCGGCGGGCAGGAAGACGCACTCGTCGATCTCCAGGCCGCGCAGGCGGTCGCGGACCGCCGACGCCTTCGGCGCGCTGCCCGACGGGGTGCGCAGCGCCTCGACCAGCGGGACGATGCGGGCCAGGATCGCGCCGTTGTCGAGCGGGGCGGTCGGCCCGTCCTCCACGGGGACCAACTCCACCGACAGCGACCATGGTTTGAACGGCTCGCCGGCGCCGCAGAACGGGTCGGCGGCGCGGTAGACCACCAGTGGTCCGTGCTGCTCGGTGCGGACGCGCTGCCGCAGCCGCTGGAAGCGGAGGCCCTCGGACCGCTCGGCGGGGTCGGCCATCACGTCGGGGAAGCGCCGCGGGGACAGTTCGCGGGCGAGCGCGCGGGCGAACTGGCCCCGCTGGAGGGCGACCAGCACGGCGATCAGCACCGGCAGCACCAGTGCCACCCAGACCGCGAAGACGGCCGAGCCGCCACCGCCGGACACGTCGGACGAGCCGGCGCCCAGGCCCGCGTAGCCGCCGGAGGACCCGCCGCCGGCGAAACCGGAGTCCGGGGAGCCGGGCAGCAGAGCGGTCGGCAGCCAACTCGCCCAGTCTCCACCGGAGTCCCCGCCGAACGCGGCGGTCACCAGCACCAGCACGAACACGGTCAGCAGGAGCCGGCCGTACCAGCGGAAGAGGAAGGACAGGCCCCGGGCGATCCACGCGGGCACCGGGGCCCGGCGGACGAAGCGGCCCAGGCCCATCGCGACGACGGGCACCGCGTACCCCGCCGCCAGCCAGTGGGAGAGCGGGATGGCCACGATCCAGACGAACAGGATCAGCGCGGCCCAGCCCAGCTCGAACCGGCGGGCGCGCAGCGCGTGGGCCAGCACCCGGGCCGCGTCGATGCCCAGGGAGGGCGCGGCGAACCGCTCCTCGTGGACGTAGAGCTCGTCGATGACGGCGTCGCGGAAGGCGTCGTCGAGGTAGGTCCCGGCGCACAGCAGCCGGGTGGTCTCGCTGGCACCGGGCGGGATGCCGGACAGCGGGTGGGGCGGCGGACCGGCCGCCGGCTCCTTGCGCAGTCGCGGTGGACCGTCCGGTCCTCCTGGTTGTGCGGGCACCTCGTTACTACTCATCGGCCTCCCCCGTAGCTGCCGTGCGCTGCATCGCGCATCATCCCCAACGCGCCCTGGCGGCGGCCCAGTTCCACCGACGGCCGACATTCCCGCGAACGAGTGAGAGACCGCAGCATAGGGGAGCGGGGGTCGCGCTGTCAGCGCGATAACGACCGCCGAGGAGGCGTCAACGCACCGAGCCCGTACGGCCGTTGGGCCGTACGGGCTCGGTGGATGCTGCGGCGGACGCCGGCGCGGTGGCTCAGATGAGGCCGAGCGCGCGGACCGCCTCGCGCTCCTCCGACAGCTCCTTGACGGAGGCGTCGATGCGCGCACGGGAGAACTCGTTGATCTCCAGGCCCTGGACGATCTCGTACTTGCCGTCCTTGGTGGTGACGGGGAAGGAGGAGATCAGGCCCACCGGGACGCCGTAGGAGCCGTCCGAGGGGATGCCCATGGAGGTCCAGTTGCCGTCGGCGGTGCCGTTGACCCAGGTGTGGACGTGGTCGATGGCGGCGTTGGCGGCCGAGGCGGCGGAGGACGCGCCACGGGCCTCGATGATCGCCGCACCGCGCTTGGCGACGGTCGGGATGAAGGTGTCGGCCAGCCACGCCTCGTCGTTCACGACCTCGGCGGCGTTCTTGCCGGCGACGGTGGCGTGGAAGATGTCCGGGTACTGGGTGGCCGAGTGGTTGCCCCAGATGGTCAGGCGGTGGATCTCGGAGACCGGGGCGCCGGTCTTCTGCGCGAGCTGGGTCAGCGCGCGGTTGTGGTCCAGGCGGGTCATCGCGGTGAAGCGCTCACGCGGGACGTCCGGGGCGGCGGCCTGGGCGATCAGCGCGTTGGTGTTGGCCGGGTTGCCGACGACCAGGACCTTGATGTCGTCCGCGGCGTGGTCGTTGATGGCCTTGCCCTGCGGCTTGAAGATGCCGCCGTTGGCCTCCAGCAGGTCGCCGCGCTCCATGCCCTTGGTGCGGGGGCGGGCGCCGACGAGCAGCGCGACGTTGGCACCGTCGAAGCCGACGTTCGGGTCGTCGGTGATCTCGATGCCCCGGAGCAGCGGGAAGGCGCAGTCGTCCAACTCCATCGCGGTGCCCTCGGCGGCCTTGAGGCCCTGCGGGATCTCCAGGAGGCGCAGCTTCACCGGCACGTCCGCGCCGAGCAGCTGGCCGGAGGCGATACGGAAGAGAAGGGCGTAACCGATCTGACCGGCGGCGCCGGTGACGGTGACGTTGACGGGAGTGCGGGTCATGGCGATCTCCTGCGCGGTATTCCGGGGGCAAGCCCCTGGACCACCTTGGGTGGCGGTGGGTGTCCCTGCCCATCTATCGAGGTCTCTTGGTATCGAGAGACCCGGCCGCCAGGCTATCGGACCCCTGCCCGGCCCAGACGACGGGCCGGTGTGGGACACCTCACCGGGCGTCACCGACGGACCCGACCGGACCACCTCGGCGGCCGCCCGCGGCGTCCGGCGGGGCGGTCCGGTCGGCGGCGACGGCCGCCCGTTCTCGGAGGGGTAGCGCGGGCGGCCGACGGTTGTGCCACACCCGTGGGGGGGTTGTGGGTCGCATGCCCGCGATCCTCCGGGGCAATCCCCCGCGTCCCGCCGGGGACGGCGAATCCCGGCCAGATACGGGCCCGCCCCGGGGCCCTCCCCCGGCTCAGGCGGGCGCCATCGCCTTCTGGAGCCCGGCGTCCAGCGCCTCCAGGAACTGGTCGGTGGTGAGCCAGGGCTGCGCCGGCCCGATGAGCAGCGCCAGGTCCTTGGTCATCTGGCCGCCCTCGACGGTCTCCACGCAGACCCGCTCCAGGGTGTGGGCGAAGCCGGTCACCTCGGGGGTGCCGTCGAGCGCGCCGCGGTGCGCCAGGCCGCGGGTCCAGGCGAAGACCGAGGCGATGGGGTTGGTGGAGGTGGCCTTGCCCTGCTGGTGCTGCCGGTAGTGGCGGGTGACCGTGCCGTGGGCCGCCTCGGCCTCGACGGTCCGGCCGTCGGGGGTCATCAGCACCGACGTCATCAGGCCGAGCGAGCCGAACCCCTGGGCGACGATGTCGGACTGGACGTCGCCGTCGTAGTTCTTGCAGGCCCAGACGTAGCCGCCGGAGGACTTCAGGACCGCGGCCACCATGTCGTCGATCAGCCGGTGCTCGTAGGTCAGGCCGCGGGCCTCGAACTCGGTCCGGAACTCGCTGTCGAAGACCTCCTGGAAGAGGTCCTTGAAGCGGCCGTCGTACTTCTTCAGGATCGTGTTCTTCGTGGACAGGTAGACCGGGTAGTTGCGGTCCAGCCCGTACCGGAACGACGCCCGCGCGAAGTCGCGGACGGAGTCGTCGTGGTTGTACATCGCCAGCGCCACGCCGGGACCGGGGAAGTCGTGCACCTCCACCTCGGACGGCTCGCCGCCGTCGGCCGGGGCGAAGGTCAGGGTGAGGGTGCCGGGGCCGGGGATCTTGAGGTCGGTGGCGCGGTACTGGTCGCCGAAGGCGTGGCGGCCGACGACGATGGGCCGGGTCCAGCCGGGCACCAGCCGGGGCACGTTCTCCATGATGAGGGGCTCACGGAAGATCACGCCGCCGAGGATGTCGCGGATGGTGCCGTTCGGGGACCGGTACATCGCCTTGAGGCCGAACTCCTCGACCCGGGCCTCGTCCGGGGTGATGGTGGCGCACTTCACTCCGACGCCGTACTCCTGGACGGCGTGCGCGGCGTCCACGGTCACCTGGTCACTGGTGGCGTCCCGGTGCTCGATGCCGAGGTCGAAGTACTTCAACTCGACGTCGAGGTACGGGAGGATCAGCCGGTCCCTGATGGACGACCAGATGATGCGGGTCATCTCGTCGCCGTCGATCTCGACGACGGGGCGGGCAACCTTGATCTTGGCCATGAGATGGACGTCCCTCTCGCGGTTGGGGCACCCCCCGGACGTCGCCAAGTTACCCGCGTCACACAGGCGTGCGGCGCTACGGCACGGGGTGTGCCGCAGCGCCGCCGGACGCTTTCCGAGCCGGGCTCTACCGGACCGTGAAGTGGACGATGTCGTCCAGGAACGGGATGTGGATCCAGGGCTTGGGCTGCACCATCATCGCCAGGATCACGATCACGAAGCCGAGCCCGCCGTAGGTGATCAGGTCGGTGAAGCGGGACCGGACGGCCAGCATCCCCACCGACGGCAGCGCCCAGCGCAGCGCCGCGCCGCCCAGCAGGGACAGCCCGATCACGATCGAGCCGATCCGGAACGCGTCCAGCGCGACCAGCAGCAGGCCGAGGGCGACCCCGCCCAGCACGGTCAGCAGCGGCCACTGCCGGGCCGGCGCCGGATGGTCGCCGGAGGCCGCCCGGCCGCCGCCCTCGGGACGGGCGGTGTCGCGGGTCAGCTGCGGAAAGCGGCGCGAGGTGCGCTGCGGCTCGGACGCGCCCTCCGAGTGCGCTTCGGCAGCCATGTCTGGCGGTCAGCCCCTTCCGGTGTCCAGGTCGGTCCCAGGGTGTCCGGGACCGAGGTCGTCAGCGGTGTCGCGGAGGTGTGGTCCGCGGGTGCGGCGCCGCGGACGGCGGCCCTTCTCCAGGCTCGCACGTCCGCGCCGGTCTTGGGTCGCGTCGTCGAACCGGCGCCTGCCGTGCGACGCCCGGCACGCGCCCTAGCCGCGGATGCCGGCCGCGCGCTCCGCCGCCTCGACGACGTTGACCAGCAGCTGGGCGCGGGTCATCGGGCCGACGCCGCCCGGGTTGGGGGCGACCCAGCCGGCCACCTCGGCGACACCGGGGTGCACATCGCCGACGATCTTGCCGTTCTCGTCGCGGCTGACGCCGACGTCCAGGACGGCCGCGCCGGGCTTGACGTCCTCGGGCTTGATGATGTGCGGCACACCGGCCGCGGCGACGATGATGTCGGCCTGCTTCAGGTGCGCGGACAGGTCGCGGGTGCCGGTGTGGCACTGGGTGACCGTGGCGTTCTCGGACTTGCGGGTGAGCACCAGCGGCATCGGGCGGCCGATGGTGATGCCGCGGCCGACGACCACCACATGCGCGCCGTTGATCTCGACCTCGTGCCGGCGCAGCAGCTGGACGATGCCGTACGGGGTGCAGGGCAGCGGGCCCTCGACGCCGAGGACCAGGCGGCCCAGGCTCATCGGGTGCAGTCCGTCGGCGTCCTTGGCCGGGTCCATCAGCTCCAGGACGCGGTTGGCGTCGATGCCCTTGGGGAGCGGGAGTTGGACGATGTAGCCGGTGCAGTCGGGGTTCTCGTTGAGCTCCCGGACGACGGCCTCGATCTCCTCCTGGGTGGCGGTGTCGGGCAGTTCGCGCTGGATGGACGCGATGCCGACCTCGGCGCAGTCCCGGTGCTTGCCGCCTACGTACCAGCGGCTGCCGGGGTCGTCGCCGACCAGCAGGGTGCCCAGGCCCGGGGTGACACCCTCGGCCTTCAGCGCCTGCACGCGGGCGGTGAGCTCGGACTTGATCGCGGCGGCGGTGGCCTTGCCATCCAGAATCTGGGCAGTCATACCCCCATCCTCCCGGATGGAGGCACCCGTGTTCCAATCAGGGCACGCGGGCGGCAGTTGTCCGGAAATGATCATTGCAGTTGGACAAAGGCTGACTGCCGTGACTGGACAGAGAGAATCCTCACCTAGAAGGATTGACGGCGCAGTGCCGCAGGCATCGTCGGGGGCGGGCCGTGAAACAACCTGTATTTCCTCCGAGTCGCGCCGCGTCGCCCCAGTGATTCACCAACGGAGGAAAGCAGCACCATGAGCTTCGGTGACCCGAACAACCCCTACGGGCAGCCGCCGCAGGCCCCGCAGGGCCCCTACGGTCAGCAGCCCCCGGTCCCGCCGCAGGGCGGCCAGCCGGGCTACGGCTACCCCCAGCAGGGCGCCCCGCAGGGCCAGCCGCAGTACGGCTACCCGCAGCAGGGCCAGGTCCCGCCGCAGGGTGGTCAGCCGGGCTACGGCTACGCGCAGCAGCCGGCGAGCCCGTACGGCCAGCCGGGGATGCCGGGCATGCCGGGGATGCCGACGGGTTACGCGAGCTGGGGCGCTCGCCTCGGGGCCCTCCTGATCGACGGCCTGATCATCGGTGTCGTGCCGGTCATCCTGTACATCATCGGCATCGTCATGGCCGCCGGCTCCGCCAGCAGCTCGGTCAGCTCGGCGAGCTCGGCCGCCAACAGCTGCCCGCCCGGCGACTACCAGTGCGTCAGCAACGCCTACGACACCGCCTCGTCGAGCGCCACGCCGGTCGGCGCCATCATCGTCATGGGCCTCGCCTGGCTGATCATCCTGGGCGGATGGTTCTTCCTCGTCGCCAAGGAAGGCGCCACGGGCCAGACCCCGGGCAAGAAGATGCTGGGCATCCGGGTCGTCAAGGAGACCACCGGCCAGCCCATGGGCTTCGGCATGACGTTCGTGCGCTACCTCTGCCGCTACCTCAACAGCCTGCTCTGCTGGCTCGGGTGGCTGTGGCCGCTGTGGGACGAGAAGAGCCAGACCTTCGCGGACAAGATCGTCGGTACCGTGGTCGTGAAGGCCAACTAAGGCCGTTCCGGACCGTACGGACCTCCGCAGCAGCCCACGAAGGCCCCCTCGCAAGCGCGACCGGGGGCCTTCGTGGCACTCGCTGACACCGCTTCAAGTCGCCTGAAGGGCACCGCTCGTGAGTTATCCCCATCCCAACCCCTACGGCCCGCCGCAGGGCCAGCAGCCCGGTTACGGCTATCCCCAGCAGCCCCCGCAGCCACAGCAGCCGATGGCCCCGTACGGCGCGTACCAGGGCGGCGCGATGCCCCCGATGCAGCAGGCGCCGTACCCGCAGGTGATGCCGGGCGGTGTGAAGGCGGCCCGGGTGATGCTGTTCGTGCTCGCCGCTTTGAACCTCATCGGCCTCGTCCTGGCGGTGATGGGCCTGGGCGGCATCACCAAGGCGTCACACGAGGCGTCGACCTCGACCTACACCTCGGACATGGCGGCGTTCAACGTCGGCAAGGGCCTGCTGATCGCGGTGATCGTGGTCATCGTGGCGTTCACCGTGGCCGCGATCACGCTGGCCGCCCAGTTCGCCAACGGCGGCAAGGGCGTACGCATCGCCACCATCATCGCCTGCGTCCTCGGCATCATGCTGAGCCTGGGCACCTTCCCGTTCGGCCTGGTGCACACCGTGCTGGGCGTCCTGGTGCTGATCTTCGTCTCCAAGGACGACGGCAACGCCTGGTTCAACCGGCCGCGTTACTGACGCGCGGACACGCACGGCGGAGGGCCGCACCCCGGGCAAGGGGTGCGGCCCTCCGCGCTGTCCGGCCCCTTGCGGAAGGGGCCGGCCGGACCTCAGTGGAAGAAGTGCCGGGTGCCGGTGAGGTACATCGTCACGCCGGCCTTCTTCGCGGCCTCGACGACGAGTTCGTCGCGGATCGAACCGCCGGGCTGGACGATCGCCTTGACGCCGGCCGCGATCAGGATCTCCGGGCCGTCGGGGAACGGGAAGAAGGCGTCCGACGCCGCGTAGGAGCCGCGCGCCCGCTCCTCGCCGGCCCGCTCCACGGCGAGCTTGCAGGAGTCGACGCGGTTGACCTGGCCCATGCCGACGCCCACCGAGGCGCCGTCCTTGGCGAGCAGGATCGCGTTGGACTTCACCGCGCGGCACGCCTTCCAGGCGAAGGCCAGCTCGGTCAACTCCTGCGCGGACAGCGCCTCTCCGGTGGCCAGCGTCCAGGTGGCCGGGTCGTCGCCCTCGGCCTGGAAGACGTCGGTCTGCTGGAGCACCGCGCCGCCCGAGAGCAGCTTGAGGTCACCGGGCTGGTGCGGGGTGCCCTCGACCTTCAGGACTCGGATGTTCTTCTTGCGGGCGAGGATCTCGACCGCGCCGTCCTCGTAGGCGGGGGCGGCGATGACCTCGGTGAAGATCTCCGCGACCTGCTCGGCGAGCGCGACGGTCACCGGGCGGTTGACCGCGATCACGCCGCCGAACGCGGACAGCGGGTCGCAGGCGTGCGCCTTGCGGTGCGCCTCGGCGACGTCCGCGCCGATCGCGATGCCGCAGGGGTTGGCGTGCTTGATGATCGCCACGCAGGGCTGGTCGTGGTCGTAGGCGGCGCGGCGGGCGGCCTCGGTGTCCACGTAGTTGTTGAAGGACATCTCCTTGCCGTGCAGCTGCTCGGCGTTGGCGATACCGCCCGGCCGGCCGTCGACGTAGAGGGCCGCGGCCTGGTGCGGGTTCTCCCCGTAGCGCAGGGTGCTGCGGCGCTCCCAGGTCTCGCCGAGGAACTCGGGCAGCGCGGCCCCGTCCTCCTCCGGCGCGTAGACGTCGGTCATCCAGGAGGCGACGGCGACGTCGTAGGCGGCGGTGTGCTGGAACGCCTCGGCGGCCAACCGCTTGCGGGCGGCCAGGTCGAAGCCGCCGCCGTCGACCGCGGCCAGCACGTCGGCGTAGCGCTCGGGGCTGGTGACCACCGCGACCGAGGGGTGGTTCTTGGCGGCGGCGCGGACCATCGAGGGGCCGCCGATGTCGATCTGCTCGACGCACTCGTCGGGGGTGGCGCCGGAGGCGACGGTCTCCCGGAACGGGTAGAGGTTCACGACCACCAGGTCGAACGGCTCGACGCCGAGGTCGGCCAGCTGCTGCTGGTGGTCCGCGAGGCGCAGGTCGGCGAGGATGCCGGCGTGGACCTTGGGGTGCAGGGTCTTGACCCGGCCGTCGAGGCACTCGGGGAAGCCGGTGAGCTCCTCGACCTTGGTGACCGGCACCCCGGCGGCGGCGATCTTCCCGGCCGTCGACCCGGTCGAGACGAGCTGGACGCCGGCCGCGTGCAGCCCCTGGGCCAGCTCCTCCAGCCCGGACTTGTCATAGACGCTGACCAGCGCGCGGCGGATGGGCCGCTGCGTACCTTCGGTGACGGTCACGAGATACGTACCTTTCGTCCCTCTATGCGGTAGCCGTGCCGGGCCAGACGCCCCACGACTTCGACGAGCAGCGTGCGCTCGACTTCCTTGATGCGCTCATGCAGCGCGGATTCGTCGTCCTCCTCCCGGACCTCGACCACGCCCTGGGCGATGATCGGGCCGGTGTCGACGCCGTCGTCGACGAAGTGGACGGTGCAGCCGGTGACCTTCGCCCCGTACGCGAGCGCGTCGCGGACGCCGTGGGCACCGGGAAAGCTGGGCAGCAGCGCCGGGTGGGTGTTGAGCGTCCGGCCGCCGAAGCGCGCCAGGAACTCCTTGCCGAGGATCTTCATGAAGCCGGCCGAGACCACCAGGTCGGGGGCGTGCGCGGCGGTCGCCTCGGTGAGCGCCGCGTCCCAGGCGGCGCGGTCCGGGTGGTCCTTGACCCGGCAGACGAACGTCGGCAGCCCGGCCCGCTCGGCGCGCTCCAGGCCGGCGATCCCGGTGCGGTCGGCGCCGACGGCCACGATCTCGGCGCCGTACGCGGCGGTGCCCTGCTCGGCGATGGCGTCCAGGAGCGCCTGGAGGTTGGTGCCCGAACCGGAGACGAGCACCACGATCCGGGCCGGGGCGGAGCGGGCGGGAAGGGAGGAGGGGGCCACGATGCGGTCTTTCTCGCCAGGTCTTGCGGGTCTGGGGTGCTGCATGCAGTTTTGTGCGGTCGTACAAAGCGAGGGGTTTCGGGAATCCGGGGAACCCTACGAAGGCGCCGACCGTCAGCAACGATACCGGCACACCGTGCGGCCCCCGCGGGACGGGGGCGAGCACGCCAGGTAGCGTCGGGCGGGAGAACGCATGCAGTTCATGGAGACCGTCCGCCCGGCCGACCTGCCGGACGGACGCCCACGACAAGGGGAAGACTCACTCCAGATGCCGGACCGACGCCGCCGCGCGGCTCTCCTCCCTCCCCCAGCCACCGCCGGGTGGCTCCCCCAGCCCGCCACCGCCCCCGGAGTGGTCCTCCTGCCGCGCGAGCGCACGTCGCCGTCCGCCCCGGATTCGCCGTCCGGCGGCCGGGACGACAACCCGTTCGCGCCGCCGCCGGCCGGCGCCCCCGACCAACAGTGGCGTCCGCGCCGCGCCGCCCTCGGGCAGGCGCAGGGCGACGAGGACGGCGAGGACGGCGAGGAGCAGCGTCCGCAGGACCAGCCGCCGGCCTGGGGCAGCCAGTGGAGCAGCCGTCAACCGGGCCGGCAGGGCGGCGGGTTCGGCACCCGGCCGGGCCGCGGCGGCGGCCAGGGCGGCCCCGGCGGCGGCCAGGGCGGGTCCGGCGGACCGGGCGGCGGCCCCGGCGGGCTGCGCTGGGACCCCACCGACCCCTTGCAGCGGCGGGCGCGCTATGCGCTCCTGGCCGGGATGTGGGCGTTCTTCTTCGTGCTCTTCAGCCTGCCGGAGGTCTCGCTGCTGCTCGGCTCGCTCGCCCTGTACTGGGGCATCAGCGCGCTGCGCGGCAAGCCCGCAGCGAAGCGGCCGGCCGGTGAGGCCCCCGAGGGGAGCCCGGCCGCCGGCACCGCGCCGGCCGCGCCGAGCCGGCCGGGCACCGCCCCGGGCCCGAACGTCCGGCCGCAGACCACCGCCGCGATCGGCGGTCTGGTGGCGGCCTCGCTGGCGCTGATGATGGTGGCCGCGACCTTCACCGTCCAGGTCGTCTACCGCGACTACTTCACCTGCGTGAACGACGCGCTGACCCAGGCGGCGAGCAAGTCCTGCGAGAAGCTCCTCCCGCCGGAGCTGCGCCCGCTGCTCAGCCAGCAGCAGCCGTAGCCGGGAAGCGGCGGACGGGAACGGGGGCACAGGCCGCGCCGGACGGCGGGGGCCGCGGGCCGGTGGTCCGGAGCGCGCGCCGTCAGCCGGTGAGGCGTGGCGCGCGCCGCCAACCAGTGGCCCCTGGGGCGCGCCGTCGGCCGAAGCGTCCGTAGCGCGCCGTCAGCCGGCGGTCCCGCGGCGGTCGGTCCGGCCGCGGCGGAACGGGAGGCCGGGCAGCGCGCGGCGGCCGGGTGCCCGCCCCCGCACCACCCGCCGTTCGGTGTGCCGCCGCCAGGCGCGCAGCGCCAGCGCGGCGGGCACCCCGGCCAGCGCCGTCCAGCCCGCCGCCGCCAGGCCGGTGAGCCACCACAGGGGGCCGAACCCGGCGAGCGCGCCCCGGCCCAGCGCACCGCCGGCCAGCGCGGCGAGCACCGTCATCGCCGCCCCGCACAGGCCCGCCGCCACCGCCGCCACCCCGGCGGTCCGCCGCCATGAGCGGTGGCCGTCCCCTGCCGCGTACCGGGCCAGCAGCAGCACCGCGCTCACCGGCACCAGCAGCGCCACCGCGCCCGTCGCCCAGGTTCCCGGCGCCGGTTCCGGCAGGCCGTCGAGCAGCGGGAAGTGCGGCAGCGGGGGGCGCGGCGTGCTGCCCAGCGGCCCCACCACGCTGCCCGCGCCGACGGTGAAGCCGGGCCCCAGGCCGTAGGCGGCGCCCCAGACGGCCGCGTTGGGGAGCAGGGCGAGGCAGAGCAGCAGCACCGTGCAGCGGCCGGCCCAGTCGGGGGCGAGCCGGCCCAGGTCGGCGCCGAGCCGCCCGGTGTGCAGGGCCAGTCCGAGCAGGGTGAGCACCGCGCCGGAGGCGAGCAGGGCGAGGGTGGCGGCGGCCGCCGCCTTGAGGGCGGTGGCGAGGCGGGGGCCGGTGAACGCGGCGCGCAGCGCGGCCGGCAGTGCGCGAAGGACGCGCCGGACGCGGGCCGGCAGCAGCGCGGCGGCGTCCGGTCCGAGGGCGTGCCGGGCGGTGGCGGCGAGGGTGGCCGCCGCGGTGCCCGGGACGGCGAGCAGGGCGGACAGCGGGGCGGCGGTGAACCGGCCGGCGGAGGCGTAGAGCAGCGCGCCGGCGGCGACGAGGAGGTAGCCGCCCAGGAGGGCGCCGAGCAGGGTGCGCGGGGCGACCTCCGAGGCCGGTGCCGCGGGGTCGTCGTCGGCGGCCAGGGTGTCGCGGGCGGCGCGGTGCAGCAGCCAGAGCGGGAGCGCGGCGAGCAGCAGCGGGGCCAGGCCGACGGGGGCCGGGCCGCCGGCCGCCTCGCGGACCAGGCCCCCGCCGTGCGCCATGAACCAGAGTCCGGCGGCCAGGTGCAGCGCGCGGGAGGGGCCGCTGTCCGGGTACGGGGAGGCGATCCAGAGCAGCAGGACGACGACCGTGAGCGCGCCGAGGCCGAGTCCGGCGGCGGTCACCCCGCCGAGGACGGCGGTGCCGATCGCGGTGGAGCGCTGCGCGGCGGTCCGGCCCTGCGAGGACAACGTGGTGCCGCGTTCGATCAATTGGCTCACGGCGCCATGCTGCCAATAACACCCCTTTCCACCACGTAACGGGCATGCGCCCGCCGTGTCGCGTGCGCCTGACCGCCCGGCGTTTGAAGACTTCCGGTATGAGCGAGCACGACCGGCGACCGTCCGACCTTCCGATTCCCGACGCACCGTCAACAACCCCTGATCCCACCGCACTTGACTGCCCGACGGCGGACTTCGACGCGCTGTGCGAGGCGCACGCCGGGCCGCTGATCCAGCAGGCGGTACTGCTCACCGGGCGGGCCCGGCTCGCCCGGCGGGCCGTCGAACGGGCCTTCCACGCGGCCTGGCAGCGCTGGCCGGAGGTGGCGGCGGACCCCGATCCGCCGGGGTGGGTGCGGGCGGCCGCGTACGACTACGCGCTGGCGCCGTGGCGGGCGCTGTTCCCCCGGCTGCAGCCCGCCGAGCGGCCGCGGCCCCATGCGCCCGCGCCGCCCTCGGCCCGGCCGCAGGACCGTGCGCTGCTGGCGGCCGTGCTGGCGCTGCCCGCCCCGTACCGCCGGGCGCTGCTGCTGCACGACGGGGTCGGGCTGGGGCTGCACGCGACCGCGGTGGAGGTGGAGGCCAGTACGCCGGCGGCGACCGGGCGGCTGACGCACGCCCGGGGGCGCCTGGCCGAGCAGCTGCCGGAGCTGGGCCTGCGGGAGCTGCCGCCGGACCGGCAGGGCGCGGTGCTGCACGCCCGGCTGGCCGCGCTGGCGGCGTCCCGCCCGGTGGCGCCGCCGGCCGCGCGGGAGGTCCGGGCCGGCGCCGAGCGGCGGGCCCGGCTGACCACCCGCGCCGGGTTCGGGGCCACCGGGCTGCTGGCGGCGACGGCGCTGGCGGTGTCGCTCGGCGCGCCGGACGGCCACCGTCCGCCGCCCCGGCCGGTGGTGGCGGCGCCGTCCGCGCCGTCGGCCGGCCCGGCGGTGCCGGCGGCCGGCCACCAGGTCCGCATCCGCGCGCGGCACCGGCCGGGCGCGCGCCGGGCGCTGCCGCGCGGCGCCCGGCTCACCCCCGACGTCCGGTGAGCCCCGCCGCCGCGCGCGAACGGCCGTGGGCCCGCACCCCGGAGAGGGGGTACGGGCCCACGGCCGTCATGCGGTACCGCTACCGGACGAGGTCCGGTCGGACTCAGCCGCCCAGGATCTCGCGGGCCAGCAGCGCGGTCTCGGACGGGGTCTTGCCGACCTTCACGCCCGCGGCCTCCAGGGCCTCCTTCTTCGCCTGGGC
Source organism: Streptomyces sp. NPDC093097 (assembly GCF_044754325.1). NCBI lineage: Bacteria > Bacillati > Actinomycetota > Actinomycetes > Kitasatosporales > Streptomycetaceae > Streptomyces > Streptomyces sp. NPDC093097. Next base: position 245,519 of record NZ_JBIVOW010000002.1, read on the forward strand.
GGTGCCGGACGAGCCGGACACGATGGCGCCGGCGTGGCCCATCGTCTTGCCCTCGGGCGCGGTGAAGCCCGCCACGTAGCCGACGACCGGCTTGGTGACGTTCTCCTTGATGAAGTCGGCCGCCCGCTCCTCGGCGTCGCCGCCGATCTCACCGATCATCACGATCAGGTCGGTCTCGGGGTCGGCCTCGAACGCCTCCAGGGCGTCGATGTGGGTGGTGCCGATGACCGGGTCGCCACCGATGCCGACGGCCGACGAGAAGCCGATGTCCCGCAGCTCGTACATCATCTGGTAGGTCAGCGTGCCGGACTTCGACACCAGGCCGATGCGGCCGGGCTTGGTGATGTCGCCCGGGATGATGCCGGCGTTGGACTGGCCGGGGGTGATCAGGCCGGGGCAGTTCGGGCCGATGATCCGGGTCTTGTTGCCCTTGGCCTTGGCGTACGCCCAGAAGGCGGCGGAGTCGTGCACCGCGATGCCCTCGGTGATGACGACGGCCAGCGGGATCTCGGCGTCGATGGCCTCGACGACGGCGGCCTTGGCGAAGGCCGGCGGGACGAAGAGGACGGAGACGTCGGCGCCCGTCTTCTCCATCGCCTCCTTGACGGAGCCGAAGACCGGGACCTCGGTGCCGTCGATGTCGACGCTGGTGCCGGCCTTGCGCGGGTTGACGCCACCGACGATGTTGGTGCCGTCACCGAGCATGAGCTTGGTGTGCTTCATGCCGGTGGCGCCGGTCATCCCCTGGACGATGACCTTGCTGTCCTTGGTGAGGAAGATAGCCATGGTTGTTGGAGTCCTCGTCCCTTACTTGGCCGCGGCCAGCTCGGCGGCCTTGTCGGCCGCACCGTCCATCGTGTCCACGCGCTGCACCAGCGGGTGGTTGGCGTCCGAGAGGATCTTGCGACCCAGCTCGGCGTTGTTGCCGTCGAGGCGGACGACCAGCGGCTTGGAGACGTTCTCGCCCTTGGACTTGAGGAGCTCCAGGGCCTGCACGATGCCGTTGGCGACCTCGTCGCACGCGGTGATGCCACCGAAGACGTTGACGAACACGGACTTCACGTCCGGGTCGCCCAGGATGATCTCCAGGCCGTTCGCCATGACCTCGGCGGAGGCGCCGCCGCCGATGTCGAGGAAGTTGGCGGGCTTGACGCCACCGTGGTTCTCACCGGCGTAGGCGACGACGTCCAGGGTGCTCATGACCAGACCCGCGCCGTTGCCGATGATGCCGACCTGGCCGTCGAGCTTGACGTAGTTCAGGCCCTTGGCCTTGGCGGCGGCCTCCAGCGGGTTGGCCGCGGCCTTGTCCTCCAGGGCCTCGTGCTCCGGCTGGCGGAACTCGGCGTTGGCGTCCAGGGAGACCTTGCCGTCGAGGGCGATGACGTCACCGGAGGCGACCTTGGCCAGCGGGTTGACCTCGACCAGGAGGGCGTCCTCCTTGATGAAGGTCTGCCACAGGGTGACCAGCACCTCGGCGACCTTCTCGGCGACCTCGGCCGGGAACTGCGCCAGGGCGACGATCTCGCGGGCCTTCTCGATGGAGACGCCCTCGTTGGCGTCGACCGGGACCTTGGCGAGCTTCTCGGGGGTCGTCGCGGCGACCTCCTCGATGTCCATGCCGCCCGCGACCGAGGCCATGGCCAGGAAGGTGCGGTTGGTGCGGTCCAGGAGGTAGGAGACGTAGTACTCCTCGGCGATCTCCGGAGCCGTCTCGGCGATCATCACCTTGTGGACCGTGTGGCCCTTGATGTCCATGCCGAGGATGTCCGTCGCACGGGCGACGGCCTCGTCCGGGGTGGCGGCCAGCTTCACGCCGCCGGCCTTGCCGCGGCCGCCGACCTTCACCTGCGCCTTGATGACGGACTTGCCGCCAAGGCGCTCAGTCGCCGCGCGCGCCGCCTCAGGCGTGTCGATGACTTCACCGGCCAGCACCGGTACACCGTGCTTGGCGAAGAGGTCCCTCGCCTGGTACTCGAACAGGTCCACGCGCGTCCGTCCCTTGTCTTCTCAGAATCGCCGTAGTGATCGCGGTTCGTTCGTCTGCGATGGGCGTGCCGCGAAGGGCAACGTGACGGCGCTGTCACTGGGGAGGCGTACACACGGTGTCCGGATACGCGGCATGTCCGTCTCGCAGGGTATCTCCGGTGGACAGGCGTCCCTAAATCGCAGATCACACTCCGGCGGTGATTACGGTCACAGATCTTTTGGCCACGTCGGCCCGCGGCCCCCTTTTCCGCAGGGGCACATCCGGCCGTCGCAGATATTTCGCAGGGACGTGCGGGCGCGCGGGGCGCACAGCCGTCATCCGCCGTGCACTCCGTTGCCGTGCGCCGTTCGGGCGCCGGGTCCGGATGCGACGGCGAGCCCGACCGGACCCGACCGTCGCGGTTCCGGTTGCGGGGAAGCGGGAAGCCGTTGGAGCAGGAAGTGCAACGCGCCCGCACAGGACCTTCGCAAGCGGTGACCAGAAAGCTCCTTGACCGCCAACTCCCTTTGAAACAGACTGCGTTGAGCACTTTCGCATCAGGAGTCACAGGCCCGCAGTGCGCGCTTCGGGCCTGGTCCCGTGCAGGTCGGACCACGGATCACGGGTCGCCTCGCACCGGATGCAGACGGGGGAACTTGATGGGTAGTGGGGGGATGCACGACCACGATCGCCGCGGGGTGCGGTCGTGGGTTCTTCCACACCCGCCGTCCCTCCCCCTTTCTCGATTTCTTGGTGTCCTCACACTCGGTGCCTGAAGGGATTGGAGGGGGAATGCCGACACATACGACCTATCCCGGCGTTTATGTCGAAGAGCTTCCCAGCAGCATCCGCAGCATCACCACCGTGACGACGTCCGTGACCGCCTTCGTCGGCCACACCCGGCGCGGTCCGCTCAATGAGCCCGTCCGGATCACCAGCTTCGCCGATTTCGAGCGCCGCTTCGGCGGCCTGACCTCCCGCAGCCCGGTCTCCTACGCCGTCCACCAGTTCTTCGGCAACGGCGGCGCCGACGCGGTGATCGTCCGGGTCGCCAAGGCCGGCACCGGCGAGGCGGCCCACGTCACCCTGGAGTCCACCGAGGGCCGCAGCCGGTGCCCGGTCCTGGAGGTGCACGCCAAGGAGCCCGGCCTCTGGGGCGACGGCCTGCGGGTGGCGATCGACCACGACACGCCCGCCCGTCGCCCGACCACCACCCCGGCAGGAGGCGCTTCGCGCCGCCCCTCTGATCCGGAGGAGACCTTCAACCTCCAGGTCCTCGACGCGCACGGCGCGGCCCGGGAGTCCTTCACCGGTCTGTCCATGGACCCCGGCAGCGGCCGGTTCGTGGAGACGGCCGTCAACTCCGGCTCGGCGCTGATCCGGGTGGTCGCGGTGGGCGAGGGCCGCCCGGACCCGTCCGGCACGGTCTCCAAGCCGTTCCACCACCAACTTCCCGATCTGACCGTCGACTTGACGGTGAAGATCGGCGAGGTGGAGCGGGAGTTCACGCTCTACGACCCGGACTGCGACGGCGAGCCGCCATGCGACGTCACCGAGCTGGCGCTGCTGCTGGAGCACAAGCTGCGGTCGCTGCCGGACGCCCCCGGCAAGCACGCCTTCGCCGGCACCCGGGTGACCTCCTTCGGGCGCCGCGTCCAGGTCGTGGCCGGCTCCACCGACCCCTGCGACGTGGTCCGCTTCGTCGGCGAGTGCGCCAACGACCTCGGCCTGGAGGCCTCGGTCAACCCGCCGGTCTTCGCCCTGTGCGGCGGCGCGGACGGCGACCCGCCGGGCCCCCGCGACCTGATCGGCAGCGAGGCCCGCAAGAGCGGCCTCCAGGCGCTGCGCGACCTGCCCGACGTCAATCTGCTCGCACTGCCCGAGCTGGCGTCGTATGAATCCACCGACGACATGGCCACGGTGGTCTCGGCGGCCCAACGGCTGTGCCAGGAGCGGCGGATGTTCCTGCTCGTCGACGCGCCCGCGGCCTGGGGCAGCGTGGACGCCGCCCGGGCCGGGATCGGCGCGTTCGACGCGGTGCGCGGCAACCACGCCGCCCTGTACTTCCCGCACCTCCAGCTCACCGACCCGCTCACCGGCCGGCTGCGGTCCTTCCCGCCGTCCGGCGCACTGGCCGGCGTGATCGCCCGTACGGACGGCGAGCGCGGGGTGTGGAAGGCGCCGGCGGGCACCGAGGCGCGGCTGGCCGGTGTGCACGGGCTGACCGTCAAGCTCACCGACCGCGAGAACGGCCTGCTCAACCCGCTCGGCATCAACTGCCTGCGGACCTTCCCGATGGTCGGCCCGCTGGTCTGGGGCGCCCGCACGCTGGAGGGCGCGGACGCCCTGGACAGCGAGTGGAAGTACGTCCCGGTACGGCGGCTGGCCCTGCACGTCGAGGAGAGCCTGCTGCGCGGCCTGCAGTGGGTGGTCTTCGAGCCCAACAACGAGCAGCTGTGGCAGCAGATCCGGCTCAACGCCTCGGCGTTCCTGCACTCCCTCTTCGAGAAGGGCGCCTTCAAGGGCGGCACCCCGCGGCAGGCGTACTTCGTCCAGTGCGACAAGGACACCACGACCGAGGCGGACATCGAGAACGGGATCGTGAACGTCGTGGTCGGCATCGCGCCCGTCAAGCCGGCCGAGTTCGTGATCGTCAAGATCCAGCAGCTGGCCGGCCAGTTCGACCTCTAGGGCGCGGGCACCGGGCGCGGCGGCCGGACCCTCCGGGCCGGCGCGCCCCATGGGCCGACGCGCAGAACGACGTGCAGGAATCCGACGTGAAGGAATCCGATGGCTGAGTTCAAGATCAACGCCCATCGCTTCGACCCGTACAAGAACTTCAAGTTCCTGGTCCTGTGGGACGGTCGTACGGTCGCGGGGGTCAGCAAGATCAGTCCGCTCAAGCGCACCACCGAGGTCGTCAAGCACCGCAACGGCGGCGACCCCAGCTCCCCGCGCAAGTCCCCGGGCCGCTCGGAGTTCGAGGGCATCACCCTGGAGCGCGGGGTCACCCACGACCCGGAGTTCGACCGCTGGGCCAACAAGGTCTGGCAGGTCGGCGCGGGCCTGGGCTCGGAGGTCTCACTGGCCGACTTCCGCAAGGACATCGTCATCCAGGTCCTCAACGAGGCCGGCCAGGTCGCCGTCTCGCACAAGATCTACCGGTCCTGGCCGAGCGAGTACCAGGTCCTGGGCGAGATGGACGCCAACGCCAACGCGGTGGCCATCCAGAGCCTGAAGCTCGAATGCGAGGGCTGGGAGCGCGACTACGAGGTCCCCGAACCGCAGGAGCCCTCGTTCACCCACCCGGCCTGAGCGGCGGCGAGGAGGTGGTGGCGAGGTAGCCGATGGCGCTCACCGGGCCGGCGGAACTGCTGGCCACCTGGGAGGCCGGGCTGGCCGAACGGGCCGCCGGCCGGGCCCTGCTGCTGCATCGGGCGGCCCGTCCGGGAGCGGCCCCCGACGCCCTGCTGTCGGCGCCGCTCGGGGAGCGGGCGGCCGACCTCTTCGCGCTGCGCCGGGCGCTGTTCGGCGACCGGATGGAGGTCACGCTCGACTGCGCGGCGGCGGGGTGCGGCGCGGCGTTGGAATTCGAGCTGGACGCCGGGGAGTTGGCGGCCGCCCGTCCCGGACCGCCGGAGGGCGGGCTGCCGGTGGCGGAGGGCGAGTGGAGCCTGCGGTTCCGGCTGCCCGGCGCCGCCGACCTGGCCGCGGTGGCCGCCGCCCACCCGCCGGACGAGGCCCACGCCCGGCACCTGCTCGCCACCCGCTGCGTCCTGGCCGCCCGCCGGGCCGGCCGGGAGGCCACCGCCGAGGACCTCGCCCACCTGCCCGAAACGGTGCTCAAGCGCTTCGCCGAGGCCGCCGAAGAGGCCGACCCCGGCGCGGAGTTGACGCTGGACGTCGCCTGCCCGGAGTGCGGCGCGCCCACCCCGGCGGAGCTGGACATCGCCGCGTACCTGTGGACCGAACTGGACGCCTGGGCCCGGGACCTGCTCCTCGACGTCCATCTGCTCGCCTCGGCCTACGGCTGGAGCGAGCCCGAGATCCTGGCGCTCAGCCCGCTGCGGCGCCGCTACTACCTGGAGCTGTGCGCGGATGCCTGAGATGCCCGAGCGGACGCCCGCCGCGTCCGGCGACTACCTCGGCCGGCTGCTGGCCCGGTACGCCCCCGCGGCGCCGGCCCCGCCCGCCGATCCCCTCGGCCCGCCCGAGGGTGCCGACGGGCCGGGGCGGGCGCTCGTCCGGCCGCGGCTGCCCGGCCCGTTCGAGCGGGTGGAGGCGCTGCGCGGACCGGCCGTCGGCGACGCGGACGACGACGGGCTGTCGTCCCCGCGGGCGTCGCGACGGCCCGCCCCGGCCCCGCACGCCGGTCGACCGCCGCGCACCGAGCACCGGACGGAGCTGCGCACGTGGCACGAACGGGAGACGGTGATCCGCACCGAGGCGGCCCCGGAGGCCGCCCGCGAGCCCCTCGTCCCACGGCCGGCACCGGCCCCCCTGCTCCGTCCCGCGGCCACGGCCGCGCCCGGGCCCCGGACCGCCGGCGAGGGCGTACGGCCGCGGGGGCGGTCGACGGCGACCGGTACGGAAGGGCCGGCAGGGGGCCGGGAGGCGTCGCCGTGGGACGCGGAGGCGGCCGGTCCCTCGCCGTCCGGCGCACTGCGGGCGCGCGCCGACGCGGCGGCGGCGCCGCGCCGTCCCGCGCCGTCCCGCACCGCGGCCGCGGCCGGCCGGCGCGGTGCGCGCGGGCCCGCCGAGCGGGTGGTGCACGTACAGATCGGCCGGCTGGAGGTCAGCGCGGCCGGCACCGAACGGCCCGCGGCCGGCGGCCGTCCACCGCGCCCCGAGCGGCGCGCGCCCGCGGTGAGCCTCGCGGACTATCTGGCTTCCCAGCAACGGACTTCAGGGGGACGGTCCACATGAGCAACGCACTCGCCCCAGCGACGGTCACCCAGGCCCTCGCGCTGCTGATCGAGCACAATCTGCACCCCGAGATCGACATGGCCGTCTCGGTGGAGACCCGCAAACCGCCGACCGATCCCCCGACCGACCCGACCATCACCGTCTTCCTCTACCAGGTCTCCCACAACCCCTCGATGCGCAACAGCGACCTGGTGACCCGCGCCTCCGACGGCACGCTGCTCAAGCGCCCCGCCGCGGCGATCGACCTGCACTTCCTGATCAGCGGGTACGGGGAGGAGCAGGAGCTGGTCGGCCAGCGGCTGATCGGCAGCGTGGTGCGGACGCTGCACGAGATCCCGGTGCTGCCACGGGAGTTGATCGAGGAGGCGGCCGAACGCCCCTATCTGGCCGGGAGCGATCTGGCCGAGTCCTTGCAGCACGTCCGCTTCACGCCGACCCAGATGGACGTGGACGAGACCTCCAAGCTCTGGGGGATGCTCAACAACACGCCGTACTCCCTGTCGGTGGCCTACCAGGCGTCGTTGGTACTGCTGGACGGCCACCAGAAGCCGGCACCGGCCCGCCCGGTACGGCGGCCGGAGGTGACGGTGGTGCCGGAGGTGCCTCCGGAGGTGCCGTTGGAAGTGTCGCCGGAGGCGCCGTCGGAGAGGGGCGGGCGGGGGGCTTCCGGGGTGGTGGATTCCGGCTCTGCGGATTCGGGGGCGGCGGATTCGGGGGCGGCCGGGGAAGTCGTCAAGAAGACCGCGAAGAAGGCGGCGGGCGGGCGGCCGGCGACACGCAAGTCCCCGGCAGGACAGGGGAGTTCGAGCGGCGGGCGCTCGGGTGGCCGCCCGCGCGCCCGGACCCGCAAGGCGACCGGCGGCGACGCGGCGGACGCGGACCGCGCTCCCGACACGCACCGCACCGCCGGCGCGCGTCGTACCGACGACGGCGCGGAGAGCTGAGGCGCGGTGCGGGGGACGGGGGCGGAGAAGGACATGGCGGGCAACGGCGGGACGGGTCCCGGGGCGGCGGACGACGACGAGGCGGAGGGCGCGGCGCTGGGCGCCGCCGTCCGCGCCGTGCTGGCCCGCCTGGACGCACACGCCGCGCGCACCCGTAAGGACGGCGACGGCGACGAGGACGGGAACGGGAACGGGGACGGCCCGTCGGGCGGCGGCGAGGACGGCGGCGGGCACGAGGGCGAAGGCGCACGCGGGGCGGCGGACGACGACGGCCCGCGCGCCGGCACCGGCCACCCTCCCGTCGCGAGCGCGCCCTCCCCGCACGCCCTCGACGCCCTCACCGACTGCTTCGGCCTCACCCCCTTCGAGCGGGAGATCGTCCTGCTCACCGCGGCCGCCGAGCTGGACCCGACCACCGGCGCCCGCTGCGCCGCCGCCTGCGGCGATCCGGCGCGCGCCCACCCCACCTTCGCGCTCGCCCTGGCGGCGCTCGGCGCACCCCACTGGAGCGCGCTGACCCCGGTCGCCCCGTTACGCCGCTGGCGGCTGGTCGAGCTGGAGGACGAGACCCGGCTGACCACCAGCCGGCTGCGCCTGGACGAACGCATCCTGCACTTCCTCGCCGGCGCGCCGTACCTGGACGCCCGGCTGCACGGCCGACTGCGCCGCACCGTCCCGCCGGCGACCCTGCCGCCCGCGTACGAGACGGCCGCCGGCCGGGTGGCGGCGGGCTGGGCGGGGGCCGGCCCCGATGCCCCGTTGCGCGTCGAGCTGGTCGGCGGCGAGCTGCGCAGCCGCGCCGACATCGCGGCGGCCGCGGCCCGCCGCAGCGGGCTCGGCCTGTACGCGATGGCCGCCGAGGACGTCCCCACCGACCCCGCCGAACGGGACCGGCTGTCCCGGCTCTGGCAGCGGGAGGCGATCCTGCTGCCGGCCGCGCTGCTGGTCGAGGTCGGCGAGTTGGACCGCGAGCAGCACGCCGCGGTGGACGCCTTCATCGCGGGCGCCGCGGTCCCGCTGGTCGTCGCCGGTCCGGACCCGCGGCGGACCGGCCATCCGCGCGGCGAACGCGTCACCGTCCCCAAACTCTCCGACGAGGAGCAACTGGGCCTGTGGACGGACGCGTTCACCGGCATTCCGGAGATCACGGAGCGCCAGCTCACCTCCCTCGTCGCGCAGTTCCAGCTCCCGCCGCATGTCGTCCGGTCCGCCGCCGCCTCCGTACGGCGCGATCTGCCGGCCGCAGGCGGCACCGGCGCCGCCGAACTGGCCTGGCGGGCCGGCCTCACCGAGGCCCGGATGGGCCTGGACGAGCTGGGCCGCCGCATCGAACCGCGGGCCGGCTGGGACGACCTGGTCCTCGCCGACCGCCAGTTGCGCATCCTCCAGGAGGTCGTCGCGCACGTACGGCAGCGCGCCACCGTCTACCAGGACTGGGGGTTCGCGAAGGCGCTGCGCAACGGCCTCGGCGTCACCGCCCTCTTCGCCGGCGGCTCCGGCACCGGCAAGACGCTGGCCGCCGAGGTGCTGGCCAAGGAACTGGGCCTGGACCTCTTCCTGATCGACCTCTCCCAGGTCGTCAGCAAGTACATCGGCGAGACCGAGAAAAATCTCAGCCGGGTCTTCGACGCCGCCGAACGCGGCGGGGCGCTGCTCCTCTTCGACGAGGCGGACGCGCTGTTCGGCAAGCGCAGCGAGGTCAAGGACAGCCACGACCGCTACGCCAACCTGGAGGTCAGCTATCTGCTGATGCGCATGGAGGCGTACCGCGGCCTGGCCGTCCTCACCACCAACATGAAGAAGGCCCTGGACTCGGCCTTCCTGCGCCGCATCCGCTTCGTCGTCGACTTCCCCTTCCCCACCGAACGGGAACGGGCCGAGATCTGGCGCCGGGTGCTGCCCGCCCAGGCGCCGACCAAGGGCATCGACCCGTCCCTGTTGGCCCAACTCACCGTCGCCGGCGGCTCGATCCGCAACATCGCGCTCTCCGGCGCCTTCCTCGCGGCGGAGGAGGGCGACCGCCTCCAGATGCGGCACATGCTGGCCGCGGCCCGCACCGAGTACCTGAAGCTGGAACGCTCTCTGACACCGTCGGAGGTCCACGGATGGGTCTGACACACGAGGTCGGCCACGCGGCGGTGCGGGCCACCGCCCCGCACCCCGCCACGCCCGCACCGCCCTCCTCCCCTGCCACCCCCACGGGCACGTTCCGCATCGACATCGGCGAACTGGTCCTGGACGGTTTCGACGCCCGCGCCGTCGACCCGGTGCGCGTATCGGCCGCGTTCCAGGCCGAGTTGACCCGCCTGGTACGGGAACGCGGCGTCCCCCTGGCGGCAGGCGCCTCGGGCTCCTCGGACGCCTCGGGCCTCACCCTCGACGGGCTCACCGGCCTGCCGCCGCTGCCCGCCACCACCCACCCCGTACGGCTGGGCGAGGCGCTGGCCCGCGCGGTGCACGCGGGCCTGGCGGGACGGGGGGAGGCACGATGAGCAACGCGACCCGGTCCGCGTCCCAGAACGCCCGGTCCGCCCGCGACGAACAGCGCCGCAAGCGCAAGGAGCGCTCCGCCAGGTCGTCCGCCCCCGAGCCCAAGAACATCGTCAGCGGCGCCGGCCAGCCCCTCGACCTGAGCGTCCGCCGCGAGCTGGAGGAACAGCTCGGCCACGACTTCAGCCAGGTCCGCCTGCACACCGGCCGCGACGCGGGGCAGCTCGCCGAGCTGATGGGCGCCGACGCGTTCGCCGTCGGCCAGGACGTCTTCTTCCGCGAGGGCACCTACCGCCCGGGCACCGCCGACGGCAGGCGCCTGCTCGCCCACGAGCTCCTGCACACCGTCCAGAACCCGCACGGCCTGGGCGCCCTGCGGGCCGGCCGCGACCTCGGCGCCGTCAGCCTCCCCCAGGAGGCGGTCGAACGGGAGGCGGAGTCCGCGGCCCAGGAGTCCGTCCGCGCCGCGATGCTCGGCGCCACCCGCGAGGACGACACGACCCCCGGGGTCGAGCCCGGCCACGCCACCCCCGGCTGGCTCCGCTACGCCACCCTCGACGCCGACCGCCGCCGCCAGGAACTCCTCGACCCGGCAACGCTGGTGGACCGCCTGGCGAGCGGGGTGCTCCGGTCGCTGCGGGGGGATCCGGAGGACCGGTCAGGGCGAGTGCGTCTCGAACTCGCCCGGATGGCACCGGAGTTGCAGGAATCCGTGCTGGACCGACTGGAGGTGCGGCTGCTCAGCTCCGACTTCGACCGGCTGCTGGACCTGGCGGCGGAATCCGAGGTATCGCCGATCGGTTTCCAGCCGTCGCCGACGCCCGAACCGGTGCCCGACGCCGTCGAGCTGGTGCACGACGAGCGGACGGCCCAGGAGCAGCACGCCCAGGGCGCCACGCAGGCGGAGAAGCAGCGGGCCGAGGACGCCGACGAGGAGAAGAAGGACGCCAAGGGGCGGGCGGACAAGCAAGACAAGGAGCAGAGCCGGGCGCAGCGCGACGCGACGGCGGAGCAGCAGGAGGCCGGCGACCGCAAGGCGCACGAGGACGAACGCGTCGTCGAGGGCGCGGACGCCAAGCAGGAGCAACAGCAGGCCGAGGACCAGCAGGGCCAGGAGCGCCAGGAGGCCGATCAGGCCGACGCCGCCAAGGCCGACCGGTCCAAGGACGGCGCCGAGCGCACCAACGAGGAGCGAAAGGCCCAGCGGGAACGCGAGGAGGCCGACCCGGAGCAGGCGAACCGGCCCGGCGCCGACAAACGCAAGCGCAACGACGACGCGAAGAAGCCCGCGGACGGCTCGAAGCAGGAGGAGCTGGAGAAGAAGCGGGAACAGCCCGGACCGGTCCGCCCCGAGAAGGTCGATGAGCGGGCCGACCAGCCGGAGAGCGCACTGTCCCAGCACGGGTTGAACGAGCAGGACGAGGAGGACGGCCCGCCGCGCGAGGAGGAAGCGCCCCTCGGGCTGGAGGCGGGTGCCGAGAAGGACATCGGCGTGAGCGGGGACGCCGGTGCCGGGGCCAAGGGCGGTACGGGCCCTGGTGAGGCGGAGCTGAAGCCGGAGGACTTCCTCCCGGGCGCCGACCTGGACGTCTCCTCCGTACCGACCGCCGAGCACCCCGATGCCGCGCTGCCGACGTTCCCCACTCCCCCGCCCACCGAGGCCGAACAGGTCCAGCAGGAGCGCGAGAACGCGGCTGACGACGAGGAGCACGAGGACGAGCCGGAGGCCGAGACCAAGCCCCCGGGTGCGGAGCTGGGACCGGTCGAGGGCGAGGCGCCGCAGCCGGAGCACGGACCGGCCACCGAGGCCGGGGACCGTACCGAGAAGGACCTCCAGCCCTCGATGCCGGTCGAGCAAGAAGTCGGCCCGGACCCGGAGGCCGAGGACCGGCAGGCCCAGGAGCCGGAGGCCGAGGAGAAGCGGGATCCAGACCAGGCCCAGGGCAAGGACGAGGACGGCGCCCGCCAGGCCAAGCAGGACGCCGACGGCAAGGACGCGGACCGTGACGCGGAGGGCGGCACCGGCGAGGAGGCGCCGGATGCCAAGGAGGCTCAGGACGAGCAGACGGAGAAGAAGGAGCAGGACGCCCAGGAGGAGAAACGGGAGGCGCAGGGGCAGCCGGAGGGCGCGGCGGCCGGGAAGCCGGCCGGGGTCCCGTCGGACGGTGCAGCGAGTGCGGGCGCGGGCTCCTCCGCGTCATCGGCCCCCTCTTCGTCCCCACCGGCCGGTGCGCACACCGACCGTACGCCGGCTGAGGACCGGCGTCCCTCCCCCGCTGCGCGCCGCGGTGCCGAGCCCGTGCAGGCGGAACGGGACGCACCAGCCGCGAAGAGCGCGGTGCCGAAGGAGTCGGGACCGGGTGCGGCACCCGGCGGGGCGGTGGGCGGGACCGAGCCTGCCAACGCGCCGTCGGCCGCCGCCGGTCCCGGAGGCGCGCCCTCCGTCGCCCAGGCCGCGGTCGGCCCGGCGGCCCAACAGGCCGACAGCCCCGGGAAGATGGGCGCTCCGGCACCCGAGGGGGCGAAGGCGCAGCCGGACGCGTCGTTGGAGAAGGACGGCGGAGGGTGTGCCCCGCCGGCCCCGGCCGCCGAAAAGGACGAGGGCGGCGGCTGCGGCGGGGGCGGCGGTGAGAAGGCCACCGAGGAGAAGAAGGAGAAACCGCCGGACGTCTCGGCGCAGGATCCCCAGTCGGCGTTGAACACCGTCGGCCAGCTCGCCCCCGACCAGGCGCAGGAGGCACTGCCGGGGCTGGACGGTGCGGCGGACAAGAAGGTGGGCGACGAGCAGCGGCGGCTCGACGCCAATCCGCCCAAGCGTGAACGCCCTTCGGGGGCGCCGCAGACCCTGCACAGGAAGCCGGAAGAGGAGGCTCCGGAGACCCCCGTGACGGGGCAGCTGGAGAAGCTCGGCCCGGAGGACCAGGGCGAGAAGCAGCGTGCCAAGGGCAGTGAGAAGGCCGCGGGAGCCAAACCGACCGACAACATCCCGACGCCGCAGGTTCCGCCCTCGAAGGACGGCAAGCTGACGGAGAAGGACGCCCAGAACGTGGCCGCGGCGGCCGACCAGGTCCCCACCACCGACCCCGAACTGCACAACAAGACCGTCGGCCCGGCCCCCCAGATCAAGCTGGAGGGGGAAAGCGACCCGCAGCGCACGGACAAGCAGGCGGCGAAGCTCAAGGAGAAGCAAGGCAAGATCCAGGACACCGGACGGGCGGACGCGTCCAAGTCACTGGGCGAGGACAAGATCTACCCCGATGCGCCCAAGGAGGAGCTCCAGGGGAAGGCGCAGGGCGGCCGGGCCGGCGCCGGGGGCGGTGGAGGCGCGGCGGTCGGCAGTGCGCCGAAACCGGGCGCCGGGGCGGTGGCCAAGCAGGAGCGCGGCGGCGAGATCAAGAGCGCTACCGGCCAGGCCGGCACCCAGGTGGCTGCCAAAGAGAAGGAACAGCAGCAGGGCGAGCAGAAGGCCAAGCAGGAGAAGCAGCAGCAGATCGACAACGAGGTCGCGCGCAACACCGAGCAGCAGACGGCGCAGCGCGGCCTAGCGGCCGAGCAGGCCAGGACGGAGCGTCAGAACTGGCGCGACGAGCAGGACAAGAAGATCCAGCAGGCCGACAAGGACACCGAGAAGGAGCACAAGGACGGCAACGACAAGATAACCAAGGAACGCGACACCAAGGACAAGGAGGTCGAGGGACGAAAGAACAACGACAACAAGGACATCAACAGCAAGGCCGACCAGGCGGACAAGGACGCCAAGAAGAAGAAGAAGGAAGAGAAGAAGAAGGGATCCGACAGCCTCTTCGGCAAGATCGTCCACGCCGTCGCCGACTTCTTCAAGGATCTCCTCGACGCCGTCACCAAGATCTTCGATGAGGCCCGCAAGGCCATCAACAGCGTCATCGACACCTTCAAGGACTGGGCGAACAAGGCGATCGACGCGGTCCGCGACTTCGCCATCAAGGCCATCAACGCGGTGGCCGACGCGCTCATCGCCATCGGCGACGTCCTGCTGGCCGCGTTCCCCGAGCTCCGCGACAAATTCCGCAAGGCCATCAACGACCTGCGCGACAAGGCCATCGCCACGGTCAACAAGCTCGCCGACGGCCTCAAGAAGGCCGTCAACACTCTTCTCGACGCGCTCGCCGCCGGCCTCAACGCCCTCCTGAACGTCCTGGAAGCGGGCCTCAAGGCCGCCATCAAGATCTTCCGTGACGCCATCGTCGGCGCCCTCAAGTTCGCCGAGGCCGCGATCCAGGCCCTCGGCCAGTTCGCCGCCCTCGTCGCGGACATCGCCCCGGACCCCGGCGGCTGGCTCTCGAAGGCCGGCAGCGCCGCGAAGACCGGTATCCAGGAACACCTCTGGGGCGCGATCAAGACCGCGGTCAAGCAGTGGTTCGACACCAAGGTCGAGGGCATCCTCGGTCTCGGCAAGGCCGTCATCAACGTCCTGATCAAGGGCTGTATGTCCTTGAAGCAGATCGGCAAGATGGCCTGGGAAGCGGTGATCGCCGCCCTTCCGATGATGATCGCCCAGCTCGTCATCGAGAAGGTCGTCTCGATGATCATCCCGGCGGCCGGCGCGATCCTCACCATCGTTCAGGGCCTGATGGCCGCCTGGCAGTCGATCAGCGCTGTCCTCTCCGCCTTCGGCAAGTTCTTCGCCTTCCTCAAAGCGGTGAAGTCCGGCCCGGCCGCCTGCCTCTTCGCCGTAGCCGTCGCCGCCGGCGTAGTCGCCCTCCTGGAACTCATCACCAACCTCCTCCTCGCCCGCCTGGGCCGCGCGGCCAAGGGCGTCGGCAACCGCCTCAAGGGCATCGCCCAAAAGATCATGAAGGGCCTGAAGAAGACCGGCAAGGGCGCCCGCAAGGCCGCCGGCAACGCCGTCAACCGTGCCCGCGGCGCCGTCCGCAAGGCCACCCAGGCCCTCCGCAAACCCACTGGCCCCACAAAACCGAGGGGCCCCAAGGTCCCCTCCCGCCCGGGCGCCTCCACCGAACACCACCCCACCACCCACCCCGGCTCCAAGGGCCCCGCCACCTCCCACGACCGCCCCAACAGCCGCACCCCCAACAAGGAACGCGACCGCCGCCGCGAGGAAGACGCCGCCAAACGCGAACGCGACACCGAGGGCCCGAAGAAGCACCCGGACAACGGCAAGGACGCCGCTGCCAAGCCCAAGCACGAAGAAAAGGAGCCCGAGCACAAGCAGGAGACTCCCAAAAAAAAGAAGGAGACCGAGGCCCCCAAGCGCACCAAACCCCGCAAACCCACATCTCCCCTGGGCCGCGCCGTCAAAAAAATCAAGGGTAAGGTCAAGTCCGCCCTCAAGAAGGTCCGTAACGCCGGTAAGTCCCTCGGCAAGAAGCTCCGCAAGTCCAAACTGGGCAAGGCCCTGAAGACCAGCGCCAAGAAGGCCCGCGATTTCTTCAAGAAGAAGCGGGAAAACTTCCGCGACCACCGGAAGCATCGTACGGAACAGAAGAAGCGGCATCGCGAGGAGCACAAGAAGAAGGAGAACTCGAAGGAGTCGAAGGAGTCGCGACTCCTAAAGATTGTCGCGCGACTGAAGCCTCGACTGCAAAGCGCCCTTTCCCGAGGGCTTCCCCGACCGGCACTGCGCTCCATTCTCGCAGCGATGCGCGCCTGGTATCGGCTCACTTCACTCAACGCCGACAGCGGAGAAAAATTCGGGATCGAGGCCACTCTCAACCCGAAGGAGCAGGTACTCAAGGCACTGGGAATCACCATCCCCCGCCGCGAACTCCTTGAGTTCCTGCAGCAACTGGCCACAAAACTCGAAAAAGATCCAAATATGGTGGCAAGCAGCGGAAACGTGGTACTTTCCCCCAAGCAGCCAGGTGTCGTCCCGCAGCACACCGTGAATGCACCCACATCACCCCCCGCCGTTTCCCGCATCACGCGAAACGCCACCCCCTTGGGCCCTCAGGAACAAGAAGTTCTGAATGTTTTCGACGAGGGTCAGCAGACAGCCTCCAGCACCTATACGCCACCCGCGGTCAGGAGGCAGCAAACCGGTCCCAAGGCGGCAAACAAGATCGTCACCGGCGAGGGGATCGCACGAGAAGAGCAGTCAGCGCACGCCTACAAGTCGGCCAACAAGAAAGACAAGGAGACCGGCGAGAAGCATAGGATACTGGGCATTCCCGATGAGTTCACAGCGCAGGGAAATTGGCTGGAGGCCACGGAGTATCTCGATAATCACTTCCGAGCGAAACCGCAGTCCAGCAGTCTGAAGAAAGTCCAGCGTGTCAACCTGCTCAAAACCGCATGGATCGTCGGGAATCAGGAGGTCGACCGCGACCCGATGGCCCTCATTACCAATGCCCTCGTCGTACAACGGCTGAGGAGAGCGCAGCAGAACGGCGCATCCCCCGCGCGCCTCACTCGCACATTCCTGGATATACCGGCAGCATTCAAGGGGTCCGAACGAGCCGGCGAGCTCCTCAATGAGGACGTAGCGGGACAACGCTCCCTGGCCGCCGATCGGGCCGCTATTCAGCATCAGCTGAACGGGGAGAGTGCGGACGATGCCCGACGACGTCGAAACAGGGAACGAGCCCCGCTCAACAACGCCAACCGCTTGGCGAATCGACATGTGCAATCCGTATCCGCCTGGATGAAGGAATTCGGTATCGAGAATAAGGTCGAAGCGTCGGTCAAGGCAAAGAACCTGACAGGAACCGAGGACCGTGAGCGAATCATCAAGGAAATGATATTCAACGAGATCGAAGACTCCGTGCGCGAAATGTACGGCGCGACCAAACGCCGCTGACCTAACCTTCCAGGAGTAATCGCATGATCGAACCGAACTACCGGACCTCCCGCTATGTGCTCCACCCAGACACGCACTGGAACACTGTGGACGCTTTCGCCAACGCTCTCGGCTGGCCCTTCGTGCACGAGACGAAACGGAGCCAGGCCGACGGCACCGATGGCCAGATGGTCTGGCAGTCCCCGTCCGGGCTCTCCTTGCACTACGTCGTGGATGCGGTCTCCGGGATCGGTTACATCACCCTGGCGGGACCGGACGAGGAGAGCGTGACGCCGTTCGCCACGCGGGCCCACGAGGAGTTGACTCCCTGGACGGTGGAAGAACTCGGGCAGCGTTTTGATGGCGAGTCCGACCCCATCGAACGCGGCAAGCTGACCCTGAGGATCGGGCTGGCCGCGCCTCCACTTTTGCACCAAGGCTGTTTCACGCGAATCCAGAGTTCGCTTGGGGACACGGACCCGCGTATCCGGCTCGCCGCGCTATGGGCCATCACATACACCGGCTATCAGGAGTTCGTCCCGGCCGTTCGCGAACTCGCTCAGAGCGATCCCGAGGAGTGGATCCGCTCTCGTGCCGCGAGTGTCGTCACCGCCTTCTCAAGCGCGGGGGCTGCCAAATGACCCGCTACGCCGACATCCCCAAGCCCATTCGTTCCGGGATCGTGGTCGTCGATCCCGATCTCAATATCCCGCAGCGGATCATCGTGTTGCAGTTCAATCCGGACACGTTGGAGCGGCAGGTGGCGCCGCAGGCGGCGGGTGGGGAAGGGGACAGCGGGGGCGGTGGAGGTGGGAGTGGAGGGGATCGGAACGAGGCGTTGCGGCTGAAGGGGCCGGCGCAGGAGACGTGGAAGTTCACGGCGGAGATCGATGCGACGGATCAGCTGGATGTCGCGGCGCCGGAGGGGATTCATCCCGAGCTCGCGGTGTTGGAGATGTTGGTGCAGCCGACCACCGCGCAGTTGTTGGCGGCGTCGAAGCTGACCAAGAAGGGGACGCTGGAGATCAGTCCCATCGAGATGCCGTTGACGCTGTTCACGTGGGGGAGCAAGCGCGTGATGCCGGTGCGGCTCACGGAGTTGTCGGTCAATGAGTCGGCGTTCGATGTGAATCTCAATCCGATACGGGCCTCGTTGAGTATCGGGATGAAGGTGCTGACGGTGAGCGATCTGCCGGCCGGGCATCCCGGGGCCGCGCTGTATCTCGCGCATCTGGCGCAGAAGGAGCAGTTGGCGCGGCGGGCGCGGGGCGGGACGTTGACGCAGTTGGGGCTGGGGAGGGGGATCTAAAGGCATGGGCATCGAGCCGTATGAGAGTGCGTTGGACGATGTGCCCGGGGCGCATCCGTATCCGCGGAGCAGCCGGTATGCGGGGATCGGTATCGGGGTGCATGTGCTGCCCGATGGGACCGAAGTGCGGTATGCCAAGCGGCGGTTGCTGCCGTCGCTGGCGGAGGCGGACGACGAGGTCGTGCCGCATGTCGTCGGCAGCGGTGAGCGGGTGGATCAGCTGGGGCAGCGGTATTTCGGGGAGCCGGGGCAGTGGTGGCGGATCGCGGACGCCAATCCGGTGCTGGAGCCGCGGGAGTTGACCGCCGAGCCCGGGGTGGAGATCGCCGTGCCGCTGCCGGGCGGGTTCGGTGGCGGGCTCGGCGGGCCGGGGGTGGGGCGTGGCTGAGGGGGATGAGCCGGTCGGGCGGGGGCCCATTCACATCTCGCTGTACATGGGGCCGAAGTTGGCGCGGCTGGTCCCCCAGGAGGTGATGGAGGCGCTGCTGTCGGCGCAGATCACCAGTACGGCGGGGGAACGGAGCGGGTTTCAGCTGGCGTTCGATCTGACGAAGAAGGGCGCGCTCGTCGAGCGGTTGCTGCCGGAGGGGTTCTTCGATCCGAAGACGCGGGTCGTCCTCACCGTGGCCGTCAAAGGCACGCCGGTGGTCCTGCTGGACGGGGTGATCGTGCGGCAGGAGGTGGGGAGCAGTAATCACCCCGGGCAGAGCACCCTCACCGTCACCGGAGAAGACCTGACGCTGCTGATGGATCTGGAGGAGCGGACGGACCGGTATCCAAATCTCGCGCCCTCGCAGCGCGTTGAGCGGATTCTGGGGAAGTACGCCGACTACGGGATCGACGCGCGGATCATTCGGGAGCAGATTCCGCAGCCGCCGCGGGAGCAGGTGCGGGTCGATTACCAGACGGGGACGGATCTTCAGTATGTGAACGAGCTGGCGCGGGCCAATGGATACACCTTCTATCTGGAGCCCGGGCCCGTACCGGGGCGGTCCACGGCGTTCTGGGGGCCGGAGCAGCGGCTGGGCCAGCGGCAGCACGCGCTGAACGTGAATATGGATGCGAATTCGACGGTGGACCAGTTGACGTTCGCGTACGACGGGACGGCGCGGGAGGAGCCGCAGGCGCGGGTGCAGGACCCGGTGACGCGGCAGGCGCCGTTGTTGGCGCAGCCCGATATCAGCCCGCTGCGGCCGCCGTTGGGCCTGCGGGGATCGCCGGCGCTCAAGCGGAAGACGCTGAGCGGGACGGCGAAGATGGACGAGGGGCTGGCGAGGGCGGAGGCGCTGGGGCGGGCCGCCACCAGTGCGGACGCCATTTCGGGGTCGGGGTCGCTGGATGTGACGCGGCACGGATATGTGCTCCGGCCACGGGAGTTGGTGGGGGTGCGGGGCGCCGGCGTCACCTATGACGGCGACTACTACGTCAAGACCGTCACGCACAATCTGCGGCTCGGTTCGTATCTGCAGAACTTCACGTTGTCGAGGGAGGGGCTGATCGCCCGCAGCGGCACCGTCCGCCCATAGGCACACCCACTCCGGTCGGCCCTAAAGCACATCGGGACCTGAATGCCGGCCGGCCGTCGCCCGTCCCCCGCACAGGGGAACCGTAAGGAGAGAAGCCACGCATGGCTGCTGCACCGAACAACCGCTTCCTCGGCAAATTCCGGGGCCGGGTGGCGGCGAACGACGACCCGATGGGAGTCGGGCGGTTGAGGGTCCAGGTCCCGGACGTGCTGGGCGATGAGGTGTCGACCTGGGCCCTGCCGTGCTTCCCGTTCACGGGTCCGCAGGCCGGACAGGTGGTGGTGCCGTCGGTCGGGGCCGGTGTGTGGGTGGAGTTCGAGCAGGGCGACCCCAGTTTCCCGGTGTGGGTGGGGTGTTGGTACGGGCGGCGGGAGGAGCTGCCGGAGGACGCGCAGAAGGATCCGGCGATTTCCCGTCCGGTGGTGATCCAGACGCCCGGGAAACACAAGATCGTGATGTCGGACGTGCCGACCGAGGGGATTCTGCTGGAGGCACCGGGAGGCGCGTATGTGCGGATCGACGCCACGGGGGTCCACATCGACAACGGGCACGGGGCGTCGATCTCCATGGTCGGGGAGCAGGTCGACCTGAACGACGGCCGGTTGACCGTGCCGCGGAAGCACTGACGGGAGCGGGGGAGGCGGGGCAGATGGGATGCGGAAACGTCCTCCATGGCGGGGTCGTCATGGGGTGTCCGCACGGGGGGCTGGTGGTGCCGGTCCCGGCCGGGGGCGGCGGAGCCGAGGCGGTGCGGATCGACGGAGCGGCGGTGGCGACCGCCATGGACCCGTTCACCGTCAGCGGGTGCACGCATGTGGTGGCGGGACGTCCGCTGCCCTGTACCGGCGTGCGGTTCATGCCGGACGGCGGCGGCGACGGGCAGGTGTGCGTCGACGGGGTGCCGGTGCTGCTGGAGACGACGACGGGGATGTGTTTCAGCGCCGGACTGGTGCCGCAGGGCCCGCCGGTGATCGCGTCGGCCGGTCAGGGATGGCCGGGCGGGTCGAAGGGGGTGGCGTGCCGGTGAGAGCGGCAGCACAGCACGTACGGCGGACGGACCTGGCGTTTCCGTACCGCGTGGACCGGCGGGGGCGCACCGCGCAGGCGCGCTATGACGCCCATGTGCGGGATCTGGTGGAGCAGTTGCTGTTCACCAGCCCCGGTGAGCGGGTGATGCGGCCGGACTTCGGGTGCGGGCTGCTGGACCTGGTCTTCACGCCGAACAGCCCGGAGCTGGCCTCGGCGCTCGAACTGTCCGTGCAGGCCGCGCTCCAGCGCTGGCTGGGCGAGCTGATCGAGGTGGAGTCGCTGGACGTGGTGAGCGAGGAGAACGTGGTGCGGGTGTACCTCCGGTACGTGGTGCGCGCCACCGCCGGCCGCCGCGACGAGGTGTTCGAGGGGCGGGGGGCGCAGTGAGGAGCGGCGGCATGCGGACGGCCGGGGTGAGCCGGCGGGAGCGGATCCGGCAGGCGCGGCGCAACGGCGTGGACGCGGTGGAGGTCTCCGAGGACGGGCGGACGCTGACCGTCACCTTCCTCGGCAAGGCGCCGCACGGGCTGCGGCCGGAGCACGTGCGGATCGACGGCGGGCGGCGGATCACCGGCATCGAGGCGCTGGAGATCACGGTCGAGCGGGAGGAGGACCCCGAGCTGGACGACCGGCTGGTGGTGACGCTGGACCGGGCCG
Organism: Streptomyces sp. NPDC093097; assembly: GCF_044754325.1. NCBI lineage: Bacteria > Bacillati > Actinomycetota > Actinomycetes > Kitasatosporales > Streptomycetaceae > Streptomyces > Streptomyces sp. NPDC093097. The sequence goes on from NZ_JBIVOW010000002.1 coordinate 267,141, forward strand.
GGGACTTCTCCGCCTACCGGCTGTCGGTGGTGGAGACCGACCCGTACGGGCGGCCGGGCACCGAGCCGTTCCCCGGCTTCGACCAGCGGTACTACACGGCGGAGTTCTCGTTCCGGCCGAACTGCCCGACGCCGTTCGACTGCGCCGACGGGACCGGGGACGGGGACGGCGACGACGCCGGAGCGGGGCGGCTGCCGGGTGCCTTCCGGCCGGCCGCGCCCGTCATCGACTACACCGCCCGGGACTACGGCACGCTCCGGCAGGTCGTCCTGGACCGGCTGCGGCTGACCGCCCCGGAGTGGCTGGAGCGCAATCCCGCCGACCTCGGCACGACGCTGGTCGAACTGCTCGCGTACACCGCGGACCAGATCGGCTACCAGCAGGACGCGGTGGCGACCGAGGCGTATCTGGACAGCGCGCGGCTGCGGACGTCGGTGCGGCGGCATGTGCGGCTGATCGACTACCCGATGCACGACGGGTGCACGGCGCGGGCGTTCGTGGCGGTGGAGGTGGTGGCGCCGCTGACGCTGCGGCCGGGCTCGTTCCGCTTCGCCGCCGTCGACTACCGCGCGTACGGGCCGCAGGACCGGCCGCGGCTCGGCTCGGTGATCGAGGACCGGGAGCTGGCGGTGCTGGCCGAGCGCGGGTCGCTGGAGGTGTTCGAGCCGGTGGTGCGGGACGCGCCGCTGGTGCTGCTGCCCCGGCACAACGCGGTCCGGCTGTGGACCTGGGGCGGGGAGGTGTGCGGGCTGCCGAAGGGGGCGACCGCCGCCACGCTCACCGACGGGTGGGCCGACGAGGAGGGCGGGCAGCGGGAGTTGGCGTTCGCCCCCGGCGATCTGCTGCTCTTCGAGGAGGTGCGGGGGCCGCGGACCGGGACGCCCGGCGACCAGGACCCGACGCACCGGCAGGTGGTGCGGCTGACGTCCGTCACCCCGGCCGTCGACCACCTGGTCGGGCAGCCCGTGCTGGAGGTCACCTGGGCCGCGGCGGACGCGCTGGCGTTCCCGCTGCGGCTGTCCACGCGCGGCGGGCGGGACTGCGCGCCCGTCGAGGACGTGAGCGTGGCGCGCGGCAACGTGGTGCTGGTGGACCACGGGCGGTCGCTGGACGGGGGCGAGGGGCACGTCCCCGAGGTCCTCACCGTGCCGCCGGTGCCCGCGGTCCTGCCGTCCTGCGCGCCGCCGGCGTTCGGCTGCCGGGACGGCGGGCACGGCGGCAACGAGGTCGCGCAGCTGCTGGACGGGCTGATCGACCGGGCCGAGGGCGGGCGCGAGTTGACGCCCGACGACGTCCGGCAGCTGTTCACCGCGGTCGGCGAGGAGGCCGCCGAGCGGGCCGGGATCGGGCTGGAGTCGGCCGGGCTGCGTGCCGAGCGGGTGGTGCCGGGGACGGCGTACGCGCAGGCCGCGGCGGTGCGGACGCTGCTGGCGCAGTCGGTGTATCCGGGGATCGCGCCGCGGTTCCGCCCGGTGCTGGGCCGCGCGCCGGTCGTCCAGGCGGTGCCGTTCCCGCAGCCGCGGGATGTCGCGGCCGGGCAGGCGGAGCGCCTGGCGGCGATCCCGGAGCGGGTGCGGGAGCGGCTGGTCGCGCTGTGGCGCAGCGCCCGGGACCGGGACGGGCTGGACGAGGCGGAGGTCGCCGAGCTGACCGTGCTGTTCGGGCTTGAGCTGCTGGAGGCGCTGGAGCTGGTCCGGCATCCGGTGCGGGCGCTGCGGGAGTTGCTGCACCGCGGTCCGCGGCTGCTGGACGGCAGGCTGCGCCGGCTGGCGGTGCTGACGGCGCGGGCGCGGGCCGGGACGGTGCTGGACGGGCGGACCGCGTGGGAGATCGCGCACACCTGGGGTGCCCCGTACGCCGCCGGGCTGCATCCGGACGAGCCGGTGCTGCACGGTCCGGCCGCCGCCGTCCTCCAGGACCCGCGGGAGGCCCTGCCGGCACTCCGCCTCCAGGAGGAACGGCCGGACGGCGGGGCGGAGCGCGTCGCGTGGCTGCCGCGCCGCGATCTGCTCGGCAGCGGGCCCCGCGACCGGCATCTGGTCGGGGAGTTGGCGGACGATGGGCGGCTGGCGCTGCGGTTCGGCGACGGGCACCACGGGGCCTGGCCGGCGCCCGGCAGCCGGCTCACCGTCCACTACCGGATCGGCGGCGGCACCGCCGGCAACGTCGGCGCCGAGGCGATCGGCCATCTGGTGCTGCGGCGCGACCCGGAGGAGGCCGAGGCCGCCGAGCCCCTGCCGGTGGCCGGGGTCCGCAATCCGCTGCCCGCGGTGGGCGGCACGGAGCCCGAACCGCTGGAGCAGGTACGGCAGTTGGCGCCGCTGGACCTGCGGCGGACCCGGCTGCGGGCGGTGACCGCGCAGGACTACGCGGCGCTGGCCGGCGAGCTGCCGGGCGTCCAGCGGGCGGCGGCGGAGATCCGGTGGACCGGCGGCGTCCAGGAGACGCACGTCGCCGTGGACGCGTACGGGACCGAGGAGCCGTCCCCGGCCCTGCTGGACGCCGTCGGGCACGCGCTGGAGGGCTACCGCAGGATCGGCCACGACCTGGTGGTGCGGCCGGCGCGGTGGGTGCCGCTGGACGTGGCGCTGACGGTGTGCGCCGAGCCGGGGCACCAACACGGGCAGATCCTGGCCGAGTTGTACCGGGTGCTGGGCGGCCGGGCACTGTCCGGCGGGCGGCTGGGCTTCTTCCATCCGGACGCGCTGACGTTCGGGGAGCCGGTCCGGCTGAGCCGGCTGGTCGCGGTGGCCGCGGCGGTGCCGGGCGTGCAGAGCGTGGTGGTGACCCGGCTGCGCCGGATGTTCCACGAGGACCAAGGGGAACGGGAGGCGGGGGTGTTGCGGCTGGGACCGCTGGAGATCGCCCGCTGCGACAACGACCCGGACCGGCCGGAGAACGGCCGGCTGGTCATCGAGTTCGGGGGTGGGCGATGACGGAGCAGGAGACGACGGGCTGCGGCTGCGGCTGCGACGGGGGCGGTGGCGGCGGCCACGACGAGCGGCGCGCCGACCCCGCGCTCTACAACCCGCCGGGCCGCACCGCCCTGAACTACCGTGTCGGGGACCACGGTTCGTTCCTGGCGGCGATGCTGGACCGGCTGGCGTCGCCGGCCTATCCGGCGCTGCGCGGGCTGACCGTCCGCACCCCCGACGACCCGTCCATCGGGCTGCTGGACGCCTGGGCCGTGCTCGGCGACCTGCTGACGTTCCACAGTGAGCGGATCGCCGACGAGGGGTATCTGCGGACCGCCGGCGAGCACCGTTCGCTGGCGCTCATGGGGCGGCTGGTGGGGCACCGGCCGCGGCCCGGGGTCGCCGCCGACACCCACCTCGCCTACACCCTGGACCGCGACCCGCGGGCCGGGGACCTGCCGGTTCTCATCCCGCGCGGGGCGCGCAGCCACAGCGTCCCGGCCGGGTCCGACGAGGAGTCGCAGACCTTCGAGACCGACGCGGACCTCACGGCGCGCTGGGCGTGGAACACGCTCACGGTGCGGCAGCGGCGGCCCGCGCTGCTGACCGCGGAGGACCTGACGTCCCGCCCGGAGCTGCTGGTCGCGGGGACGTCCACCGGGCTGACCGTCGGGGACCGGCTGCTGTTCGACTTCGGTGCGCAGCGGGTGCTGCTGCCGGTGGCGTCGGTGCGGGTGGACCGCACGGAGGACGTGACCGGGCTGGGGCTGCCGCAGGCGGCGCCGGCGGCGCTGCCGGAGCTGATCGCCGAGCTGCGGGCGTGGATCACCGAGCCCCCGCTGTCGGTGGACCCCGACGATCCGGACTATCCGGTACCGCCCTCGCCGCAGGCGCCCGATCCGCGGCCGGTCAGCCGCTTCGTCGCGGACTTCGACGCGCAGGTGCTGGCGCCGCTGCGGAAGGACCTGGACGCGCTCGCCACCCCGGAGGCGTTCGTGGCGCGGCTGGCCGGGCCGCACGAGCGGCTGGCGGAGGCGCAGGCGGTGGCGGCCGCGTATCCGGAGGTCGTGGCGTGGTTCGAGGAGTTGCAGGCGGTCGTCGGCGAACTGGCGCGACGGGCCGGCCAGTTGGCCGGGGAGCCGGCCGAGGCGCCCGCGCCCGGAACGCCGGCGCCCGGCGCTCCGGCCGCGACCTCCGGGAAGGGCCCGTCCGCCGCTCCCCCGCTGCCGGCGGCGCTCGCCGCGCTCGCCACCGTGCTGCCCGCGCTGCGCACCAGGGTCGTGCGTCCGCCGGCCGCGGCCCAGGAGGCGGCCGGCGCCCCCGGGCAGGCGTTCGGCGCCGGCGCGGACCTGGTCGCGCGGCTGCTCTCCGCGCTGGACCCGCGGATCGCCGACGGCCTCTATCCGGCGTGGCGGAGCGCCGCGGCCCCGGCCTCGGCCGGGGCCGCGAAGCCCGGCACGCAGCCGCTGCTGCGGGCCCTGTCGGCGATGCGGGTCACCGCCGCCCCGTTCGGTGCGACGGCCCCGCTCAAGCCCGTCCAGGACGACCACGGCCGGGTCATCAGGACCGCGGACTGGCCGCTGACCGGGGCGGCGCTGACCACGGTCCGGGTGGTGTTCGACACCGCGGGGAAGGCCCTGGTGCGGGCCGAGTTGCAGCATGTGGAGGCCGGGAACTCGGTGCAGCGGGCGGAGAACCTGCCGGCCGACACCAGCTTCGCACTGGGCCCGGGCCGCGTCGAGTTGCACACCCAGGCGAGCCCCGAGCACGATCTGAGCTGGCTGGGCCGCCGCTCGGCGGACGCCCAGGAGGCGGGGGTGAGCGCGCGACTGCTGGCCGGGCTGCCGGAGCGGACGCTGTTCGTCTCCCGTCCGGCGGAGGACGGCGGGGTCCATGTGGCCGTCGACGGCGGGACGGCGCAGTCCTGGCAGTTGGCACCCGGTGAGCACCGGCAGGTCACGGACGGCGGCTTCGAGCTGCGGGTGCGGGTGGCGGCCGGCGGCGAGCCGCCCGGCGTGGAGATCGGGATCGCGACGGTCCCCGAGCCGGCCGACCGGCATGCGCTCGCGCTGGACGCGGTCTACGACGGGATCACGGTCGGCAGCTGGGTCGCCGTCGAGCGGCCCCGCAAGGGCGCGGACGGCCCGGACGGCATCCCCGGCGACAAGAAGCTGGCGTTCGTCACCACCCGGGTCACCGCGGTCCGCACCGCGGTGCACGCCCAGTACGGGATCACCGGCCGCGGCACCCTGCTGACGCTGGCCGACCCCTGGCTGGACGAGCACGATGTGACGCTCGACGCGATCCGCGACACCACCGTGCACGCCGCGGGCCAGGAACTGGCGCAGGCGGACGAGCCGGTGGGCGAGGACGTGCACGGCGACCGGCTGGAACTCGCCGAGCTCTACGACGGGTTGCGGCCGGGCCGCCGGCTGATCGTCTCGGGCGAGCGGACCGACATCCCCGGGGTGACCGGGGTGCGCGGCACCGAACTCGCGGTGATCGCGGAGGTGGCGCAGACCCTCGACCCGGAGCTGCCCGGGGACCGGGTGCACACCGTGCTCACCCTCACCCAGAACCTCGCCCACCGCTACCGGCGGGAGACGGTCCGGGTCCAGGGCAACGTGGTCCCGGCGTCGCACGGCGAGAGCCGCGACGAGGCGATCGGCAGCGGTGACGCCGCCCGCGCCCACCAGACCTTCGCACTGTGGCAGTCCCCGCTGACCTGGCGGCCGACCGACAACCCCCTGGGCGCCGTACCGCAGTTGGAGATCCGGGTGGACGGGCTGCGCTGGCACCCGGTGGACAGCCTGGCCGGCCGCGGCCCCAAGGAGCGGGTGTACGTCACCGGCACTACAGGGGACGGGCGGACGACGGTGACCTTCGGGGACGGGGTGCACGGCGCCCGGGTGCCGACCGGCCACGACAACGTGCGGGCGCGCTACCGCTTCGGCACCGGCCGGTCCGCCAACGTCGCGGCGGACCGGATCACCCAGGCCGTCACCCGCCCGCTGGGCGTCACCGCCGTCACCAATCCGCAGCCGGCCACCGGCGGCGCGGACGCGGACGGCCCGGCGCTGACCCGGCGCACCGTCCCGCTGGCGGTCTCCGCCCTGGACCGGCTGGTGTCCCTGGCCGACTACGAGGACTTCGCGCGCTCCCGGGCGGGCATCGGCCGGGCGGCGGCCCGCGAGGTGTTCGACGGGCGGCGGCAGGTGCTGCACGTGACCGTCGCCGGCGTCGACGACATCCCCATCGCGCCGGACGCCGAGGTGCTGCGGGCGCTGCGGGCCTCGCTGGCGGAGTACGGGGACGGTCGGCTGCCCGTACGGGTCGACGTCCGGGAGCCGGTGCTGCTGCTGTGCGCGGCGAAGATCAAGGTCGCCCCGGATCACGCCTGGTCGCTGGTCGAGCCGCGGGTCCGGGCGGCGCTGCTGGCGCGGCTGGGCTACGACGGCCGGGAGCTGGGGCGGCCGGCCCGGCTGTCGGAGGTGCTGGCCGCCGCCCAGGCGGTGCCCGGGGTGGACTACGTGGACGTGGACGCCTTCACCGGCGTCCCGGCGTCCGTCACCCCGGCCGAACTGGCCGCGCTGACCGGCACGTTGGCGGGTCCGCCGCAGGCGTCCGTACCGGCCCGGCCCGCCCGTTTCGACGAGCGGATCCACGAGGTCACCGCGGGCGGCGGCCAGACGCTGACCTCCGTCGCCGCCCAGTACGGCATCCCGCTGGCCGAACTGCTGCGCCACAACCCCGACCTCACCGACACCCGCCCGCTGCCCAAGGGCCGCGCGGTCTGCGTCTTCCGCGGCGTCCGGCCGGCCCAGCTCGCGCTGTTCGCCCCACACGTCGCGGAGACGCTGATCCTTGACGAGGAGACCCGATGACCACCAACAGGGAGCCGGACGGGCTCGCGGAGCTGCTCCCGCAGTGGCACCGGCTGCGCGACGCCGAGCAGGGCGAGCCGCTGCGGGCCCTGCTGGCGGTGATCGCCGAGCAGGTGGACCGGGTCCGGGACGGCGTCGCCCAGCAGTACGACGACTGGTTCGTGGAGACCGCGGCCGAGTGGGTGCTGCCCTACCTGGGCGACCTGGTGGGCTACCGTCCGCTGCCCGGCTACGAGCGGGTGCTGGCCACCGGGCTGCGGGACGGCGGGCTGCCGGACTCCGCACGGCGGCGGCTGGCGCAGGCGCTGGCGCCGCGCCGCGATGTGGCCGCCACGGTCGGCAACCGGCGGCGCAAGGGCACCCTGGCGCTGCTGGAGGAGCTGTCCGAGGGGGTGGCGGGCTGGCCGGCGCGGGCGGTGGAGTTCTCCCGGCTGGTGGCGCACCAGCAGCCGGTGCGGCTCTACGGGGCGGCCACCGAGGCCGCCGACGCGGTGCGGCGCGGGCGCGGCCGGCTGGTGGACGTCCGCGACGGCGCGGCGCTGGACCTGGCCGGCGGCCCGTTCGACACCCTCCCCCGCTCGGTGGACGTACGGCGCGCCAACTCCGCCCGCTCCCAGGGTGGTTACTCCCCCGCCGGGGTCGGCCTGTTCGTCTGGCGGCTGAAGCCGTACTCGGTGACCCGGGCGCCGGCGTACTGCATCGACCGGGCCCGCAACCTCTACACCTTCTCGATCCTGGGCAACGACACCCCGCTGGTGACCCGCCCGGAGCCGGAGCCGTCGGCGACCCACATCGCCACGGTCGACAACGTCCCGGCGCTGATCACCCGCCGGCAGCTGCACGACCGGCTCGCGGACTACTACGGGCCGGGCAAGAGCTTCGTGGTCCGACGGGACGACGAGGACCACCCGGTCCCCCTGGCCGACATCGTCGTCGCCGACCTCAGCGCCTGGCGCTACCGGCCCAAGCGCGGCCAGATCGCCGTCGACCCGGAGCTGGGGCGGATCGCGTTCGGGGCCCGCTCGGCGCCGCGGCAGGGCATCTGGGTGGACTACCACTACGGCTTCGGGGACGACCTGGGCGGCGGGGAGTACGTCCGCGAGCGCAGCGAGACGGGGGTCCCCCCGGCCGGCGGCTGGGGGAGGACGACCCCGCCGGAGGCCGCCGTCTACCGGGTCGGCCCGCACGCCCCGTTCCACCGGATCACGGACGCCTACGCGGCCTGGCAGCACGACCGGCGGGCCGGCCGGTGCGGACCCGACGGCATCATCGAGATCGTCCACAGCGGCGCCTACCAGGAGCAGTTGGACTTCGACCTGGAACCGGGCGACCGGCTCCAGCTGCGCGCCGCCGAGGGCACCCGCCCGGTGATCCGGCTGCTGGACTGGTACAGCAACCGGCCGGACGCGCTCAACATCCGGGCCGTGGAGGCGGAGTGCGCAACCGGCGAGCGGCCGCGGATGGTGCTGGACGGGCTGCTGGTGACCGGCCGCGGTCTGAACGTCACCGGTCCACTGGGCTCCCTGGTGCTGCGGCACTGCACCCTGGTGCCCGGCTGGTCGCTGGAGCCGGAGTGCCACCCCGCCTCCCCGGAGGAGCCGAGCCTGGTCCTGGACCGCACCACGGCCTGCGTGGAGATCGACCGCAGCATCCTGGGCACCATCGAGGTGATCGGCGACGAGGTCGGCACCGACCCGCTCCCGATCCATCTGCGCGACAGCATCCTGGACGCCACCGGCACCGACCGCGCCGCGCTGTCCGCGCCGGACTGCCGGCATGCGCACGCGGAGCTGTCCGCGCACCGCACCACGGTCCTGGGCGAGATCCACGTCCACGCGGTGCGGATCGCCGAGAACAGCCTCTTCACCGGCCTGGTGCGGGTGGCCCGGCGCGGGGTGGGCTGCGTCCGCTTCAGCTACGTCCCGCCCGGCTCGCGCACCCCGCGCCGCTACCGCTGCCAGCCCGAGGGAGCCGGGAGCGGGGAGGCCGCCCCGGTCCGGCCGCTGCTGCGCAGCGAGCGCTACGGCACGCCGTGGTACGGGCAGTTGGCGGCGGGCTGCCCCGAGGAGATCGCCCGCGGCGCGGAGGACGGCGCCGAGCTCGGCGCGTATCACGACCTCTACCTCCCGCAGCGTACGGACAGCCTGCGGGCCCGGCTCGCGGAGTACACCCCGGCGGGCACCGACGCGGGGATCGTGTTCGTGACGTGATCCGCCGCCCACCGCACCCCGAACTCCCGCCCACCAGCCGCCCATTGAGCGCGCACGCCCACCACCGACCGTCAGAGCTTCCGTACGAGGGGGACCCCTTCCATGCACGCTGACCTCTCCCGCATCACCTACCGGCCGGAGCGCCACTACTCCGCCGTGGTGGCGCAGCAGGGCCGGGTCCAACTGGACGCCGACGCCAACGAGCAGACCGCGATCCAACTCTTCCAGGCCCGTACCCTGGCCGCCGACCTGATCGGCCCGCACGGCGGCCCGCACGGCACCACCGGCTTCCATGTCGAACTGCGCGGCGGCCCGCACGAGTTGGACGACCTGGTCATCGGCGGCGGCCGCTACTACGTCGACGGCATCCTGTGCGACGCCACCCGCCCCCGGCCCGGCACGCCGGTGCCGACGGCCCCCGCAGCCGGGGAGGGCGAGGCCGACCCGGCGCAGGCGGACGCCCCGGCCGGCCCCGCCGCCGACCAGAACTGGACCTACTGGAACCAGCCCGACGGCTTCCGCGACCCCGAACGCCCCGGCGACCGGCTGCCCTCCCAGTTCCCCTACCTGGTCTACCTCAAGGTGTGGGAGCGGCTGGTGACCGCGGCCGAGGACCCGGCGCTGCGCGAGGTGGCGCTGGGCGCCGCGCTGCCGGACACCGCGGCCCGCACCAAGGTGGTGTGGCAGGTGCTGCCGCTGCCCGCCTCCGAACTCCAGCTGGACGGCGAGAACCCGCCGGTCCAGGACATCCGCGCCGCCTTCGACGGCTGGGCGCAGAAGGCCGCCGCTCCGGCCTGCCGGCTGGCGGCCCGCAGCGAACGCCCCGACCACGGCGACGACGACCCCTGCCTGGTCGCCCCCGAGGCCCGCTACCGCGGCCCGGAGAACCAGCTCTACCGCATCGAGGTCCACGAGGGCGGCACCGCCCAGGACGCCACCTTCAAGTGGTCCCGGGAGAACGGCTCCGCCACCTTCCCCGTCGACGCGCTCGACGGCACCTGGGTGGAGCTCGCCTCCCTGGGCGGCGACGACAAGCTCTCCCTCCAGGTCGGCGACCGGGTCGAGTGCGTCGACACCGCCTACAGCAGCCGGGGCGAGGCGGCGCCGCTGCTGCGGGTGGAGGAGGTGGACCTGCCCGGCCGCCGGGTGCGGCTCTCCGACGAGCCGGCGCCGGGCGTGGGCCGGCGGCCGGAACTCCACCCCTTCCTGCGCCGCTGGGACCACCAGGAGCCCGGCCACCACCGCACCGTCCGCCGCGGTGAGCGCGCCGGGCGGCTCCGGCACGGCGCGGTACCGGTCGAGGAGGGCGGCTGGCTGCCGCTGGAGGACGGCGTCGAGGTGTACTTCGAGGCCGGCGGCACCTACCGCACCGGCGACTTCTGGCTGGTCCCGGCCCGCACCGCGACCGGCGGCGTCGAATGGCCCACCGACCCCGCGCGCCGCCCGCTGCTCCAGCACCCCCTGGGCATCGCCGTCCACTACGCGCCGCTGGCCTGGGTGCACGGCGAACAGGCCGTGCCCGACCTGCGGTTGGCGTTCCGTCCGCTGGCGACCGCACTCTCGGCGGCGGGCGACGCGGCACTGGCCGCGACGGACCCGGCGGACCCGTCGCAGGGCCAGGGCTCGGGCGGCATCGGCACGCTGTCGACCGGCGCGGGGTCGGCGCAGCCCCGCTCGCAGACCACGGCGGAGGCCGAGGCCCAGGTCGACGAGACGGGGGTGGTGGACTGATGGCCACCCCCCTGACCGGCAGCCAACTCCTCGCCGCCCTAAGGGCGGAGGGCCTTCTCGTCCACGAGGTCCGCGACTGGCGCCGACACAACCGCAACACCAAGGGCGGCTGGGGCCCGGTGAACGGGGTGGTCGTCCACCACACCGCCACCGAGGGCACCGACGCCTCGGTGAACCTCTGCTACGACGGGCGCTCGGACCTGCCCGGCCCGCTGTGCCACGGGGTCATCGACAAGGCCGGTGAGGTCCATCTCGTCGGCAACGGCCGCGCCAACCATGCCGGTCTCGGCGACCGCGACGTCCTCCAGGCCGTCATCGAGGAGGAGGAACTCCCCAAGGACCGCCTCGCCGACACCGACGGCAACCGCCACTTCTACGGCTTCGAGTGCATCAACCTCGGGGACGGCCAGGACCCCTGGCCCGAAGCCCAGTTGCTGGCGATCGAGAAGGCCGCGGCGGCGATCTGCCGCGCACACGGCTGGGGCGAACGGTCGGTGATCGGCCACAAGGAGTGGCAGCCGGGAAAGATCGACCCGCAGGGCTTCGCGATGGACACCCTCCGCGACCGGATCAAGACCCGCCTGGCCACCGCCCCGGAGGGCCCGACGGCGGCGGGCGCGGGCGTCGGCGGGGGCGAGGGTCCGGGGGCCGGGGGTGCGGGTCCCGTGGGTCCCGGAGGTCCCGGAGGTCCCGGAGGTCCCGGAGGTCCCGGAGGTCCCGGAGGTCCCGCGAGCCTGGGAAGCCTTCCCGGTACCGCCGATGGGGTCGGTGACGGTGGGCCGGCGTCGATCCCGCCCATGCCCCGGCATCCGCCCTACGAGCCCTTCCCCGGCAGCGAGTTCTTCCGCTCCGGCGCCCGCGGCCCGGCGATCGCGGCGATGGGCGAACGCCTGGTGGCCGAGGGCTGCGACCACTACCGGCACGGCCCCGGCCCGGACTGGAACGAGGCCCACCGCAAGTCCTACGCCTCCTGGCAACGCAAACTCGGCTTCCACGGCAAGGACGCGGACGGCATCCCGGGCCGCGTCACCTGGGACCGCCTCCACGTACCGAACACCCCACCCCAGGAGGTCGAGCAGTAAGAACCCCTGCCGAACCCGCCCTTCCTGCACCCGCCCGTGGCTCTCGGTAGCCATGGGCGGGGGCACATGCCAACGGCCACCCTCCGGGACAAGGGTGGCCGTTGGCTTGTCGCGGGTCGTCTCAGCCCTTGAACTCTCCGCCCTTAACGGCAGTGACGAACGATGACCAGTCGCTTACCGAGAAGGCCAACACGGGCCCGTGCGGGTCTTTGCTGTCACGGACGGGGACGGCTCCGGCGAAGCCGTTGGCCACCTCAACGCAGTTGCCCCCGGCGTTGCTGTAGGACGACTTGAACCAGTCGGCGCCTTTCAGTTCCGATGCCAACACCTTGGCAGGTTGGGTGTTCATCGCGCGATCTCTCTCGATAGTTGGTGGAGGAACTTGGCGGTTTCCTGCGGCGATCGAGCCGCTGCCGACATGGCATCGAACATGCGGGAGAAGCGTCCGACCTCACGCGGCTTGTCCGTGACGGCGACGGTGCTCCACGGGGTGTCGGTCTGAACTGTGGTGGGCAAGCCATCGCCAAGAATCATGATGTTGACGTCATGAAGCGCGATGTAGCTGCTCTCCACCTGGGGGAGAACCTGGAGTGTCACGTTCTCCAAGGAGGAAAGTTCGGCGAGAGCGGCGTACTGGTCCCGCATGACTTCAGCGCCACCGATGGCGTACCGCAGCGCTGGTTCGTACAGGACTGCCCATACCTTCAGCGGGTCATCGTCACGCGTCAGAGCCTCCTTGCGCCGCATGCGAAGCTCCACGCTGTTCTCCATGAACGGCGTTGTCATCTCCTCGATGGGCTTGTGCAGTTCATGGACGGCTCGGGCGTACGCCTCAGTTTGAAGAAGCCCCGGAATGACGGTCGGGTGGAATATGCGGATCTCTCGGGCGGCGGACTCGACTCCGAGAAATCGAGGCATGCCCGACAACATGGTGGTTCCCTTGCCGGTCCACCACTCACGGCTCGACGCCTCACGTTGGAGGGCGACTAGCCGGTTCACCTGCTCTTCGTCGGTGATGCCGTAGCGCTCCAGCAGTTCCCGGAGGTGCCCCGCCTGCCGGAAGGACTTCCAGCCGGTCTCAACGCGTTGAAGCGTGCTCTCGTCGAAGTGCATGCCTCTCGCCGCCTCCGCGATGGTGAGTCCGGCTTCCTTGCGTAGCTGCCGCAGTTCATGCCCGAGCCCGATCCGCCTGGCGGTTGGCTGCGGTCTTGCTGCCACGTGCCCCCCATTCTGGCGCATGTGCGCACCGTCGTCTGCCTTGCGTTCAGCCTGGCACGTGATGTGCGCGCAGCAGAAGCCATGCGCATGCTTTGGCATGTGCCAATACTTCTTCTGGGGCTGATTCTCAGCAGATTCCATTGCGGCCAACTGCCGAGCAGGACACGGTGGTTGTCCTCTGGAAGTCATCCGGAGCGAGACGCACAAGACCCCCGCGACCGTGGCGACGGTCCGGGGGCGTGGCCTCAACCGCTGGAGGGTTGAAAGCATGCTCCACACTATCCGAACGATCTTCGAATCGCTGCTGTGCCGGCTACTGCCGGCCCATGGCCGTCACCGGTCGGCCGACGCACCCCGCACCGTGGTCCGGGAGGACACCCCCACCCTCGTACTCCCCCGCGTCCCCACCGAGGAGTGGCTGCTTGATGACGACGCGCCGCTGATCCGTCCGTTCCTCCTGACTCGGGAGGAACGGACGGAAAGGCGGCAACAGCGTGGCCGACGGCGGGCGTTGTGGCTGGCGGTGCACGGGATCGATGCCGGTCCGCGTCGGATTCACGGTGTGCAGGTGGGGTTCTGATGACCGGCATGAGCGACCCGGTTCACCTGCCTGACCCCGGCGTGGTGCGTGAGCCCAGGCCCGTTGCCGGGTGCGACGTGTGCGCGGCCCTGGCCCGGCAACGTGAACGAGCGCGGGCCACCGGGAACTGGTCGAAGGTGACTGACTGCAACGTCGAAATGCGTCGTCATCCTCACCCCAAGGCGGTGCGTGCATGAGCGCGAGGGCCTGGGAGCGGTGGCGTGCGCAAGTAGAGGAAGCATGGACCCGACACCGCAGCCATCCGGACCTTGACCGTCAACTCGATGCCATGCAGGCGGACTTCAAGGCGCGTACCGCGTGGGTGGACGAGCTGTCCGAGAAGGAGGCGGAGGAGATGCTGCACGGCCTCTCCGCATGTCTTGCCGCCCTCCAGGAGGCAGTCGGTGATACCCCGGGAGTGGACGCTCCGTGACCGTGCGAAGTTGGGGCTCAGGCGCGTGGGGAAGTGCCAGGAGGGCGGGGAGTTCTGCATGGATACTCCCCATCCCGAGAAGGCCCGGGAATGGTGTCTCCGGCACGTGGAGGATACGGGGCACGTCTTTTACGAGCTGACAGCGTTTGAGCTGTTGCGTGCCGCGCGGACCAAGCGTCCGGAGCGGAAGGGCTCTTCGCCGGCATAGACCGGGGCGGGGCTACTCGACACCGCTTGCCCGGCGACCCCTGAAAGCGACACACCGACCGCCGGCCCGAACTCGACGGCCACCCTCCAACAGCGCCCCAAATGCGTTACGGCGGGTGGCCGTTCCGCGCCTCGCCCGGCGACTCCAGTTCAGGAGCCGTCGGGCGCAGCTTCAAAGCTGTATTCATAGCCGACGGTCAGCCGGTAGGGGAGGCACCATTCGCCGTATTCGATGACGCCCTGGTCATCCCAGAGTCGGTGAGCTCCCGCCAGGATGGGTGAACCGGTTTGCAGCCCAAGGAAATTGGCCTCCCGTGCGTCCGCGTCCCGGCCGTGAATGTCGTCGCGGCCCGCGACGACGCGACGCCCCGTGGCACGCTGGATCTTCGGCAACAGCCCTGCTGACGACTTGGCAGAAGTGGACAGCAGTTCCGGGACCGCAGCGGCGAAGTGGGCGGGGTACCAGGTCACGAAGAGGCCGGTGCGCTGCTGGCCCTTGCCCGTATGCCACTGACGGCGGACCACTTGGTCCCCCTCGGAGAGATCGAAGATCTCGGCGATGTACTGGGGCGGCCTGATCAACTCCGCATGCGTGACGATCACCGTCTCGCCGTCGGCAAGAACCGAGCCGGTGCGCAGGACGCGAGTGATGCGGTCGTAGCCCGAAGGCGCGATCTCCGGCGCGTTGGCGACGAAAGTCCCCCTACGTGACGTGGTGATGTACCCCTCCACCTGGAGTTGGTCGAGAGACCGACCGAGAGTGGCGACGGACACCCCCTCCTGTCGAGCCAACTCCCGTACGGGAGGGAGCTTTTCGCCCTCCTTGAGAGCGCCATCCAGGATTCGGCGTCGGATGCGCTCCGCAACCTGCATGTACGGGTGATGAGTGTCCGCCATAGCGACTCCTGTCCGGGGCGCCCTAGGTCACCAATCAATGTACTGGGACACGCCTCCCCCTGGTCCAGGAGGACACCCCGAAATGCGTCGTCATCCTCACCCCAAGGCGGTGCGTGCATGAGCGCGAGGGCCTGGGAGCGGTGGCGTGCGCAAGTAGAGGAAGCATGGACCCGACACCGCAGCTATCCGGAGCTGGGCCGTCAACTCGATGCCATCCAGGCGGACTTCAAGGCGCGTACCGCGTGGGTGGACGAGCTGTCCGAGAAGGAGGCGGAGGAGATGCTGCACGGCCTCTCCGCGTGTCTTGCCGCCCTCCAGGAGGCAGTCGGTGATGCCCCGGAGCATCCGGGGTCCCGCCGCCCCGACTCCTCAACTCCCGGAGAGAAAAAGCCGGGTGGCCCTCCCCCACAGAGGACCACCCGGCGTTTCCCTCAGGCGGGCCGAGGCGATCCCCACATCACCCCGACCGCCTTATCCAGCCTCCCGGCCGCCCCGGCTGCCGGCCGCCGCCGCGACCGGACCACCGGTGCACACCGTGCTGTCGGCCGGACGATTCAGCGCCCCCGCACGGGAAGCGCGGGCGCCGCCGGAACGTTGGCGGCGTTGGCCAGGTCGGCCAGCTCGGCCGGCCCCATCGGCACGGCCGGCACCGTCGGCACGGCCGGCACCGTCGGCACGGCCGGCACCGTCGGCACGGCCGGGGTCAGCGCCTTGGCGTCGGCGACGGCGTCGGCCGCGGTGGCCTTGCCGTCCGTCACCACGACGGTGACCAGGCCGCGCGCGAACGGCGCCGCGTCCCATGTGGACGGGGACAGCCGGGCATACCGCCTCGGTGTCGCACCCGTCACGGGTGATCAAGCGATGCCCTGATCCTTGCATGACCGGCCAGGTGCCGTGCAAGTCCCCGCGGGCTTCCTGTCACCGTTGCTCCGCCATGTCCGGTATGGGCAGCGGCCTCTTCTCCAGTGCGGCCGCCATCACCTCCGGGAACCGGTCCGGCGTACAGGCGAACGCCGGTGCTCCCAGGGCCGCCAGGGCCGCCGCGTGCTCCCGGTCGTAGGCGGGCGCGCCCTCGTCGGAGAGCGCGAGCAGGGTCACGAACTGCACCCCGGACGCCTTCATCGCGGCGACCCGTTTGAGCATCTCCGCGCGGATGCCGCCCTCGTAGAGGTCGCTGATGAGGACCACGACGGTGTCGGCGGGGCGGCGGATCCGCGACTGGCAGTACGCCAGCGCCCGGTTGATGTCCGTACCGCCGCCCAGTCGCGTCCCGAACAGCACGTCCACCGGGTCGTCCAGCTGGTCGGTCAGGTCGACCACGGCGGTGTCGAAGACGACCAGCCGGGTGTCGATCGCCCGCATCGAGGCCAGCACCGCGCCGAACACCGAGGCGTAGACCACGGACGCGGCCATCGAACCGGACTGGTCGATGCAGAGCACCACGTCCTTCGTCACCGACTGGGCGGCGCGCCCGTATCCGATCAGCCGCTCGGGGACGACGGTGCCGTGTTCGGGGAGGTAGTGCTTGAGGTTGGCCCGGATGGTGCGGTCCCAGTCGATGGCGCGGTGCCGCGGCCGGCTGATCCGCGCGGCGCGGTCCAGGGCCCCGGTGAGCGTGGCCCGGGTGCGGGTGGTCAGCCGCTCCTCCAACTGCCCGACGACCTTGCGGACGACCGCCCGGGCGGTCTCCTTGGTGGTCTCGGGCATCACCTTGTTCAACGTGAGCAGGGTGCCGACCAGGTGGACATCGGCCTCGACGGCCTCCAGCATCTCCGGCTCCAGCAGCAGGGTGGACAGCCCCAGGCGGTCGATGGCGTCCCGCTGCATCACCTGCACCACGGAGGACGGGAAGTACGTCCTGATGTCGCCCAGCCAGCGCGCCACTTGGGGCGCCGACGCGCCGAGCCCGGCTGCCCTCGCCCCGCCGCCGTCGCGCGTCCCGCGGCCCGGCCGGGGTCGAGGTCGCTGCCCGTAGAGCGACTCCAACGCGCCGTCCATCGCGGCGTCCTGGCCGCGCAGTGCGCAGCCGGTGCCGTCCGCGCCGGCCCCGCCGAGCACCAGCCGCCAGCGGCGCAGCCGCTCCGCTTCCCGATCGGTCGTGAGGGTCATCTCCCCGCCTCCATCAGCTCGTTGGGCTGCCGCATCGCCTGATCCGTCCGGCCGGCCCGGACGCTCTGCCCGTCCCCGTCCCCGTCCCTGCCCTCGGCCGCGTGCTCGTTCTCGCCCTCGCCCTCGCCCTCGTCCTGGTAGCCGTGCTGGGGTATGCCCAGCAGGAGCCGGAGGGTGGGGAGGACGGCGGCGGCGCGGTCGCGGTCCAGACCGGGGCCGTAGCCGGGCGCCGCCGCGTGGACCGGATTGGCCGCCTGATGGCCGGACCCGTGGGACGGGCCGCGGCGGACCAGTTCGCCGAGCGTGCGCCGGACCCCCGACTCGTACTCCGCGAACGTGCGCCGCAGCAGCGGCAGGACGTGGCCGAACGCGGTGTCCGGCACGCCCGTCAGCCAGCCGTCGACCAGCGTCAGCAGCCGTTCGTCATGGACCAGCAGCAGACCGCCGTCCGGACCGCCGACGAACCCCTCGATCCATCCCGCGGCATCGGCGGGCGGGGCGCCGGGCGACAGGGCGAGCGCCATCAGTTGCTCCGCGCCGTCGTCGGGCAACCGCCCGTCGTCCAGCAGCAGCCGGGTGGCCCGGCCGCGGATCAGCCCGGGGACGGCGTCCCGTTCGGCGAGTATCCGGAGCACGGCGGTCCAGCGCTCCCGGAGGAGCGGCGCCGGGGCCTCTCCGGCCGCCCGGCCCCGTCCCCCGTTCTCCGGGCTCCTCCCGGTCGCCCCGATCGCCCCGATCGCCCCGGTCGTCTCCGCCCTCGTCTGCGCCGCCTCCTGCCCGAGGAGGCCGACGGCCTGGTGGGTGGCGTCGAGAGGGCCGCGCAGGTCCGCCGCTCCGTCCGCGTCCAGGCCCGTGCAGGCCGGGGGCAGGCCGACGAAGATCCGGCCGGCCAGGCCCGCGGCCACCTCGCGGAGCACCGCGGCGTCGGTGCCGCGGACGTCCCCGTAGCGCACCGAACGGACCAGGGCGGGCAGCGCCTGGGCGAGATGGCCGACGTCCGCGTCGAGGGCGGCGCGGTCCGCCAGCACCCGCATCACCACCGGCAGGGCGTCGGGCAGTCCGGCGAGCAGGCAGCGCTCGGCGAGCGCGGTGACCTCGGCGAGGGCCGCGGCCTGCGGGGCGTCCGCGGCGGCCTTGGCGGTGGCGGCCCCGAGCACCGTGGTGCCCCACACCCCGGCCTCCGCGACCCGCACCGACAACTCCGGCTCCCAGCGCAGCCGCCAGGTCTCCCGGAAGGTGCCGGTGCTGCCCCGGGAGCGGAGGGGCTCCCCCCAGGGGACGCCGAGCAGCCGCAGCCGGTGCAGCAGTCGGCTACGGCCGGCGTCGGTCTCCTTGCGGAGGTCCAACTCCAGCTCCCGCTCGGCCGCTTCGGGCTTGAGCCGCAGGGTGCGCCGGCAACGGGCGAGGTCCCGCTGGAGCGGGACGGCCGGGGCGTCCTCGGGCACCTGGCCCAGTACGTCGCCGACCACCAGCCGGTCGTGGATCAGGGCGGAGGGGGCGTCGGAACCGTCGCCCATCACCGCCCGGACCGCGTCGTCCAGTTCGGCGAGGCCGGCCAGCGGGCGGCCGCGGACCGTGGCGAGCCCCTCGGCCAGCCGCACCGCCTCGATGACATGGGCCGACGAGACGGCGTAGTCCTCCTCGCGGAGCAGCCGGGCGGCCTTGGTCAGCCAGCGCTCCACGGGGCGGTCGGGGGCGTCGAAGAGATGGCCGTACCAGCCGGGGGAGGCGATCCCGGCGCCGTATCCGCTGCGCCGGGCCAGCCGCCGGTGGGTCCACGGGACCCAGGTCAGCGCGGTCTTCACCTTCGGCAGGCCCTTGAGGAGCTGCCGGTCCGCGGTCACCGTGGGCCCCCCGCCCGAGCGGGGCCGCGGGGCCAGTGCGGGGACGTGCCAGGCCCCGCACACCACGGCGACGGGGTCCCCGAACTCCCGCCGCGCGGCCCGCAGTCGGAGCCGCATATGGGCCTCCCGCACCGCGTCGCGACGATGGCCGCCGTCGCCGTACGCGACGCGCAGCTCGGTCATGGCCTCGGTGAGCGCGGCGAACGGCGCCAGCGCGTCCGCCCCCGGCCGGTGTGCCCCGCGGTGCTCGACCACGTCCTCCCACCAGCGCTCGGGGTCGTCGTGCCCGGCGGCCTCGGCGAGCACCCGGAGGGGGTCCACCCGCAGCGTCTCGGCCTCCGGGCCCCCCGACGCGGTCTCCGCGTCCGTCCCAGCTTCCTCTTCCGCCTCGTCCTCCTCGTCCCCCAGGGCCAGCGCATGGGCCGCCGGGAGGTCGATGAAGCGCACCGGGACGTCGTGCTCCAGGGCCCAGCGCAGCGCCACCCACTCCGGGGAGAAGGCGGCCAGCGGCCAGAACGCCGCCCGCCCGGGGTCGTCCACCGCGTGCGCGAGCAGCGCGACCGGCGGCCGCATCTCCGCCCGGGCGGCCAGCGGCACCAGGTCGTCCGCCTCCGGCGGCCCCTCGATCAGCACCGCGCGGGGCGCGCACTGCTCCAACGCGGCCCGCACCGCCCGCGCCGATCCCGGGCCGTGGTGCCGCACCCCGAGCAGCACCGGCCCGTCCCCGCTCCCGCCGGTCATGCGCCCACCTCCCGGCAGGCGCGGTAGAAGTCCTTCCAGCCGTCGCGCTCGCGCACCACGGTCTCCAGGTACTCCTGCCAGACGACGCGGTCCGCGGCCGGATCGCGGACCACCGCGCCCAGGAGGCCGGCGGCCACGTCCCCGGGGCGCAGCACGCCGTCCCCGAAGTGGGTGGCCAGCGCCAGCCCGTTGGTGACCACGGAGATGGCCTCGGCCGTGGAGAGCGTCCCGGACGGGGACTTGAGCTTGGTGCGGCCGTCGGCCGTGACGCCATCGCGCAGCTCGCGGAAGACCGTCACCACGCGGCGGATCTCCTCCATCCCCTCGGGGGCGGGCGGGAGGCGCAGCGTGCGGCCGATCTGCTCGACCCGTCGCGTGACGATGTCCACCTCGTCGTCCGGGGAGGCGGGCAGCGGCAGCACGACGGTGTTGAAGCGGCGGCGCAGCGCGCTGGAGAGGTCGTTGACGCCGCGGTCGCGGTCGTTGGCGGTGGCGATCAGGTTGAAGCCGCGGACGGCCTGCACCTCCTGCCCCAACTCCGGTATCGGCAGGGTCTTCTCCGACAGGATCGTGATGAGGGTGTCCTGGACGTCGGCGGGGATCCGGGTCAGTTCCTCGACGCGTGCGGTCATGCCCTGCGCCATCGCCCGCATCACGGGGCTGGGCACCAGGGCGTCCCGGCTGGGCCCGTGGGCGAGCAGCTCGGCGTAGTTCCAGCCGTAGCGGATCGCCTCCTCAGGGGTGCCGGCGGTGCCCTGCACCAGCAAAGTGGAGTCGCCGCTGACCGCCGCCGCCAGATGCTCCGAGACCCAGGTCTTGGCGGTGCCCGGCACGCCGAGCAGCAGCAGCGCGCGGTCCGTGGCGAGGGTGGTGACCGCGACCTCGATGATCCGCCGCGGGCCGACGTACTTGGGTGTGATGACCGTGCCGTCGGCGAGCGCGCCGCCGAGCAGATACGTCGCGACCGCCCACGGCGAGAGCCGCCAGCGCTCCGGCCGGGGCCGGTCGTCGGCCGCCGCGAGCGCCGACAGCTCCTTTGCGAAGGCGACTTCGGCGTGCGGTCGCAGCGCTTCCCCGGCGGGCGTCCGCACCGTCTCCCCCGTCGCGTCGCGCGCCTGGCCCGCCGCCGTGATGCCGTTCTCGGACATGCTTCCCCCTCGTCGCACGATGTGCGGCCGGCACCCGGCGCGAAGCCCGCCGGCCGCTTGCTTTCCCAAGCCTGCACCAGCCCACTGACAATCCCCCGAAAACCCCTCCTGACCTGCCAAGTTCACGATGAGGGAGGGGCGTTGTCAGTGGTCGGTCGTAGCGTCGGAGACGGCACATCCGCAGGAGGTCGACGGCGGTCGACGGACATCCGCAGGGGGTCGGACATGAGTGCGCACGGGGAACGCTGGACGACGGACCAGGTGCTCGCGCTGGCACCTGACGAGGCATCGCGCGCGGCGGGCGGACGGCTCGCCGCGTCCGGCAGGTGGTCGGGGGCCGGCGCGGGCGGGGGCGCGGTGTGGGGGGCGTGCGAGGGTAGCGGCAGCACGCCGTACCGGACGGCGGTGGACCTCAACGGCGCGGGATACACGTGCAGTTGCCCGAGCCGGAAGGTGCCGTGCAAGCACGCGCTGGGACTGCTGCTGCGCTGGGCGGGCGCCGCAGCCGACGGCGCGTCCGGCTCCCCGCCCGACCCCGCATCCGCCCCCGCATCCGACGCCGCTCCCGGCTCCGCTTCCGACGGCGAGGCCGGCGATCGGGCGGCCGACGACACGGCCGCGCACGGGGAGCCGCCGCCCTGGGTCGCCGAGTGGCTGGCGGCCCGCCGCCGGCGGTCCGAGCGGCCGGAGGGCGGCGCGGGGCCCGGCGCCCCGTCCCGTGCGCCGGCGGATCCGGAGGCGGCCCGGCGGCGGGCGGAGCGCCGCCGGCAGCGGATCGCCGCCGGCGCCACCGAGTTGGAGCGGCGGCTGGAGGATCTGCTGCGCTCCGGCCTCACGACGGCCGCCGGCGCCGGCGGGAGCACCGCGTCCGGGGACGGCACCGGCAGCGGCCGGGATTCCTGGGACGAGACCGCCGCCCGGATGATCGACGCGCAGGCTCCCGGACTCGCCGCACGCGCCCGGGAGTTGGGTTCCATCGCGTCGTCCGGCCCGGACTGGCCGTCCCGCCTGCTGGCGGAGTGCGCCCTGCTGCACCTCCTCGATCAGGGTTTCCTGGGGGCGGAGCGGCTGCCGGCCCCGCTCGCGGCGACGGTCCGCTCCCGCGTGGGGCTGACCACGGACGCCGCGGACGTACTGGCCGATCCGGACGCGGTGACGATCCGGGACCGCTGGCTCGTCCTCGCCCAACAGGACGGCGAGGAGGGCCCGTTGACCAGCCGCCGGATCTTCCTCCGCGGCGAGCGGACCGGCCGGATGGCACTGCACCTCTCCTTCGGCGGCTCCCACCGCCCGTTGGACGTGTCCCTGCCGCCCGGTCTGCTGCTCGACGCCGAGCTGGCCTACTATCCGGGCGCCCGGCCGCTGCGCGTCGCCCTCGGGGAACGGCACTCCCCCGCCGTCCCGGGCCCGGTCCCGTCCGGCTGCGGCATCGAGGCCGCCCTGGCCGCGTACGGGCACGCGCTGCGCGACGACCCCTGGCTGGACGCCTGGCCGGTGGTCCTCACCGACGTCGTCCCGCTGCCGGCCCGGGACGGCGCCGGCTGGCAACTGGCCGACGTCGACGGCGAGTCCGCACTGCCCCTGGACCCGCGCTGCCTGGGCCGCACGGCCCTGTGGCAGCTGGCGGCCATATCGGGCGGCGGCCCGCTCACGGTCTTCGGCGAATGCGGCCACCGCGGCTTCCTGCCCCTGACGGTCTGGGACCCGACCCCGGTGCCGCTGTCCGTCTGATCGGCCGCCCGCGGCCCGTCGGCGCGCCGGTCCGGCGTTCCCGTCCCACCGTCGCGCGCCCCTTCGGCCCGATGCCCCCACCCACCGCCCCAGCGACCAGCCGCCAGACGTCCCGCCCGTCCGCGGCCCGCCCCGCGCGAGACCGCATCCGGGCACCACCACCCTCCCCCGGAGGCAGGACATGTCCACCACACCACCCACCCCACCCGCCACGACCGCCACCACCCCCGCCCCCTGGCCCGATCTGCTGAGCGCCGCGCTCCTGGGGACGGAGCGCCGGACCCCGCCGGTGGCCGTACGGGCCGGCCAGAGCGCCGCGGCCGCGCTGCTGGACGCGGCGGCGGTGAGCACCGTGCGGCGGCGCGCCGCACTGCGCCCCGCCCCGGCCGGCGAACGGCCCGCCCCGGCCCCCGACGACCCGCGCCCGCCGCTGCCGCCGGCCGCCCGCCGCCGGCTGGCGCTGCTGCTCGCCGACCGCGGCGGCTCCGGCAGCCGGCGCGGTACGGACCCCGACCTCACCGAACTGCTGCCCCAGTGGCTGGCGGCCGCCGACGGGCGCGGCTACCGCGCCCCCGAGGCGCTGCTGCCCGCACTGCTGGACGTGGCCCGGGCCCGGACGGACCTGCGGCCCGCCGCGCTCGCCCTGGCGGGCCCCCGCGGCCTGTGGCTGGCGCGCCTCAACGACAACTGGAAGTTCGCGCTCCGCGGCATCGGCGGCGCGCTGCGCCTGCCGGGCCCCGACGCCCCCGAGGCGGTTCAACGGCTCTGGGAGGAGGGGCTGTTCGCGGAGCGGGTGGCACTGCTGACCGCGGTGCGCCGCCGCGATCCGGGGGCCGGCCGGGAGCTGCTCGCCACCACCTGGGCGACCGAGCGCGCCGAGGACCGCCTGATGTTCCTGGACTCCCTGGGCGAGACCCTCACCCCGGCCGACGAGCCCTTCCTGGAGCAGGCGCTGTCCGACCGCAGCCGCACCGTCCGCGCCACCGCGGCGGAACTCCTCTCCGCGCTCCCCGCCTCCGCGCTCGCGGCCCGGATGGCCGAGCGCAGCCTGGCCTGCGTCCGCCCGGCCGGCCCCGCCCCCGGGGCCCCGGCCGCCGCCGAATCTCTCGCCGTCGACCCGCCGCGTGCCTGCGACGCCGGCATGCAGCGGGACGGCGTCGCCCCCAAGCCGCCCTCCGGGCGCGGTGAACGGGCCTGGTGGCTGGCCCAGTTGGTGGAGGCGGCCCCGCTGGACCGCTGGACCGCCCACCTCGGCGGCCGCACCCCACAGGAGATCGTCGCGCTCCCGGTGGCCGGCGACTGGCAAACGGAGCTGCACGACGCCTGGTGCCGGGCCGCGGTGCGCCAGCGGCACGCCGACTGGGCACGGGCGCTGCTGGGCGCGCCCGGTGATCCCGGGCAGGCCGCCACCGAGATGGCCCCGGCCGGCTCCTCCCGGGATCTGACGAAGCTGCTGACCGTCCTCCCGGCGGACGAACGGGCCCGGTGGGCCGCCGAGTTCATCGCCGTCCACGGGCTCGCGGACGCCTTCCGGATGCTGGGCGTCTGCGCACTCCCGTGGTCCGAGCCGCTGGGCCGGGCGGTGGTCGACGCACTGGACATCGCCCGGGACGCGGGCAGCTATCCGTGGAGCTTCAGCGGGGTGATGGGGCTGGCCGAGCGCTGCCTGGACCCGGCGGCGGCCGACCGGTTGGAGATGCTCACGGCGGTCGCGGACGAGCCCGAGGGCGCCTCGCCGGGCTCCGGCGGCTACTGGGCCGAGGCGTTCCAGCGGCTGGTCGGCACGCTCCGGCTGCGCGCCGCGATGCGCGCGGAGCTCTCCGGGGAGCCGTCATGACCGGCGGGGGCGCCCGCCGCCCCCGGAGGGCGGCGGCGCCGTTCCGCCGGCGGCCGGCCCCGCCCCCACAGACGGGCCCGGCCGCGGGCGGCTCAGACGGCCAGCGGTCGGACGTTCGCGGTGACCCACTCCACGATCGCGGCGGTGGTCGCGCCCGGCGTGAAGATCTCCGCGACGCCCTGCTCCTTGAGGGGAGCGATGTCCGCCTCCGGGATGATGCCGCCGCCGAAGACCTTGATGTCCGCCGCGTCCCGCTCCGCCAGCAGGGCGAGCACCTTCGCGAAGAGGGTGTTGTGCGCACCGGAGAGGATGGACAGCCCGATCGCGTCGGCGTCCTCCTGGATCGCGGTGTCGACGATCTGCTCCGGCGTCTGGTGCAGCCCGGTGTAGATCACTTCCATGCCGGCGTCCCGCAGCGCCCGGGCGATGACCTTGGCGCCCCGGTCGTGCCCGTCGAGCCCCGGCTTGGCGACGACGACCCGGATCGGCCCCGACCGGCCCACCGCGCCCTGGCCCTCCGCCTGCGCCCCGTCTTGCCGCGCCACACTCATCACTGCCTCCAAGCCATGCGCGGCACTGCCAGGGCGGTGCCGCCGAGCCGACATTCGGTCGCGCCACCGCGAACCGGCGGCCACGAGCGTGAACGAACGTTATCTACAGCATCCCGTACCCCGCCGTTTCGTGACATCCAGCGAGGGGGAAATCACACACGGGACATATTCGTGACGCGTCGCGTTCCGTGCCTCGCACCGCCGCCCGGGACGGCCGGCGACGTGACGCGCGGGCCGGGCGCCCGGGGAGCCGCAGCCGGGCCGGCGTACGGGGCACGCCGCACCGCCGTCGCCGCACGGTTTCCCCTCAGGGCATGCACGGGCCATCGCCGCCTGCCGCAGGCCGCTTGGGAGGTCGGCCATGGGGGCCCTGCCCGTTCTCCGCGCGATCCCTCCGCTCCGCGCCACGGTCGTGGACGTGGCGGTGCTCGCCGCCCATCTCCTCCTCTATCCCACGGGGATCGCCCAGGAGCGCCCCGCGCCCGCGCCCGCCGCGGCCGGTTCCCCGGCGCCGCTGCCCACCGAGGGCCGCGCCCGCCCACCGGTCCTGCTGCTCCACGGCTTCATCGACAACCGCTCGGTCTTCGTCCTGCTGCGCCGCTCCCTGCTCCGCCACGGCTGGCACCAGGTCGAGGCGGTCAACTACCCGCCGCTGACCGGCGATCTGCGCTGGGCCGCCGAACTGCTGGGCCGTCATGTGGAGGAGCTCTGCGCCCGGACCGGGCACCACCGGGTGGACGTCGTCGGCCACAGCCTCGGCGGTCTGATCGCCCGCTACTACGTACAGCGGCGCGGCGGCGACGCCCGCGTCCGCACGGTGGTCACGCTCGGCACCCCGCACTCCGGCACCCGCGTCGCGCCCCTGATGTCGGCGCATCCGCTCGTCCGGCAGATGCGCCCGGATTCCGAGGTGATCGCGGAGTTGGCGCTTCCGGCGCCGCACTGCCGGACGCGCTTCGTGGCGTTCTGGAGCACCGCGGACCAGGTGATGGTGCCGGCCCGGACCGCCCGGATCGCCCACCCGGACCTGCGGGCGGAGAACGTCCGGGTCGACGGTGTCGGGCATCTCGCGCTGCCGGTCAACGCGGCCGTCGCGGCCGGGATTCGGGAGGCGCTGACCGCCGCGCACGCGGCCCGGGCCGACCGGGACGTCACCGCGGTGGCCTGATCGGCCGCCGCCCCGGCGCCGGCCCGACCGCCCCGCACCGCCTCCCGGCCGCGGTGCCGAACGCGCGTCGAACAGGCCGCCAAGAATGTGCATATCCACCGCGGTCGGCGGCAAATGCCCTGCCCCGCCGAGCCCGAAACCCCAGGAAGATTGTCGCCGTCGCGGGCCGCCGGGTACAGTCGCCGCTAATTCTCCTGCAGCCGAGGCGAAAGAGAAGTTGGTGGACGACCGTCACCTATCCGGGGCTCAGTTTCCGACCGCCCCCTCTTCCGATGCCGCCCATGCGCAGTCGGCATACGGCGACGGTGACCCCCTCTTCGGTTCGCACCCCGGTGGCTACGGCCAGGGCGCCTACGCCGCGGGCGGGCACCTCACCGACCCTTACGCCACCGCCGGTTACCCCACCACCGGGTACGACGCCGCCTACGGCAGCACCGCCTACGACCCGTACCCGCACGCCGGTTACGACGCCCCCGGCTACGCCACCGACGCCACCGCCCCGTACGGCACCGGCTACGACACCACCTCCTACGGGCACGCCGACGGCGGCACCGCCTACGGCACGGGCGGCTACGACGGCGGGGGCCACCCGGGCGGGGGCTTCGACGGCACGGTGTACGGCGCCGGCCACTACGGCAGCGCCGACGCCCGCACCGACTCCTACGCCACCGCCCCCTACGCCACCGACCCTTACGCCACCGGCAGTTACACCGATTCCGGATACGGCACCGGCGCCCACGGCGACGCCGGCTACGACTACGGCTCCACGGCCTACGACACCGCCTCGTTCGCGGCCACCGCCACCGCCGTCCAGGAGCCGGCCGGCTACGAGGCCACCGCGGTCTGGTCGACCGCGGACTACGCCGACCTCGACGGCCGCGCGCACGACCCGGCGCCCGGCATCCCGGCCCAGGCGCGCCCGCCCGCCGACGACACCGTCGTGTGGGACCAGCCGCTCACGGCGTTCGCCCCCGAGGCCGAGGACGGGCACGACACGGACGCCGCCGACACCGCCCCCGACGAGCCGGCGATCGCCGAGGCGATGACCCAGGCGATGCCCGTCACCGCCGTCCCCGAAGCCCCCGCCGCCGGCCGGCGTGGTCCCGCGGCGGACGAGGTGGGCCGTGGCGGCCGCAGCCGGCGCCGCCAGGCCAAGCGCTCGGCGCTGCTGACCGTCGCGGTGCCCTCGGTGGCCGCGATGGGCGTCTGCGCGGCGGCCGCGGCCTCGGTCGGCCACTTCGGCGGGGACGCCAAGGAAGGGGCGACGACCCAGGCCGCACCGGACGCCGGCGCGGCGAAGCGGACGACGACGGCGGCCAACAAGAAGCTGGACAACCAGCTCGCCGGACTCAGCGCCAGCGCCCAGGACTTCCGCGACCGGGCCAGCCGCACCCAGGAGCGGCTGGACCTCAGGGAGCGGCAGGCCCAGGAGCGCAAGCGCAAGCAGGAGGAGGCGGCCCGCAAGGAGGCGCTGCGCCCCAAGTTCGTCCTGCCGGTCGCCCAGCACGGGCTGAGCGCCACCTTCGGCCAGGCCGGGGTGAACTGGATGTCGGTGCACACCGGCATCGACTTCCCGGTCGACTACGGCACCTCCGTCATGGCGGCCACCGACGGCACCATCCGCACCCAGTGGAACTCCGCCTACGGCAACATGGCGATCCTGACGGCGCCCGACGGCACCGAGACCTGGTACTGCCACCTCACCAGCACCAAGATCCGCTCCGGTTCGGTCAAGGCCGGCGACACCATCGCCTACTCCGGCAGCTCCGGCAACTCCACCGGCCCGCATCTGCACTTCGAGGTGCGGCCGGGCGGCGGCGCGGCGATCGATCCGCTCCCGTGGCTGCGCGCCCACGGCCTCAACCCGAACTGACCCTCCCGTAGGCGAACTCCCGCACCAGCAAAGCGCCGAGGGGCCTGCCGCACACCGCGGCAGGCCCCTCGTCCCGTCTCCTAGAGCTTCTCCACCGGCGCGTACCGCAGCAGCAGCCGCTTGGGCTTCTCACCGCCGAAGTCGATGGTCGCCTCGGCGTTGTCCCCGCTGCCCTTGACCGTGACGACGGTGCCGAGCCCGAAGCTGTCGTGGGTGACGCGGTCGCCGACGGCCAGCGAGACCACCGGACGGTCCTTGGTCCGCCGGGTCGCGAAACCGCTCGGCCCCTTGGCGCGCGTCGAGGAGAGCGAGGCGCCGATGCCGCCCCCGCCGAAGCCGCCCGAGGAACCGCCCGACGACAGCCCGCCCATGGACGCGGACGGCGTCGCCGGGCCGGTGCGCCGCCAGTCCACGTACGCGTCCGGGATCTCCTCCAGGAAGCGCGAGGGCGGGTTGTAGGAAGGCTGGCCCCAGGCGCTGCGCATCGTGGCGCGGGTGATGTAGAGCCGCTCGCGGGCGCGGGTGATGCCGACGTAGGCGAGCCGGCGCTCCTCCTCCAGCTCCTTGGTCTGGCCGAGCGCCCGCATGTGCGGGAAGACGCCGTCCTCCATGCCGCTCAGGAAGACGACCGGGAACTCCAGGCCCTTGGCGGTGTGCAGGGTCATCAGCGTGATGACGCCGGTGCCCTCCGAGCCCGCCGCGTCAGCGGCAGATTCAGTAGGTGCGTCCGGGATCTGGTCGGAGTCGGCGACCAGCGCGACCTGCTCCAGGAACTCGGCGAGCGACCCGGGGCCCGGGGCGGCGCCCTCCGGCGCCTCGGCCTCGCCGCGGTCCTGCTCGAACTCCAGGGCCACGGAGGCGAGTTCCTGGAGGTTCTCGACGCGGGTCTCGTCCTGCGGGTCGGTGGACGACTGGAGTTCGGCGAGATAGCCGGTGCGCTCCAGGACGGCCTCCAGGATCGTGGCGGGGCCGGCCCCGGACTCCACGATGGTGCGCAGCTCCTCCATCAGGGCGTTGAAGCGCTTGACGGCGTTGGCGGAGCGGGCGGCCATGCCGTACGCCTCGTCGACCCGGCGCAGCGCCTGCGGGAAGGTGATCTTCTCGCGTGAGGCCAGCGCCTCGATCATCGCCTCGGCCCGGTCGCCGATGCCGCGCTTGGGGACGTTGAGGATCCGGCGCAGCGGGACGGCGTCCTCGGGGTTGGCGAGCACCCGGAGGTAGGCCAGGATGTCGCGGACCTCCTTGCGCTCGTAGAAGCGCACGCCGCCGACGACCTTGTAGGGCAGCCCGACCCGGATGAAGATCTCTTCGAAGACGCGGGACTGGGCGTTGGTGCGGTAGAAGACCGCGACGTCGCCGGCCTTGGCGTCGCCGGCGTCGGTGAGCCGGTCGATCTCGTCGGCGACGAACTGGGCCTCGTCGTGCTCGGTGTCGGCGACGTAGCCGGTGATCCGGGCGCCGGCGCCGGCGTCCGTCCAGAGGTTCTTGGGGCGGCGGTTCTCGTTGCGCTCGATGACGGCGTTGGCGGCGGAGAGGATCGTCTGCGAGGAGCGGTAGTTCTGCTCCAGCAGGATCGTGGTGGCGTCCGGGTAGTCCTCCTCGAACTGGAGGATGTTGCGGATCGTGGCGCCGCGGAAGGCGTAGATGGACTGGTCGGCGTCACCGACCACGCACAGCTCGGCGGCGGGCGTCTCCTGGCTGCCGGGGCCGACCAGTTCGCGCACGAGGGTGTACTGGGCGTGGTTGGTGTCCTGGTACTCGTCGACGAGGACGTGGCGGAAGCGGCGGCGGTAGTGCTCGGCGACGTCCGGGAACGCCTGGAGCAGATGGACCGTCGTCATGATGATGTCGTCGAAGTCCAGGGCGTTGGCCTCGCGCAGCCGCGCCTGGTACATCGCGTACGCCTGGGCCAGGGTCTTCTCGAAGCCGTCGGCCGCCGTCCCGGCGAAGGTCTCCTCGTCGATGAGCTCGTTCTTGAGGTTGGAGATCTTCGCGCTGAAGGACTTGGGCGGGAAGCGCTTGGGGTCCAGGTCCAGATCGCGGCAGACCAGGGCCATCAGGCGCTTGGAGTCGGCCGCGTCGTAGATCGAGAAGGACGAGGTGAAGCCGAGCTTCTTGGACTCGCGGCGCAGGATCCGCACGCAGGCGCTGTGGAAGGTGGAGACCCACATGGCGCCGGCCCGCGGGCCGACCAGCTGCTCGACGCGCTCCTTCATCTCACCCGCGGCCTTGTTGGTGAAGGTGATCGCGAGGATCTGGCCGGGGTGGACGTGCCGCTCGGCGAGGAGGTGGGCGATGCGGTGGGTGAGCACCCGGGTCTTGCCGGAGCCGGCGCCGGCGACGATCAGCAGCGGGCCGCTGCTGTGCACCACGGCGGCCTTCTGCTGGTCGTTGAGCCCCTCCAGGAGGGCCGCCGGGTCGAGGGCCGGGCGGGCGGCGCCGTCGCGGTAGTACGGCTCCCTGGGCGCGGGCGCGTCGAACTCCCCGCCGAAGAGGTCGGCGGGCATCTCCTCCGGGACCGGGCCGTGCTCGTCCTCGGGCGGCGGCGGGGGCTCCTCGTCCGGGGGGCCGAGATCCGCCAGGAAGCTGTCGTCAAAGAGGCTGCTCATCGCCCACCGAGTCTAGGCCGCCGCACTGACAACCGGACCCGGAGTGACGGATTGTCCGCTCCCGCCCCGGCCGGAGCATGCAGTACGCCGCCGGGCGGGGCCGAGGGGCCGCGCAGGTCCAGGTCACGAAAAGGTTTCGGGCATATCGAACACTCGCCTTCACAGGAGCCACACGAGTTGGCTACGGTCTCGCTCGGGCAGCCCGCCGTCCCAGCGGACGAGAGCGTTCGCACGGGCCGCCCCCGCCGAGTCCGGCGCTGCCCCCAGGCATCCGGAGCCGGGGACCCAAGAGCACAACTGGGGTGAATCGACCGGGGTGACCGTCGCCAGGCGGACGCACCGGCCGTAGGGCAAGCCTTCCGTCAGCAGACCGCCCGAACCCGACAGCTAACCCGGTAGGCGGTCCACGGAAGGAGTCGCCGGCCTTGGCGTCCCATCGCAAGCCGCGCACCCCCATACTCGCCACGCCCGCCGGTCGCCGTACCGCGACCGGGCTCACCACCGCCGCGCTGGCCTCGGTCACCCTGCTGTCGCAGACCGCGAACGCCGCCCCCAAGGCGCCGCAGCAGAGCATCGAAGAGGTCAAGCAGAAGGTCGACGACCTGTACCAGCAGGCGGAGGTCTCCACCCAGAAGTACAACGCCGCCAAGGAGAAGGCGGCCGGCCAGCAGCGCACCGTGAACCGCCTGCTCGACGAGGCGGCCCGGCGCGCGGAGAAGATGAACGAGTCCCGGCGCCGGCTGGGCACGTTCGCCTCGGCGCAGTACCAGAGCGGCGGGATCAACCCGACCGCCCAGCTGATGCTGGCCAAGGACCCGCAGCAGTTCGCCGACCGCAACCACCTGATGGAGCGCCTGAGCGGGCAGCAGAAGCAGGCGGTCAGCGACTACCAGAAGCAGGCCGCCACGGCCACCCGCCAGCGCGTCGAGGCCACCCGCAGCCTGGAGGACCTCCAGCAGTCGCAGACGTCCCTGAAGGACAACAAGCGGGAGGTCCAGGGCAAGCTGGCGCAGGCCCGGCAGCTGCTGTCCCGGCTGACCGCGCAGGAGAAGGCGCGGCTGGCCGAGCTGGAGCGCCAGAAGCAGGCCGAGGCCGAGCGCAAGGCCCGGGAGGAGGCCGAGAAGCGGCGGCAGCAGCCCACCGACGGCTCCGGCCAGACCACCCCCGGCGGCGGCACGTCGTCCGGCGGCGGCACCTCCTCCGGCGGCGGTTCCTCGGACGGCGGCTCGTACAGCACCAAGGCCCAGAAGGCGCTCGCGTTCGTCCGCGCCCAGATGGGCAAGCCGTACGTCTGGGGCGCCACCGGGCCCAGCTCCTACGACTGCTCGGGCCTGACGCAGGCCGCGTGGAAGGCGGCCGGGGTCGACCTGCCGCGCACGACCTGGGACCAGGTCAAGACCGGCACCCGGGTCGCCACCGCCGATCTCCAGCCCGGTGACCTGGTGTTCTTCTACAACGACATCAGCCACGTCGGGATGTACATCGGCGACGGCAAGATGATCCACGCCCCGCACCCGGGCGCCAACGTCCGGATCGAGTCGATCTACTACATGCCGATCTACGGGAGCGTCCGGCCCGCCTAGCCTGCGCGTGCCCCGCGCCCGCGGACCCACCCCCCACACGCCACCGCGCGGTCATCCGCCGTCTCCGGAGTACGGAGCGGGATGACCGCGCGGTGTGCCGTTGCGTCACGGCGGTGCGGGGCCCGGGGCCGCCGCTTGCCGGGCGGGGCCGGGCCGCCGGGCGGGCTCAGGTCCAGAGCACCGCGATGAAGATGTTGAGCATGGTGAGGCCGCCGACCGCGCCGAAGAGCGGCTTGGCGAGCGTCTCCTCGTCCCGCTTGACGTAGACCAGCGCCAGGATCACCACCAGGACGGTCATCTTGATGCCGATCTTGATGTTGTTGAGCGAGGCCCCCTGCATCTCGTTCAGACCGACCAGCGCGATGCCGGTGACCAGCATCGTCAGCGCGCCGTGCAGCATGGCCGGCACGAAGCGGGCGGTGCCCGCGCTCATCGCCTTCATCTGGGTCAGGAAACCGCCCAGGAGGGAGGCGATACCGATGATGTGCAGAGCGACGACGGCATTGATTACTACGTCCATAGTGCTGGATCGTATCCGCCCTATAGCACGCCCTTTCCGGCAGGGCGCCCGCGATGCCCGCTTCGGTCAGGGCCCGCCGCTCCCGGCCCTCCTCCGGCCGCCGGGCCGGTCATCCGCGCATCGCG
This sequence comes from Streptomyces sp. NPDC093097, assembly GCF_044754325.1. Classification (NCBI taxonomy): domain Bacteria; kingdom Bacillati; phylum Actinomycetota; class Actinomycetes; order Kitasatosporales; family Streptomycetaceae; genus Streptomyces; species Streptomyces sp. NPDC093097. The sequence goes on from NZ_JBIVOW010000002.1 coordinate 300,137, forward strand.
AGCGGTCGGATACGGGCAATGCCGGGCAAGGGGGTTCGGCACCGTGACCGCGGGCCTAACTTCCTCCTGCACACCCGACCGGGCCGGCACCCCCGCCCCGGTCGCCTTCGCCCCGCAGGAAGGAAGTGACGGCCGCCATGGCGTCGCACCACACCACCGCAGAGCGGCCCCCGCTCGCCCCGCCGTCGGCCCGCGCCCGCACCGGCCGCGGCCCCCGCGCCGGGCTGCTGCTCGCCGCGGACCCGCAGCGCTGCCTGGACGGCGCCATGGTGCTGGAGCGCTCGGGCGGCCACCAGGCGACCGCGGTGGCCGGCTGGGCCCGCCGGCTCGGCAGCGTCCGCCGGCTCGACAGCCGCCCCGCGACCGCCGGGGAACGCCCCGCGGAGCCCGTCGTGGCCCCGCGCCCGCTGGGCGACCGCGCCGCCCGGGCCGTGGCCTACGCCCGCGGCGCGCTCGGCAGGCCCTACGCCTGGGGCGCGACCGGCCCGACCGCGTACGACTGCTCGGGGCTGATGCTGGCCGCCTGGAAAGCCGGCGGCGTCGCCCTGCCCCGGACGACCTACGCCCAGATCAGCTGCGGCACCCGCATCGACTGGCCCCAACTCACCCCCGGCGACCTGGTGTTCTTCTACCCCGGCATCAGCCATGTCGGCCTCTACGTCGGCGGCGGCGAGATGATCCACGCGCCCCACCCGGGCGAGCCCGTCCAGACCGCCCCGCTCGACCGGATGCCCTTCGCGGGAGCGGCCCGCCCGGCCTAGGGTGCTACCGACGCCGACACCGGCACCGGCGCCGATGCCGATACGCCCAACCGTCCGCTACCACCCAACCGCCCCCATATCAGCGCCGGTTGGGCCAGAAGCCGGGCATCTCGCCGACCACGTCCGACCCGCCCGTCGCCGAACGGTCGCTCCCCGCCACCGCCGCCGTCGGCCCGCATCCCGACCACCCCCGTATGTCGCGTAGGCCCCCTGTCATCCGCACAACGCGCCCCGGCGCCGCGGTGTGCCCCGTTCCGGCAACTCCCCCGGGGAACCACCCGAACGGTGAATTCCGCCGACCGCGGCGGCGCCTCGGACCGGCCCTACGCGCGCAGGTACAGCCCGAACCACCGGAAGACCTCCGGGATCTGGTGCTTCCAGACCGGCACCGTGTGCCCGCCGGCGCCCGCCGAGATCTGCTGGACGGTCACCGTCGTCGGCTGCTTCGCGAGCTGCTTGAGGCCGATGCCGGCCTGGTAGCCGTCGCCGCTGGCACCGGAGATGTACAGCGCGGTACGGGGCGGCTTCCCGGCCTCGTTGGCGGCCTTCAGGATGTGCAGCGGGTTGGTCTCGACGCGGAGCTTGGGGTCCTTGCCGGCGAGCGAATCGCGCTCCAGGGCCGGGTCGTTGTAGCCGGACATGCCGACCGCGGCGCGGTAGCGGTCCGGGTGGGCCAGCGCCAGCTTGGTCGCGCAGTGGGCACCCGCCGAGTAGCCGGCCAGCGCCCAGGAGTCCGGCCGGTCGCCGGCCCGGAAGTTGTCGATCACCATCTGGCGGACGTCGACCGTCAGCCAGCTGTCGGCGTTGACCTTGCCGGGGAGGTTGACGCACCCGGTGTCGGCGTTGGGCAGGACGTTGGTCCGCGGCGCCACCAGGATGAACGGCTTGACCGCGCCGCTCTGCATCAGCGACCCGAGCTGCTCGTTGGCCTTCAGCGACCCGAACCAGGACTTGGCGGACCCGGGGTAGCCGGGCAGCAGCTCGACCACCGGGAACTTCTTGTCCTGGTAGGCGGGGTCGTTGTACTGCGGCGGCAGCCAGACGTACACCTCGCCGTTGACGCCGGATATCTGGCCCTTGAGGTCGGTCATCTGGACGCCCGGGCCCATCACCGGATCGTCCGCCGGCCGGAACTGCTGGTGCACCTTGGGCTCGTCCTTGAGGTTCTTGCCGCCCAGACCGTCCGGCCCGAGGTTGCGGGCCGCGTCGATGTGGTTGCCGGTGCCGAGCAGATCGCCCCAGCTGTCGTAGAGGTTGTTGGCGTTGTTGACCATCACGAAGACCACCGTTATCGCGGTGACCTGGGCGAACACCAGCATCACCAGCCGCGCCAGGCCGCGTATCAGCGGCGGCCCGGCCACCCGGCCCCACAGGGCGAGGGGCAGCACGAGGGCGACGATCAACAGCAGGATCGAGAAGAGGAAGAAAGGCGTACCCGTCAGACTCATCGGGATCTCGTTTCCAGGAATGCGCGTAGGGCGTGGGCGTGGTTCCGGCCCCGCCTACGGGCAGCGAGCCTCTCCGCGCCCTTAGATGGCGATCCGCGCGATCCCGTTGCGCGCCTTGAGCCCTTCTTTGCGCGCCCCGGCCGAGCCCGCCGCCGCGGGGACGGATCCCGATCGTCCGCCCCCGCGCCTCCACTCCTCGATGAAACCGCAGGTCAGACCAGGCGCCGTGCGGCCGCCCAGCGGGTCAGCTCATGGCGGTTGGAGAGCTGGAGCTTGCGCAGTACGGCCGAGACATGTGACTCAACCGTCTTCACGGAGATGAACAGCTGCTTGGCTATCTCCTTGTACGCGTACCCGCGGGCGATCAGCCGGAGCACCTCGCGCTCCCGCTGGGTGAGGCGGTCCATGTCCTCGTCCACCGGCGGGGCGTCCGTCGAGGCGAAGGCGTCCAGGACGAAGCCGGCCAGACGGGGCGAGAAGACCGCGTCGCCGTCGGAGACCCGGAAGATCGCGTCGACCAGGTCCGTTCCCGTGATCGTCTTGGTGACATAGCCGCGGGCGCCGCCGCGGATGACCCCGATGACGTCCTCGGCCGCGTCGGAGACCGAGAGGGCCAGGAACCGCACCGGCCGCTCGGGGTCGGCCATCATCCCGGCGCTGCGGCGCAGCACTTCGACGCCGCCGCCCCCGGGGAGGTGCACGTCCAGGAGGACGACCTCGGGGCGGGTGGCGGTGATGACCGTGATCGCCTGGTCGACGTCGGCGGCCTCGCCGACCACCTCGACCCGGGTGTGCTCGGTCCGGCCGATCTCGGCCTGGACGCCCGTCCGGAACATCCGGTGGTCGTCGACCAGCACGACCCGTACGGTGCGGTCCTGGCCCTCGCCGCCGGCCTCGCCCTGCTGTGCGCCGTCGCTGCTCATCTCGTCCGTCCGTCCTTCGCTGTCTGCCCCGTCATGATCCCCCGACCCGGCGTGCGGTGCCGCCGTGCTCATTCCGGCGCCCCCTCCCCGTCCGTGCGGCGCTCGGCGCCCTCGCGCTCCTTGGCGCGCTCCATCTCCAGCTCGACGACCGTCCCGCCGTCGGGGGCGGAGCGCAGCCGGGCGGTGCCGCCCTTGCGCTCCATACGGCCGATGATGGACTCCCGTACCCCCATCCGGTCCGCGGGGACCGCGTCCAGATCGAACCCGGGGCCGTGGTCCCGCACCGAGACGAAGACCGTGCGGCCCTCCACCTCGGCGAACACCTGCACCGCGCCGCCGTCGCCACCGTACTTGGCGGCGTTGACCATCGCTTCGCGCGCGGCCTGCATCTGTGCGCCGAGCGCCTCGTCCAACGGGCAGTCGCCGACCACCACGACCTCGATGGGGACGCCGTGGTGGTCCTCGACCTCGGCGGCGGCCGCCCGCACCGCCTCCGCCAGCGTCGCCGGCTCCTCGGCCTCGTCCTTGCCGCGGCCCTCGGGCTTGTAGAGCCAGGCGCGCAGTTCGCGTTCCTGGGCGCGGGCCAGCCGCGCCACCTCCCGGGGGTCGTCGGCGTTGCGCTGGATCAACGTGAGGGTGTGCAGGACGGAGTCGTGGACGTGCGCGGCGACCTCGGCGCGCTCCTGGGCGCGGATGCGCATCAGCCGCTCCTCGGAGAGGTCCTGCGTGATCCGGACGAGGTAGGGGCCGGCGAGCAGGGCGATGCCGACGACGACGGCGAGCGCGGCCTGGAGCACCGAGCCGAGATTCTGCACCGAGCCCTGGAGCACGACGATGCCGGTGACCCCGACGCCGACCAGCAGCACCCCGGCGGCGCCGCGCACCACCGGCAGCAGGCCCTTGCGGCGGCCGAGCTCCAGCCACTGGGCGCGGCGGGAGTTGTCCGCCTGACGCCAGACCAGGGCGACGCCGGCGCCGATCAGCAGCACCGGCCAGATGTAGACGTTGGCCCGGCCCGGCTGGAAGCGGGAGGCCACGATCGAGGCGCCCGCCAGGAGGGCGACCAGGGCGAGGAGTTGGCTCCTGTCGGGCCTGCGGCCCAGCAGCCGCCGCCCCTCACCCGGCGCGGACTGCCGGGTCTCGACGCCGCCCACGCCCAGGGGCACCAGGAACCAGAACGCGGCGTAGAGCAGGGCGCCCATGCCCTCGGCCATGAAGAGCGCGACGAAGACGATCCGCACCCAGGAGACCGGGAGTCCGAGGTGCCCCGCGAGACCGCGCGCGACGCCACCGAGCAGCCGCCCCTCGGCGCTGCGGTAGAGCTTGCGCACGGGCGGTTCGTCGGGGTCCGGCGCCGGGGCGTAGATCGTCTCGGCGCGGGGTGGCGCTGTGGTCATGCCTCAGATCGTCACACGCCGGCCGGGCCGGTGGCATCAGGGTCGACCCTGAGCGGTCCCTGAGCTTGCCCGGGGTCCCCTGCGGGTCGCTCAGCCCGCTTCCCCGGTCTTGCGGAACCCGTCCTTCACGTTCGAGAAGACCTGCTCGAACTTCCCCCAGTTCGCCGACGGCGCGGAGACGTAGATGGCGTACTCCCTGCCGCCCTCGCGGCCGAAGCCGAGGTCGATGCCGCGGTACTGGCGGGCCTTGCCCTGGAAGGTGAACTCCCAGATGGCGGCCGGGTCGCCCTGGTAGATGGTGTCCTGGAGCCGGAGCCGCTGATAGACGGGGTACTGGGCCTTGACGTCGGACTCGATGCTCGTGAAGTGCTGCACCTGGTCCGCCGAGGAGAAGTCCAGACCGCTGACGGTCAGCTGCGCCAGCTCGGCGTCGGAGGAGTAGATGATCTGCCGGCCGCCGTCCTCTACTTTCCGCTTCCAGCCGGACGGCACCGGGAAGGAGGCGCCGACGCTCTGCTCCGTGACCCGGCGGTAGCCCGCGGGCAGGGGCGGCGGCGGTCCGATGCTGGGGGTGGGGGACGGGGAGGTCTTGTCCGGGAGGGTGGGGGCGTTGTCGCCCGCCTGGCCGGTCGAACCGCCGTCGTTCGCGTACTCGTTGACGTACCAGGCCGCGCCCGCGCCGCCCCCGGCGAGCAGGACCCCCACGATGCTCCAGACCACGGCCCGGCCCCGCCGCTTGCGGGGCCCCGGGCCGCCGCCCGGCACATCGGGACGGTCCGGTCCGGGCCTCCCGGGCACCTCGTCGCCCGGTACGACCACCGGGCCGGTCACCTCGCCCTCGGGGGCCGCGGCGACGGGGAGGTGCGCGGCCGCACCGGCCGCCGTCCCCATAGGGCCGCCGGCCCCGACGGGGGTCCCCGTGGTCGGGCCGGTGTCCGCCCGTCCTCCGGTGGTGCTGCCGGTGCTGGTGGTCGGGGCGCCGGTGTCCGACACCGGCGCGGTGGGTGCCTCGGCCGGCTCGCCCTCGGCGCGTTGGCCGCGGCTCACCGTCCCCAGGGCCAGCGTGGGCCAGCCCATCAGGGCCGTGTCCGCCTCGGCCTCGGCGGCCCGCAGGGCCTCCTCGACGACCGCGGCGGTGGGCCGCTCGGTCGGCTCCTTGGCGAGCAGCGCCTCGATCAGGGCGGTCAACTGACCGGCGTTGCGCGGCGGTTCCAGCGGGTCGACGGCGATCGAGTACGCCGTCTCGACCGCGGTGTTCTTACGGAACGGGGGCTTCCCCTCGACCGCCTGATAGAGCGTCGCCCCCAGCGCCCACAGGTCCGACGCCGGCCCCGGCGTCCCGCCCTTGACCCGCTCGGGCGCCAGGTAGTCGATGGAGCCGACGAGTTCGCCGGTCTTGGTGAGGGTGGAGGTGCCGGTGGCGACGGCGATCCCGAAGTCGGTGAGGACCACCCGGCCGTCCTCACCGAGCAGGACGTTGCCCGGTTTGACGTCGCGGTGCAGCACACCGGCGGAGTGCGCGGCCCGCAGCGCGGCGATCATGCCGCGGCCGATCCGCGCGGTCTCCCGGGGCGAGAGGTAAGTCCCGGACCCGGCCGCCTCCTTGATGGCGTCGCCGAGCGTCGCGGAGGGGACGTACTCCATGACGATGCAGGGCTGCCCGTCGTCGTCCACGACGTCGTGCACACCGACCACGTTGGGGTGGTTGATCCGCGCCGCGGCCTGCGCCTCCCGGGTGGTGCGCTCATGGCGGGTGGCGAGTTCGTCCGCGTCGATCTGAGGCGAGACATGCAGGCGCTTGACCGCGACCTGACGCCCGAGCAGCTCGTCCCGGGCCCGCCAGACGGTGCCCATACCGCCTTGGCCTATCCGCTCGACCAGGCGATATCGCCCGGCGACCAGTCGCCCCTCGTCCACTGACGCCGCCTCCGCCACCGCACGCCCCTCCGGAAACCCGTACGTATTCAGGGCGCAACGATAGTCTTGTGCAGGACGGAAAAGACCTCCGGCCACCGCTGCGACGTGTCTTTTTCCTGCCCGGACCTCGGCGCGGGGCCCGTCCGCGGCCGCTCTTCGCAGACTCGGTGCACCATCGGGTGCCCGAAGGCGCATCTTGTCGACCACCGCAGCCCGGGGCGTCTCAGGGGTGTCTCAGGGTCGCTTCGGGAGATCTCAGGGATCGGCCAGGGTTCTCACCGATACCGCTCCGCCCACCGCCCTTGTCACCATGGCTCCATGAACGAAGCACCCACCGCCGCGGAGCCGGCGGCCTCCGACCCCGCCGGCCCCACCCCGACGCGCGCCCCGCTGCGCCGCAGCCGACGCCACAAGGTCGTCGCGGGCGTGTGCGGCGGCCTGGGCCGGCAGTGGGACGTCGACCCGGTGATCTTCCGGATCGTGCTCGCCGTGCTGTCCATCGGCGGCCTCGGCCTGATCTTCTACGGCTTCGCCTGGCTGCTCGTCCCCGTCGACGGCGAGGAGGAGAACGAGGGCCGCCGGCTGCTCTCCGGCCGTGTCGAGGGCTCGTCGCTGACGGCCCTGCTGTGCGCGCTGGCTGGTTGTGCGCTGTTCCTGTCCTCGCTCGACAAGGGCAGCATGATGTCCTTCGCGATCATGCTGACGCTGGCCGTGGCCGGCGCCGCCTACTGGTCCCGGCAGCACGGGCGCACGCAGGCCGGCGGCCCGGGGCCGGTGGACGCCGCCACGGCCCAGGCGGTCGCCGACGCCCCGCCCGAGGCGACCGCGCCCCCCGCTCCCCACTCCCCTTCCTGGTGGCGGGATCCGCGCACGGAGGCGCTGCTGCGCCGGGGTTACCTCTGGGGCCCGGAGGACACCGGGCTTGAGATCACCTACGACTTCACCCACGGGGTGCCCGACGACAAGGACACCCGCGGCGGCCCGCCCCCCGGCCCCGCGTCCGCCGTGCGCCCCACCGTCCCGCCCCGGCCCGTCCGCGGCCGGGGCATAGGCGGCCGGACGTTCCTGCTGGCCCTGCTGGCCGGCGCCGGCGCCGCCGTCGCCATGTCCCGGCACACCGCCGCGCTGGCCCCGTCCCTCCAGGTGGGCCTGGCCTGTGCGCTGGCCGTCTTCGGGCTGGGCCTGGCGCTGAGCGCCTGGCTGGGGCGCACGGGCGGCGGCACGGTCTTCATGATGGTGCTGACGGCGGCGCTGCTGGCCGGCTCGACGGCGCTGCCCCACACCCTCACCGCCCGCTGGCAGCACCGCACCTGGACCCCGGCCGCCGTCACCGCCGTCCAGCCGCACTACAGCGTCGGCTCCGGTGAGGCCCGGCTGGATCTCTCCCAACTCCCGCTGAAGCCGGGCACCGCGGTCCGCAGCAGCGCGGAGGTCGGCGCCGGCCGGCTCCGGGTGACACTGCCGCAGGGCACCCCCGCCATCCTCCACCTCACGCTCCGCATGGGTGACATACAGCTGCCGGGCGACGCGCCCAACGACGTGGAGATCATCGCGGGGCACCGCCAGCGGACCGTCACCCTGCCCGCCGAGGGCCTCAAGAAGGGCGAGCGGCCGCACGGCGCACTGGAGTTGGACCTCAAGGTCGGCATCGGCCAGCTCGCCGTCGAGCGCGCCCTCCCGGTCCCCCCGGCCACCCCGTCCCCGGCCCAGACCCCCCAGGGAGCCCCCAAGTGAAGCGCCACCCCTTCGAACCGGGCCGGCTGATCACCGGCGCCGCCGCCCTCACCGTCGGCGTCGGCTACGGCCTCGACGCCCTCGGCCGCTGGCACGCCCCCGGCGCATGGCTGTTCCTCGCCATCCCCGCCGGACTGCTGATCGCCGGGATCACCACCGCCGTCTGGGCCACCGTCCGACGCCACCACCAGCGGGACGCCCCGCCCCAGCAGCCGTCATGATGGGCCGTCGGGGCAGTCGGCCCTGCCCTCCCGTCCCAGGCCCCTGCCTCCGTCCGACGTCCGGACGGGCAACGGCCGGGGCCGGCAGGGCAGCCGGCCTCAGCCGTAGAGCTGCGCCCCGTGCCGGCTGCGGCGGTTGACCAGCGCCGCGTCCAGCGAGAAGCGCGGCGCTCCGGCCAGCACCAGCGGGGTCCAGGCGATCAGATACGCGAGATCGTTGCCGTAGTAGTAGGGGGCGGCCGGCCAACTCACGGTGAGCCAGAGCGTCAGCGAGATCAGCGCGCCGCCGAAGGCCGCCAGCCGCCCCAGCAGCCCGACGAGCGTCCCGACGCCGACCAGCACCTCGCCGCCGGCGACCGCATAGCCGAAGGTCACCGGGCTGTGCTGGGCCAGCCCCACCAGCTGCGGCAGCGCCGCGGAGTCATGGACCTGCCGCAGCAGTTCGCCCAGCGAACCATGCCCCCCGTCGGCCAGGAACGTCCGGTCCGTCAGCTTCTGGACCCCCGCGTAGAGGAAGGTGGCGCCCAGGAAGAGCCGCAGCGGGAGCAGCGCGTGCCGCGCCAGCCCGCCCCGGAGTCCGCCGGGCCGCGCATCACCCACGTCGACAGGGCGTGTGCGATGTGCATGAGCCATGACGTCCGCCTCTCCGTTACCACCGGGAGCAGACGATTGTGCCGGTGCCCGCACGGCTTGGCGAGACGCCTGGGCACGGTCGCGCGAGATTCCCTCCCGCGCCGGACACCACACCGCCCGCACGGACGCACCCACGGCCGGCCACCCGTCAACGCGCCGCTGCGCAAAGGCGATTCGGGCGGGGCGTACGGGCACTCACCCGCCCCCGCCTCGGGCCGCGTTCACGCCTGAGCCCACGACGGCCCCGCGCCCCGCTCAGTCCTGCACCTCGATGCGGTACGCCCGGGTCTCCGCCCCGGCCGCCGTGATCACCCGGACCTCCACCGGCCCCGGCTCCACATCGACCGGCACCGGCACGGTCAGCACCCCGTCCGTCGGGTTGGCGAACCCCCCGGGCACCGGCACCAGCGGAACGGGCACATGCACCCCGCCGATCCGCACGACCGTACGGGCCAGCCGGTCCGGGGTGTCCGCTCCGGGCGGGACGAAGCCGGTGCCGCGGATCTCGATGTCGTCGCCGGTGCGGATCGGGGCGGCGAGGTCGCCCAGCTCCCTGGCGCGCACGACGGAGAGGATGACCGGCCGGCCCCCGGCGACGGCCTTGCCCGCCAGGTACGTCATCGCGGAGAACCCCGCCAGCACCACCAACACCCAGGGGATCACCGGCAGTCGGGCCGGTTCGCCGGCCACCCGCACCAGCGTGAAGGCCAGCACGGCCGCGTTGACCAGCACATACTGCGCGTCGGTGAGGTTGCCGCGGCCCCCGTCGTCCGCCAGCAGGTCGGCGACCCGCGGCCGGTCCGCCGGCACCTTCTGCACCCGGCCGGCGCGGATCCGCCCGGCGGTCATCCCGTAGGCCAGCACCGCCACCGCGGAGCCGATGGCCAGTATGGTCAGCAGCCCGCCCGAGGAGACCAGTCCGAGCCCGGCGAGCAGGCGCCGCCGGGCATCCGGGGCGGGGGCCAGCGCCAGGTGGACGGCCAGCGTCAGGACGGCGTAGAGCACCGCCGCCACCCAGGCCGCGGCCACCGTCCGGGAGGTGGACAGCCGGCGGTCCTCACCGATCAACGGGGCCAGTGCGCCGCCCTGTTCGCGGTGGAGCCAGGTCGCCGCGGTCACGCCGAGCGCCAGGACGGCGGCCGCGGCCAGCGTGGCCGTGCGGCCCGTCGTCCACCCGGAGCCGACGGCGGTCAGCGCCTGCCCCAGGAGCAGCGCCAGCACCATGGACCACACCGCCACCACGGTGCGCCGACGGGCCGCCGTCGGCCAGACGGCCCCCTCGGCGGCCCTGCGCTCCGCCAACTGCCGGGCCGACAGCGTCAGTTCGTCCGACACCCACTGCCGGGCGGCGCCCGCGGAGTGCGCCAGTCCGGCCGGCACCCCGCGCCCGGCGGCGAACTCCTCGCGCAGCGCGACGAACGCGGCGACCGCCTGCCGGCGCCCCTCGCGGGCCCCGTGCGGACACTGTCCGCACCGGCACCCTCCGCCCTCGCCGGGCTTTCCGCCGCCTCCCGGCTCGCCCCTTCCGGCCACTGTGCTCGCCGCCTCCACCGACACGTCCGTACCGCCCGCCGCCACTCGTATCAACTGCTCTTTCCTGAACGGGAATTGTGCCGCAGACCACCGGCCCGCACGGTAATCGTCCTGGTCAGGGCAGACTCGTTCGGCACCGGCGGGTTGACGCTCACCTGTGCGCACGGCGCTGCGGCGTCCGGGGCGGCGCCCGGACGCGCATTCCCCGCCGTCTCCCCCGTTCGGGCGAATCGTGGTCGGTGGGCGGCTGACCGGCCCGGGCGCTGCGCAGGCTTCCCGCCGTGCGCCAGATACCCACGTCCCCCCGGAACGAGGCCGGTACCGGCCCGCGCCGCCGCTCCCCCGCCCAGCGCGGCGGCCGGGCTACGGGCCGGCCCCCGTTCGCCGCCCTGGCCCGCGCCGCGGCACTGACCCTGGCCGCGGCCTCCACGCTCACCGCCGCGCTGGCCCTGGCCACGTCCCCACCGGCCGCCGCCCGCACCGGCCCGCTCCAGCGGCCCTCCGGCGACAACTGCGCCTATGCCGGCACCGCTCCCCCCGTCCACCTGCCCACCGAGTTCCCCGTGCCGCCGGGCTGGCACATCCCCTGCACCCGGCCCACGCACCGGCCCGCGCCCACGCCGGCCCCGCCGCAGCCCACCCGGACCGCGACGCCACGGCCCCCCTCGCGGCCCACCCCGACCCATCCCCCGGCGCCCCGGCCCACGCCCCCGGCCCCGCCGCCCGTCCGCCACACCCTCAGGGCCCCGGCTCCGCCGCCCGCCCCATCGGCCGCGCCCCGCCCGGCAGTTCCCCACCCGGCGGCCACCCGCCCGGCGCGTCCGCACGGCTATGCGCCGCCGGCCCCCCACCGGCCGCACCACGGGCGCTCCGTGGTGACCAGGACGCTGCTGATCACCACCCCGGCCGTGCTGGCCGGGGTCGCCCTCCGTCCCCGTTCGCGCCCCTCGTCCCGTTCCACCGGGCGCGGTTCCTCGTAGGAGATCTCCATGTCGCAATGGCTGGTGCTGACCATCGCCATGGCCGCGGTCTGCGGCGTCGTCCTGACCATCACCGTCCTCAAGGAGCGCCGGATCGGCGCGGACGACGACCCGTCCGAGACCCCGGACGTGATCGAGTACCTGACGATGATGGTGGGCGTGGTCTACGCCATCGTGCTGGGCCTGGCCATCGCCGGTGTCTGGGAGGCCAGGAGCAACGCCGAGGACACCGTGCGGGCCGAGGCGCAGGCGCTGCACGAGGTCAGCGAACGGGCCGGGGCCTGGCCCGCGCCCGTACGGGACACCGTCCGCACGGACGTCGACTCCTATGTCGGCTACGTCGTCCACAAGGAGTGGCCGGTGATGGCCGAGCGCGGCGAACTCACCGAACGGGGCGGCGCCCTGCTGGCGAAGGTCCGCGCCGACGTCCTCGGCTACCACCCGCGGGACGACTACGAGCGGGAGTCCTACCAGCCGCTCGTCGACCAGGTGGCGGCCGTGGACAACGCCCGGATGGCCCGTTCGGACGCGGCGGACTCCACGCTCCCCGGGGTGGTGTGGTTCGGACTGATCGTCGGGGGCGTGATCTCGATCGGGGTGATGTTCACGCTCCAGATCAGGCGCTCGGGGCGGGAGTTGCTGATGGCCGGCGTGTTCAGCGCGCTGATCGCCTTCCTGCTCTTCCTGGTCTGGGACTTCGACGCGCCGTTCAGCCGCGGGCTGGCGGCCGCCGTCGACCCGTTCCTGAAGCTGTTCCCGCAGACGTAGCGGGCCTCCCGCGCACCCGGCGGGCCCGCGCGTCCCGGACGGCGCCCACAGGCCCCGCACGGCCGCGTGGGCGCCTTCCCCGCCCCGTGCAGCCGGCCGGCCCTGGGCGTGACTTCACACTGGCGCCTGGCCCGCCCTAGTCGAACATCTCCGGCTCGCTGCGCGCGATCTGCTGGTACAGCGGCTGGTAGTTGATCCACGCGACCAGGTCGCTGCCCAGCTGCTCCCGGAGGCGCACCGCGTCCTGGTGGGCGATCGGCACCGGCGTGCCGGCCGCCTTCGCCGAGAGCTGCACCTGGCAGGAGCGCTCCATGGTGAGGAACCACCAGGCCGCCGCGTCCACCGAGTCGCCGACCGTCAACAGCCCGTGGTTGCGCAGGATCACGGCCTTGCGCGGGCCGAGCGCGGCGGCGATCCGGCGCGCCTCCTCCTCGTCCACCACCACGCCCGTGGCGGCGTCGTAGAGGGCGTGGTCCTCGTAGAACGCGCAGACGTCCTGGGTGATCGGGTCGAGCAGTTCCCCCAGGGCGGAGAGCGCGCGGCCGTAGGGGGAATGGCTGTGGGCGGCGGCGACGACATCCGGGCGGGCCCGGTGGATCCGGGCGTGCAGGGCGAACGCCGCCTGGTTGACGTGGTGGTGGCCTTGGACGACCCGCCCGTCGCCGTTGACCAGGATCAGGTCGCTCACGGTCAGCAGCGCGAACGCGACCCCGAAGGGGTTGGTCCAGAAGCAGTCGGCGAACTCCGGGTCCCGCACGGTGAACTGGCCCGAGACGCCCTCGTCGAACCCGTACCGTCCGAACAGCCGCAACGCCGCCACCAGGCGCTCCTTGCGGTGGCGCCGCTCCTCCTCGACGCCGTGGTGCGTCGGCGGCATCGCGAAGCGCAGCTGCTCGACGGGTATCGGGGTCGGCTCGGACATCGCGGTCCTCCTTCTGGCGCGCACGGCCGCGGCGCTCCGGCGGAAGCTACCCGCCGCTCCCGCCGGAGGCCAGGCCCCTGCCGCCACGAACCGCGCCGCGGCCCGCCGGACACGGCGAACGCCGCCGCCCGCGGAAGGGGCGACGGCGTTCGTCGTCGGGCGTCAGCGGGAGGTCACTCCCACTCGATGGTGCCCGGCGGCTTGCTGGTGCAGTCGAGGACGACGCGGTTGACGTCCGCGACCTCGTTGGTGATCCGCGTGGAGATGCGGGCCAGGACGTCGTACGGCATGCGCGTCCAGTCCGCGGTCATGGCGTCCTCGGAGGAGACCGGGCGGAGCACGATGGGGTGGCCGTAGGTGCGGCCGTCGCCCTGGACGCCGACCGAGCGGACGTCGGCGAGCAGGACCACCGGGCACTGCCAGATCTCGCGGTCCAGACCGGCCGCGGTCAGCTCCTCGCGGGCGATGGCGTCGGCCTCGCGCAGCAGGTCCAGCCGCTCCCGGGTGACCTCGCCGACGATGCGGATGCCCAGGCCCGGGCCGGGGAACGGCTGGCGCTGGACGATGGCGTCCGGCAGGCCCAGCTCGGTGCCGACCATCCGGACCTCGTCCTTGAACAGCTTCCGCAGCGGCTCGACAAGCTCGAACTCGATGTCCTCGGGCAGGCCGCCGACGTTGTGGTGCGACTTGATGTTCGCGGTGCCGGTGCCGCCGCCGGACTCGACGATGTCCGGGTAGAGCGTGCCCTGGACCAGGAAGGCCACTTCCTCGCCCTCGGCGCCGGCCTCGGCGATCAGCTCGGCCTGGGCCTGCTCGAAGACCCGGATGAACTCGCGGCCGATGATCTTCCGCTTCTGCTCGGGCTCGGAGACGCCCTTGAGCGCGTTCAGGAACCGCTCGCTGGCGTCGACGACCCGGAGCTGGACGCCGGTGGCGGCCACGAAGTCCTTCTCGACCTGCTCGGTCTCGCCCTTGCGCATCAGACCGTGGTCGACGTAGACACAGGTCAGCTGGTCGCCGATGGCCTTCTGCACGAGGGCGGCGGCCACCGCGGAGTCCACGCCGCCGGACAGCCCGCAGATCGCCCGCTTGCTGCCGACCTGCTCGCGGATGGCGGCGACCTGCTCCTCGACGACGGAGGTGGTCGTCCAGTTCGGCTCGATGCCGGCACCGCGGTAGAGGAAGTGCTCCAGGACCTGCTGGCCGTGCGTGGAGTGCATGACCTCCGGGTGGTACTGGACGCCGTAGAGCTTCTTCTCGTCGTTCTCGAAGGCGGCGACCGGGACCATGTCGGTGGACGCGGTGACCGTGAAGCCCTCGGGAGCGGCGGAGCAGGCGTCGCCGTGCGACATCCACACCGACTGCTCGGCCGGGGTGCCCTCGAAGAGGGTCGAACCGGGCTTGCTGACGGTCAGGGCGGTGCCGCCGTATTCACGGGCGCCGGTGTTGTCGACCGTGCCACCGAGGGTGGTCGCCATGAGCTGGAAGCCGTAGCACATGCCGAAGACCGGGACACCGGCTTCGAACAGCGAACGGTCGAGGCTGGGGGCCTCCTCGGCATAGACCGACGACGGACCGCCGGAGAGGATGATCGCCTTGGGGTTCTTGGCGAGCATCTCGGCCACCGGCATGGTGGACGGCACGATCTCGCTGTAGACCCGGGCCTCGCGGACCCGACGGGCGATGAGCTGGGCGTACTGCGCGCCGAAGTCGACAACGAGGACGACGTCCGGTGCGGCGGCAGGGGGCGCTGATGGCACTTCGGCGGCCTTCCGGCGGTGTGGAGCTGGGGGTTGGACTTTCGATTCTACCGGGCTCATACTGGGCAGCATGTTCCAGCAGCTGACCTTCGTCTTTACCTATGGCACCGGCCCGTCCGGCTGCCATGGTCGCGCTGCTTGATCAACTGATCGCAGACTTCCCCAGGCGCCCCGGGCCGACAACGGTCCGGGGCGCCTGTGTCTGTCCGGGACCGTGCCGTTCCCCAGGGCCCCTCGGGCCACACCCCAGGAGGCACCGACATGAGCACGAGCAGCGATACCGCGCGGACGACGGCACCCACCGCCCCCGCCGCCCCGGAGACCGGCGCGCACACCCCGGAGGCGGCCGGTGTGATCCGGGACGCACGGCGCCGGATCGACGACCTCGACGGGCGGATCATCGGGCTCGTCCAGGAGCGGATGGCCGTCTCGGCGGTGATCCAGCGCGAGCGGATCACCTCCGGCGGGCGGCGGGTGAACCTCTCCCGCGAGATGGAGGTGCTGGCCCACTACCGCAACCAGCTCGGCCGGCCGGGCACGGCGCTGGCGATGACCTTGCTGGAGCTGTCCCGGGGCCGGGTCTGACGGCGGTTCCGCGACCGAGTCCGAGCCCGGTTCGGAGGCCGGTTCCGAGGCCGGTTCCGAGGCCGGTTCCGAGGCCGGTTCCGAGGCCGGATCTGATCGGTCGCGCGGCCGGTGCGGAGGGGGTTCCCGTGGGAGCCCGGCTGGATCTGCGTTCGGTTGCCGACTCACCCGTACGGCGCGTGACCGGGTCCGGAGAGGGGTCGTTGTTCCCGGTGCCACGCCAGCCAGGCGCGGCCTGCAGGACTACGCGTAGACGCCGCCCCTCGGGCGGACAGCCGGAGCGATGAGACGTCGGCCGCTGGCAGCGGCCCGCGTCGTGGGACCTCACTCCGGTCCGTGACCGGTCAGCAGGGGACAGCAGCCCGGTCACACCGATGGGGTGGTCGGTCCTGGGGACGCCCGGGACCGACCGCATCCAGTCGAAACGGTTGCGCCAGGTGAGGCGCGTCCTGGACGATGCTTGACGAACCGCGGACCGCTTCCGGTACGGACCTTTGCCGCACACGCCATTGGTCCACACCAGGCGCCGAGCGGATCTCGCGCACCACCCCGCAGCACTTCTCGCACCGCTCCGCACCACCGCACCAACCCGATGAGCCAGCGGCGCTCCCCCCAGCGCCGCCCGTCGGTGCCGGCGCTGCCCTGACGCCGGCACCGATCGCCAAGGGCCCCGCGACCTCCGCATCCCCCCTCGCGGAGGAAGTCGCGGGGCCCTTCGCCTTGGGTCCGCCGGCCGTTTCTGTGTGGTGCCTGTGAGGCTGCTGTGAGAAGTGTGAGAGGGATCACGGCACCCCTTTCAGTTGAGTAGACAACCTTTTTCGGCCACGGCCAGTCACGTACCTGACAACGCACGGCCGTGCCGCGCCCCCACCGCGACGGCCCGCCCCACCCTGTGCCCCCTCGTGGCACACAGGACCCTGACTGAGGTCTTCGGATGAAGCTTCGCCGTGCCCTGACCGCCGTCGCCGCGACGGCGGTCCTCGCCCCCGCCGCCCTCGTGGCCGCCCCCGCCGCGTACGCGGCCGACCCCGACACCGGGTCCGCCGTGAGCGCCGAGCCGACGCAGGCAGCGCCCGACCAGGAGCCGGGCGACGCCCCCGAGGCGCCGACCGCGGCCCCCACCACCGACGGCACGGACGCGCCGGACGACGCGGCCCCGCAGCCCGGCGCCACCCCGACCGCGCCGGCCGCCACCGCCACGCCCGGTCCCACCGCCGAGCCGTCCGCGCGCCCCACCTCGTCCCCGTCCGGCGCTCCGTCGACGGCCCCCTCGACGACCCCGTCGGCGTCCCCCTCGGACGATGCCGAGTGCACCCTGGACGACGCGTCCCTCAAGGTCGACGTCGCCGGCCTGCCCTCGAAGCTGGTCGCCGGCGCCGGCTGGTCGCGCTTCTCGGTCAAGCTGACCAACACCACCGGCGCGAAGCTGGACGAGGTCTACCCGTTCGTCCTCGCGGTGCCGCTGGCGGGCGGCGACCGCCCCACGTCCCAGCTGCACCTTGAGTACCAGGACCCCGACACCGGCGCCTGGACCGCCTTCGGGGAATGGGCCGACGGCGAGTACTTCGGCTGGTTCGAGCTGGACGCGCACCAGACCGCCGAGTTGACGATGCGCATCCGCGCCGACCGGAGCGCCGCGCACGGCGACGGGTTCGCGCTGATCGCGGGCGACTACTACAACCAGGACGGGTCCTGCGGCTCGTCCGAGGAGCGGTGGTACGACTTCACCGTGCTGGCCGCCGGCAGCACGCCGGGCGAGGTGCCGCCGGCGAAGCCGGGCAAGCCCGGCAACCGGCCCGGCCCGCAGGGCGGTTCGAAGCCGGTCGGCACCGGCAAGCCCGCGGAGGGCCTGACGAAGCTGCCGGTGACCGGCAACCTCGCCGCGACCGGTTCCTCCTCCGCGCTGCCGACCATCGGCCTGGTGGGCGGCCTTGCGGTGGTCCTCGGCGCCGGGGCGGTCTTCACCGTCCGGCGGCGCAAGGCGGACGGCGGCGCGGCCGCGTAACGCGGTACGCCCCTGGCACGCCGCGGAGGGTCGCGCCCGTAGGGCGTGTCTTCAAGCTGGCGGTGTTCGGCCGGAGGCCGGGCCGTGCGGCGTCTGGTGCGTGCGATCGCAAGGCGGAGGGCTGCCCCGATACCGGGCGTATCGGGGCAGCCCGACAACGCGGCGAGGGCGCGTGCCAGGCGCCGCACGGCAGACGCCAGTTTGAAGACGCGCCCGTAGGCGCGGCCCTCCGCTCGGCCGGTCCCTCAGTCCTTCTTCGGCGGGACCGGGGGGACCGCCAGGAACGGCAGGTCGAGCGCCCCGAACGCCGAGCGGGGCACGGCCGGGCGGACCGGCTCGACCGGCGCCACCTGCTCGTACGGCCGCCCGGGGGCCGGCCGCGGGTCCGCCTCGCCCTTGTTGGGCCACAGCGACATGGCGCGCTCGGCCTGGGCGGTGATGGTCAGGGACGGGTTGACGCCGAGGTTGGCGGAGACCGCGGAGCCGTCGACGACGGAGATGCCCGGGTGACCGTAGAGGCGGTGGTAGGGGTCGATGACGCCGTGGTCGGCGTCCGTGCCGATCGGGCAGCCGCCGAGGAAGTGCGCGGTCAGCGGGGTGCCCATCAGCTCGCCGATGTTGCTGCCCGGGAAGCCGTTGATCTCCCGGGCGAGCAGGGTGGCGGCCTCGGTGGCCTCGGGGATCTGGTCGGGGTTGGGGGCGCCGTGGCCCTGCCGGGCGGTGAGCAGCCCCTTCCCCGGGCCGTCCGGTTTGCGGTACGTGGTCAGGGAGTTGTCCAGCGACTGCATCACCAGGCCGATGATGGAGCGCTCGGACCAGCGGCGGTTGGAGAGCGAGCGGAGCGCCAGCACCGGGTGGCGGACCATGTTGCCGGCCCAGCCCAGGACCCGCCCGGCCGGCCGGTACGGGACCTGGAGGACCGTCAGGCTGCCCATGGAGTTGGAGCCCTTGCCGTAGCGGACCGGCTCGATGTGGGTGTTCTCGTCGGGGTGGATCGACGAGGTGATCGCGACGCCCTTGGTGAAGTCGGCCCGGGCGGCGCCGTGTTGCCTCCGGTAGCGCCGGTCGGTGGTCTGGGCGCCCACCAGCGCCTCGGAGTTGGTGCGGGTCAGTGTGCCCAGGCGGTCGGAGAGGTACGGCAGCAGCCGGCTGTCCTTCATGCGGTGCAGCAGCGTCTGGGTGCCGTAGGTGCCGGCGGCGAGCACCACCCGCCGGGCGGTGAACGTCCTGCCCGCGCCCTTCTTCTTGTTGTCGGTCGGCAGCGTCTTGACCGCGAAGCCGCCGCGGGAGTCCTCGGTGACGGCGACGACCGAGGTCATCGGGTGGATCACCGCGCCGGCCCGCTCGGCGAGATGGAGGTAGTTCTCGTTCAGGGTGTTCTTGGCGCCGTGCCGGCAGCCGGTCATGCACTCGCCGCATTCGGTGCACGCCCGCCGGGACGGGCCCGCGCCGCCGAAGTACGGATCGGGGACCTCCGCGCCGGGCGTCGCCCGCGTCGCACCGTCGGCGTCCTCGCCGTCCCCGAAGAACACCCCGACCGGCGCCATGTGGAAGGAATCGCCCACCCCCATGGCCTGCGCGGTCGCCTTGAGGTGGACGTCGGAGGGGGTCATCGTCGGGTTGAGCCGCACCCCGAGCATCCGCCGGGCCTGGTCGTAGTACGGCGCCAACTCCCGCTGCCAGTCGGTGATGCCGCGCCACTGGGGGTCGTCGAAGAACGCCTTCGGCGGGACGTAGAGGGTGTTGGCGTAGTTCAGCGAACCGCCGCCGACCCCGGCGCCGGCCAGCACCATCACCTTGCCCAGCAGATGGATGCGCTGGATGCCGTAGAGGCCGAGCGCCGGGGCCCACAGGTAGTTCTTGAGGTCCCAGGAGTTCTTGGGCAGGGTCGCGCGGGTGAACCGGCGGCCGGCTTCGAGGACGCCGACGCGGTAGCCCTTCTCGGTCAGGCGGAGCGCGGAGACCGCGCCGCCGAAGCCGGAGCCGACGACGAGCACGTCGTAGTCGTAACCGGAGTGGCCGGACTGGCCGGAGTCGCCGGAGTCGCCGGAGTGGCCGGAGTGGCCGGAGCCGCCGGACGCGTCCTCGCCGCCCGGTTTTTGGGCAGAGTTCTCCTGGGGCACGGGCTCTCCCTCGTGGTCGGGGCCGGGGTGCGGCGGCGGGCGGACCCGCCGCCGGCTGCGGTCAGCGCAGGCGGAACGCCTTCATCGCGCGCAGGCTGCGGGTCATGAACGCCGCGTACTTCTCGTCGTCCATCCCGAAGGCCGGGCCCATCGGCATCAGCCGCTGATGGGCGACGGTCTGCGCCTCGGTGTACTTCAAGATGCCCTCGGAGCCGTGCCGGCGGCCCAGGCCCGAGTCGCCCATCCCGCCCATCGGGGACTGCACGCTGCCGTAGCCGGCCGCGTACGCCTCGTTGACGTTGACGGTGCCGGTGCGCAGCCGGGCCGCGACCGCCCGGCCGCGCCGGCCGTCCCTGGTCCAGACGCTGGAATTCAGGCCGTACGGCGTGGCGTTGGCACGGGCGACCGCCTCGTCCTCGTCGCGGAAGCGGTAGAGCGCGACGACCGGGCCGAAGGTCTCCTCGGCGCAGACGGCCATCGGCGCCTCGACGCCGTCCAGGATGGTCGGCTCGTAGAAGAGCGGGCCGATGTCGGGGCGGGGGCGGCCGCCGGCGAGCACCCGGGCACCCTTGGCCACCGCCTCGTCGACGTGCCGGGTGACGGCCTCCAGCTGGCGCGGGCCGACCAGCGAGCCCATGTCGGCGCCGTAGGCCAGGGCGGTGCCCAGCCGCATCGCCTTGGTGCGGGCGACGAACCGCTCGACGAACGCGTCCGCGATCGACTCGTGGACGTAGAGCCGCTCGATGGAGATGCACAGCTGGCCGGCGGAGGAGAAGCAGCCGCGGACGGCGCCGGCGGCGGCCTTCTCCACGTCGGCGTCGGCCAGCACCAACATCGCGTTCTTGCCGCCGAGTTCGAGGGAGACGCCGACCAGGCGGGCGGCGGCGCCCTGGGCGACCTCGCGGCCGGTGCGGGTCGAGCCGGTGAACGAGACGTAGTCGGCGTGCCTGACGACCTCCGGGCCGACGACCGGGCCCTCGCCGATCACCACCTGCCAGACGTCCTCCGGGAGCCCGGCCTCGATCAGCTGCTCACGGGCCCACAGGGCGGTCAGCGCGGTCTCCGTGTCGGGCTTCATCACCACGGCGTTGCCCGCGACGAAGGCCGGCAGGGCGTCGCCGACGGTCAGCTCGAAGGGGTAGTTCCAGGGGGCGATCTGCCCCACCACACCGCGCGGCTGGCGGAGTTCGGTGACCTTGGTCAGGGTCGGCACGACACCGGTGTGGCGCTTGGGGCGGAGGTAGGCGGGGGCCTTGCGGCCGTAGTGCCGGGCGGCGACGGCGACCGCCTGGATCTCCTCATGGGCGTGCAGCCGGGCCTTGCCGGTCTCCAGCTGGATCAGGTCCAGCACCTCGGCCTGGCGGCGCAGCACCAGGTCGTGGAAGCGGAGCAGGACCGCGGCGCGCTGCCGGACCGGGACCTTCGCCCAGCGCTCCTGCGCGGCCCGGGCCCGCTCGAAGGCGGTGGCGACGTCCTCGGGGGTGGACTCGGGCAGGTCCGCCAGCTTCTCGCCGGTGAACGGGGTGTGGTTGGCGGTGCTTTTGCTGCCGACCACACCCCGGGTGAGCCGGGCGGCCACCTCCGGGGGGACCACGTCCGCGGCGGTGCGGGTGCCGGGTGCGGCGAGGGCGACCGGGTTGCCCTCACCCCGGGAGGGGGCGGTGGCGGCCGGAGCCGCCACCGACGCCGGGGCGCCCTGGAGAAGCTCGTCGGCGGTGGTCGATCCGGTGTCCTGCGAGTCCGTCATGCGGGCGAGCGTATTCCCCCGGACCGGCTTTGTGTACCCGCAGGTAACAGGTTTTCACGCAGTGCACACCATGACGCCAGTGTTCGCTGGCCACAACGGCGCTGGTCTGGGGCGTTGTGCCGTTGCTCACGCCGCGGACGGCTCGTCCGCGCACGGTTCACCGCCCTCCGGGAGGCGCGCGGGCCCGGTCCCGCGGCGTGGCGCGCGGCCACCGCCGGCGGCGTACGGTTGAGCAGGCCCGCGCCGCCCCCGCCCCTTGATCAACTCGCGACACACGGAGCGGAACCTCCCCCGCCCCTCCGCCCGTCCTTGACACAGTGAGGCGGCGGCAGCGATGGCGGCGCCGGGACGGCAACGGGCGGCAGCGGAACGGGGATCGGCCATGGTGATGCGGGACGGCGACGCACTGGACGTCCGTCCGGGCGGGGACCGGATCCGCGCCGCTCCCCGGCACCACGCCGCGTACGGCTCCACCGCGTTCTTCCTGGCCCTCTACGGTGCCGCGCTCACCGCCTGGACGGTGTACGGGATCGTCCAAGGGGACGGTTCCCTATGGGACTTCGTCGAGGGGCTGTTCAACCCCGGCGCCTCCCCCGCCTCCCAGTTGGTCGGCCCCTACGAGTGGGCCCTGGCCGCGGCCTTCCTGGCGACCGCGGCCCTCGTCGTCGCCCACCGCCGGTCGGCCCGCAGCGCCGCCCTGTTCTGCGGCTTCTTCCTGCTGGCCGTCTCCCTGCGGGAGGCGGTCGGCCTCTGCGACGCCGCCTACCGCGACCAGTACGCCACCGACCCGCTCGGCGGCTGGGCGCTGGCCACCCGGACGCTGGGCCTGGTGGTCGCGGTGGCGGTACTGGCCAAGATGCTCCCGGCGGCGGAGACCGGCCGCCGGGCCCGGTCCGCCGACGGCGCCCCGCCCCTCCCGGCCCCCTCCCCCGGCGCCCGGGAACGCCGCCTCTCGCGCATCTGCGGCGTCCTCTTCCTCCTCATGGGCCTGGCCCGCCTCGCCTGGACCGCGCGCAACGTGACGGACTCCGGGACGGGCGCCGTCCGCTACCTCCGCAGCGCGGTGGACGGCTCGGTCCTGGGCACCCTCAACCTGGCCACCTCCGCCGAGTTCACCACCCTCAGCTCGATGCTGAGCTTCTTCGTCCTCGGCGCGCTGGCCTGCCGCGCCCGCCGCGACGTCCGCGGCGCCCTCCTGGTCTTCTCCGCGGTCGAGCTCTACCTCACCGTCCGCACGGTGGTCTGGCTGACCGTCACCGACTTCTTCAACCAGTCCTTCGAAACCCCCGAGGGCGCGCTCTACATGGCCACGGTGGCCTACGACTTGGCGGCGATGACGTCGGTGGTGGTGTTGGCGAGGGGGCGGGGGGAAGCGCCGGTGGCGGACCCGGCCGGCGACTCCGCGCCATGAGGCGGCGCCCCCGGGGACACCGGCGTAGCGTGGTCGTCACGTCCGTCTCGCGGGAGTGGCCATGGAGTTGTTCCACGAGGAGCCCGGCATCGGGGACCGCATCGCCCGGCTGCGCGCCCGGCGCAGGCTGACCCAGGAAGGGCTCGCCGAACGGGCCGGCCTGTCCGTCGACATCGTGCGCAAACTGGAGCAGGGCGTGCGTCGGACCGCCCGGCTGAGCACGCTCAACTCCCTTGCCGCGGCGCTGGATGTGGAACCGTCCGCGCTCGTCGGCAAGCCCACGACCTTCGAGATCCGCGGTGACGGTGAGCAGCCGTCCGTCCTGGCGCTGCGCCAGGCCGTCGCCCCCGTCTCCGAACTGCTGGGGGACGATCCGGACCCGGAGGACCCGCCGGACCTCGCGGCACTTCAGACCGCGCTCCGCTCGACCGAGCGCATCCGCCGGGAAGGCCGGATGGCCGAAATCGGCGCACTGCTGCCGCAGTTGATCAGGGACGCCAAGGCGGTGGCGCACGCCTCCACCGGGCACCGGGCGGCCGCGGCCCACTCCGTACTGGCCGAGGCGTACCAGGTCGCCGCGACGACACTGGCCGCGCTGGGCAAGGAGGACGCCGCGTTCACCGCGCTCGAACGGGCGCGGACGGCGGCGGCCAAGGGGGACGATCCGCACCTGGAAACCGTGGGTTTCTCCACCCTCGCCTGGGTCCTCACCAAGCAGGGACGGCTGGCGGACGCCGAACGCGTCGCGCTCAGGGCGGCCGAGCGCATCGAGCCCGGCTTCCGCTCCCCGCCGGTCGAACTGGCGCTGTGGGGCATCCTGCTGCTCCGCGCGGCGACCGCGGCCGTCCGCGCCGAACGCCGGGACGCCGTCCGCGACCTGCTCGCCCTGGCGAGCGCGGCGGCGGCCGGGCTCGGCACGGACCGCCTCGACTACGCGACGCCGTTCGGCCCCACCAACGTGGGGGTGGCGAAGGTCAACTTCCTGGTGGAGATGGAGGACAGCGCGGAAGCCCTGCGCACCGCACGCACCGTGCCGGAACTGCGGGCGCTGCCGCCCACCTGGCGTGCGCGGTTCCATGTCGACCGCGCCCTGGCCTTCGCCGACCTCGACCGGCCCGACGGGGCGGTGGCGGCCCTGCTCACCGCCGAACGCATCGCCCCGGAATGGATGCGCTACCACTCCACCAGCCTGCGCCTGGTGTCCGAACTCCGCGGCCGGGAAAGGCGCCGGACCTCCCCGCTGACGGAACTCGCCGACCGCCTCGACCTCGACGCGTAGCGCCTGGTGCCCGCAGGGGTGACGGGTGGGACACCGCGTCCCACCCCGGGCGCGAAGTGGCACAGGGCGTCGCTGTCCGGGCCGACCGGGCCCACCTAGCGTGGCAGGCCCGTCGACGACGACGGCCCCCGGGCCGCACACCGCCCCGGGCCCCCTGGAGAAAGCAGGCTGCCGTGCCGCACCCCTCTGCCCGATCCGCCCGTACCGTTGCCCGGCTGCTCCCCTGGGCCGGCTCCGACGATCAGCCCTGCTATCTGCTCACCGACGACGCCGAGGACGGCCCGGTCTCCCGCTACGCGGACCGGATCGAGGTGCTGCAACTCTCCATGAGCGCCGGGCTGCTGGACCACGCCGAACCGCTCGTCGACGACCCGAAGGCCGACGCCGGGCAGTTGCGCTTCCTGGCGGCACAGCTGCTCCTCGCCCTTCGGGACGCCGTACGGATCGCGGAGAGCCGGGGCGAACGGCTGGCGGAGTACCGGCGTTCGGAGGAAACGGAGGGGAGGGAGGGAATGGAGGACGTCACGGACGCGGACGGGTCACACGATCCGGACGAAGCAGATGAGGTGCACGAGGCACACGAACCGGACGAGGTGGACGCGGCGGACGAGACGGAAGGCTCGCCGGGACCGGAACGGTCGGCGGGGTCGGTAGGCTCGGGAGGCCCAGCAGGGTCGGTGGGGTCCGTTGCGTCCGAGGACGGCGGCGGGGACGGGGGACAACAAGCCCTCGGAGACTCGTCGTGACCGGGTTGGGGAAGGTCCTCCCCGGGCCCGCCCCCGCGCGCCGAGGACGTCCGTCGCGTGTGGGGGTCGCGGCGGTCGTCGGTGTGAGCTGCAACGCGTACCGGGCTTGTGGCCTCTTCAGTGGTGCAGCATGAGAACCACTCTGCCCGCGGGTCGTGCCCCGCGTCATCGTCCGCAGGTCGGGCGATCACCCCCGCCGGTCGGCGGGGGTGAGGGCCCTCCGAAGGGGGACCCGGGGCGGGGTCGGGGTCGCGCAGTGCGGGGCGGCTCCGGGGCTTGGACGGGTGTGTAGGAGAAAGGGGCGGCCGGTGATCCGTGTCGCTGTGGTGGACGACGAGCGGCTCGTCAGGTCTGGACTGCGGATGATCCTGGGGACCGCCCCGGACATCGAGATGGTCGCGGACTGCGGCGGCGCCGAGGCCGTGGAGACCGTGCTGAGCTGCGCGGCCGAGGTCGTCCTGCTCGACATCCGGATGCCGGACGTGGACGGGCTGACCGTGCTGCGCGGACTGCGCGCCGCCCCGGAGCCGCCGGCCGTGGCGATGCTCACCACCTTCGACGCCCAGGAGTACCTGACCGCGGCGCTGCGCCAGGGCGCGGCGGGCTTCCTGCTCAAGGACTCCGACCCGGAGCAACTGGTGCGGGCGGTACGCACGTTGGCGGCGGGCGGCAGCGTGCTGGACCCCGGGGTGACCCCGGCGGTGATCGGCGGCTATCTGACCGCCGAGGACCAGGCGGCCGCGACCCGGGCGGTGAGCGGGCTGACGCCGCGTGAGTCGCAGGTGCTGGCGCTGCTGGGCGGGGGCCTGGGCAATGCCCAGATCGCGGAGCGGATGGGCCTTGCGCCCAGCACGGTCAAGGACCATGTGCGGGCGCTGCTGGCCAAATTGGGCGGTGTCAACCGCGTGCAGGCGGCGATCGTCGCCGACCGCGCGGGTCTGGTCGCCGGGGTCCCGCGGGGTACGTGGTGAGATCCGGCCGGGCCCGTGGGGAGGGTCGGATATCCGGACAGGGGCGGACGGCCGGGGAGGGACCGATACCCGGGGAGGGGCGGACGGCCGGGCCCGTCCGCCGGCTCGTCGGCGGGCCGCCGGGCGGGCGGTTGCGACGGTTCGGGCCGGTGCTGGTCCCGGTACTGCTGGCGATCGCCGACGCGCTGCTCGTCAACGGCCTGGAGATGGTCCTGGAGCTGGGCGTCTCGGTGGTCGCGGCGGCCGCGCTGCTGTTGCGGCGCCGCTGGCCGCTGCTGGTGTTCCTGGTGACCCTGCCGGGGCTCTACATCGGCTACATCTGGTTCGCGCCGATGATCGCCCTCTACACCCTGGCCGCGCTCCGGCCGAGCCGGGTCCGGCTGGGCGGCTGCGCGCTGCTGCTGGTCGCCGCGCACTTCCTGCCGTACCCGATCTCCGACTTCGAGCCGACCGCGTACCGGGAGAACACCCTGGTCCTGATCGACGCCTGCGTCACCTCCGCGGCCCCGATCGCGCTCGGCCTGCTGGTCCGCACCCGCCGCGAACTCGCCTCCCGGGTCGCGGACCTGACCCTCAGCCTGCGCCGCGAGGACCGGCTGCTGGCGGAGCGGGTGAAGGCCACCGAACGGGCCCGACTGGCCCGCGAGATGCACGATGTGGTGGCCCACCAGGTCAGCCTGATCAGCCTTCAGGCCGGCGCCCTCCAGGTCGGCGCGGAGGACGAGGCGGCGCGGGGCGGGGCCCGGACGATCCGCGAACTGTCCGTCCGCACGCTGGAGGAGCTGCGGCATATGGTCGGCGTGCTGCGGGCGGCCGGCGGCGACGCCCGGGAGGCGGGCGGGCCGGCGCCGCAGCCGGACCTCGACGAGCTGCCGCGGCTGATCGAGAGGAGCGCGCTGGACGTGACGTACGAGGGGCCGGGGGCTGCGGCCGAAGCGAGCCGTCCGCAGGGCGCCAGGACGGTCGAGCGGGCCGCCTTCCGCACCGTCCAGGAGGCGCTCACCAACATCCGCAAGCACGCCCCGGGGGCGCGGGTGCGGGTCCGGGTCGACGCGGTGGAGCTGGCGGCGCCGGGCGCCGCGGGGGCGGCGGCGCACGGGCGGGAAGGGCTGCGGGTGGAGATCCTCAACGGGCCCCCGGACGCGGCGGTTCCGGTCCCCGCGCTCCCGGGCGGCGGGCACGGACTGGTGGGGCTCCGCGAACGCGCGCAGAGCCTCGGCGGGGCGCTGGAGGCCCGCCCCACGGCCGAGGGCGGCTTCGTCGTACGGGCGGAGTTCCCGTACGGGGCGGCGGGGTAGCCGGAGGACGGCAACCGGGGGCGGGGCGGGGCCCGTTGGAGCAGGGCGGGGCCCGTCGGGCGCGGGGAGCGGTGGTCGGGCCGGGTCCTCGGCGGCCGAGCGTTCCGGACCGGCCGAGCGGCTCAGGCGGACCGGACCGGACCGGTGGATCAGATCGGACCGGCGAACGGATCAGGCCGGCGAACGGATCGAGCCGGCCGGGCGGCTCAGGCCGACAGCGGCGCCGCCGCCTCGTCCACCGCAGTGGACAGGTCCGGGTAGACCGCGAAGAGCCGGCGGACGCCGAGGGCGGCCAGGACGCGGTTGACGTGGGAGCCGTCGACGGCGCCCTGGGCGGGCAGGATCAGCCGCAGCCGCCCCTGGCAGGAGCGCATCAGGCGGCGGGCGGCGATCAGCACGCCGACGCCGCTGGAGTCGCAGAACCGGACCTCCGAGAGATCGAGCACGAGCGAGCGCCGGCCTTCGGCCACCGCGTCGTGCACGTGCTGCCGCACCGCCGGCGACGTGACCAGGTCCATCTCGCCGGAGACCTGGAGCACCGCCCATGGGCCCTTTTCGTCCTCTACCACCTTCAACGACACGCGCTCGAAGCCTTTCGCTCGCTTTCGGACCGGTTGTGCGCCGGCTGCCATCCGGAACCCACCCTTCCCGGCTCGACTGCCCGGCCTCTCTCCCCTGAAACGCTTGCGATTCCGTGGCGCGGCAGGCTGTACCTTCCTAAGGCTATGCCCACAGGACGGCGTGTTTTCGCCCGCAACCGGTCACACCCGCATAACGCATGGGTCGATACGGGCACGAACGGCCGGCAACGTTCCCCTTCGGTCGGGAAGCACCACCGGATCCGCCCCCACGCCGTCACGCCCTTACCATCCGCAACGCTCCCGCGAGCGGCTTTGCCGCAAAGGCGCATGCGGTGTCGGACCCGCCCACTACATTCGTGAGCACGGCAACCGCCGCGGCGGGCGCAGGTAAAGCGCCCGGCACGGCGGACCGCCGGATCGGGTGACGGCCCGCGATTCGTGAGCGGAGGGGTGAGTACGGGTACGAGAGTGGGCGGGAGTGACGGCGCGGGGCCCGGCGAAGCACGGGGCCCCCGTGGAGGCTGAGAGCACGGCAGAGGGCCCGGCGACAGCGCCGGCCGGGGTGTGAGCCCGGCCGCGACGGGCAGGGATGGGGGTTCCCATGGCACACGACGCACCACCGCGCTGGGACAGGCGGATGCAGCAGCGGCTCGCCCGCGGCGAGGCGGCCGCGCTCGGCGAGCTCTACGACCGCTTCGCCTCGCTGGTGCACAGCCTGGCCCACCGCGTCCTGGACGACGAGGACGCCGCCGACCGCATCACCCGCGAGGTGTTCGGCTACATCTGGGAGCACCCCGACTCCTATGACCCCAAGCAGGGTTCGCTGCGCTCCTGGGTGGCCGGAATCACCCGCCACCAGGCCGTCCAGCGGCTGCGCCAGACCGAGTCCGCCTCGGCCCGCGACCTCGGCGAGGACGCCCCCGAGCCCGCCGAGCTGGAGCGGAGGATCCACGAGGCGTCCACCGCCGCCCGCGCCGACTACATCGTCACGTCCATGCCCACCCCGCTGCGCGAGGCCCTGGAGCTGGCGTACTTCCAGCGCCGGGACTACCGCCAGACCGCCGCCGACCTCGGCGTCACCGAGGACGAGGCCCGGCGCCGGCTCCGCCTGGGCCTCCAACTGCTGTCCACCGCCCACAACCACCAGGCGCTGCCGGCGGTCCCGATGCGCCGCGCCGCCCGGGGGCCGCACGCCCCGCGCCCGCCGCACTCCGCACCGCCCGGCCCGGGCCACGGGCGGCCGCTGTGAGGGGCCCGGACGAGTGGGACGGCCGCGGGCGTCCCGGGGGCCCCGGTGAGCGGCCCCGGATACCGGCGCCGCGCCCCGCCGCGGAGGACCACGGTCCGCTGCCGGGCCTCCCGCCCGTCCCCCATGCGGTGCCCGGCCGCTTCCCGGACCGCGCCCCGTCCCACGACGTCCCTGCGGAGTGCGAGAGCGATGACGACCCCGTGACCGGCGACGAGACCGGCCCGCGCCACCCACCCCCGACCGCCCCGTCCCACAAGGTGCTCAAGTCGCTGCTGGGTGCCTGGGCGCTGTCCGCCTGCTCCCCGGAGGAGACGGCCGCCGTCGAGGAGCATCTGACGGACTGCGCCGCCTGCGCGCAGGAGGCCCTGCGCCTGCGCGACGCGGTGGCGCTGCTGCACCCCGCGGACAGCCTCGACCTCGACCCGCTGCTCCGGTCGCGGGTGTTGGAGGGCTGCCTGGGCCGCCGGCCGGCGCGCATCCCCGTACCGCAGTGGGCCACGCCGTTCGACGCGGAGGCCGCCAAGCTGGACGCGCTGCTGCGCGACATGGGCGAGGCGGAGTGGCGGGCGCCGGTGCGGCTGCGCTGGTTCGACGGCCGGGAGCCGGTGGAGCGCGGGAGCACCGTCGGCGGGGTGATCGGACACCTGATGGCGGTGGACGGCATGGTCGCGACGGCCCTCGGGCTGCCCGACCCGCTGGGCACCGACGCCCCGGAGCAGCCGGGACCGCGCCGGCGCACCGAGGCGTACTGGCGCGCCCAGGGCGAGCAGCACGAGCCGCGGGCGCCGCACGACCCGTGGCGGGAACAGAGCCGGGCACTGGTCAGAACGGTCTCGTTCGCCGGCGGCGGGTCCGCCGAACTCCCCGTCCCCTACGGCAAGTTCGACCTCTCGCTGCGCGACGCGTTCCTGGACCGCGCCTTCGAGACCTGGGTGCACGCCGGGGACATCGCCGAGGCCGTGGACTACCCGTACAAGCCACCGGCCGCCGGCCACCTCCATCTGCTCGTCGACCTCGCGGCGCGGCTGCTGCCGACCACGCTCGCCCAGCGGCGGCAGGCCGGGCTGGCCGCACCGCCGCAGCAGCTGGTCGCCGCGGGCGCCCCGGGCCGCTCGCTCCATCTGGAGGTCGAGGGCAACGGCGGCGGGGACTGGTACATAGCCCTGGACTCCCCCGGGGCGGCCGGCTCGCCGGAGGGCGTCGTCGCCCAAATCGCCCTGGACAGCGACGAGTTCTGCCAGCTGGCCGCCGGGCACATCTCGCCGGAGGAGACCGCGGCGGGTCAGCAGGGCGAGCGCGAGGCGATCCGCGAGGTGCTGTTCGCGGCGGCGGCGCTCTCCCGCCTCTGAGGCGGGCGGCCGCCGGGCCGGCCGTGGTGCCGCACGCCACGGCCGGTGCGCGGGCGGCGGCGCTCCGGCCGCACCGCCCGCGTCAGGCCGTCAGGCCGTCAGGCCGTCAGGCCGTCAGGCGAAGACCACCGTCCGGGTCCCGTTGAGCAGCACCCGGCGCTCGCTGTGCCACTTCACGGCGCGGGCCAGCGCCTGGCACTCCACGTCGCGGCCGAGCGCCACGAGCTGGTCCGGCCTGACCTCGTGGCCGACCCGCTCGACCTCCTGCTCGATGATCGGGCCCTCGTCGAGGTCGGCGGTCACGTAGTGCGCGGTGGCGCCGATCAGCTTCACCCCGCGGGCGTGCGCCTGGTGGTAGGGCCGGGCGCCCTTGAAGCTGGGGAGGAAGGAGTGGTGGATGTTGATGATGCGGCCGGCCAGGGCCCGGCAGAGGTCGTCGGAGAGGACCTGCATGTAGCGGGCGAGCACCACCAGCTCGACGCGCTCCTTCTCCACCAGTTCCAGCAGCTGGGCCTCGGCCTCGGCCTTGGTGTCCTTGGTGACCGGGATGTGCCGGAAGGGGATGCCGTAGGAGCCGACCAGCTCGGCGAACTCGGTGTGGTTGGAGACCACGGCCGCGATCTCGATCGGCAGGGCGCCGATCCGGGAGCGGAAGAGCAGGTCGTTCAGGCAGTGCCCGAACTTGGACACCATCAGCACCACGCGCATCTTCGAGTCGGCGCGGTGGATCTGCCAGTCCATGCCGAAGGAGTCGCCCACCGCCGCGAAGCTGGCCCGCAGCTTCTCGACGTCGACCGACGCCTCCGCGGTGAAGTGGACGCGCATGAAGAACAGCCCGGTGTCCCGGTCGCCGAACTGCTGGCTGTCCTCGATGTTGCAGCCGGTCATGAACAGATAGCTGGACACCGCATGCACGATGCCCTTTTTGTCCGGACAGGAGAGGGTGAGGATGTACTGGTCGTTCTGACCGGGCTGGGTGGGCTGCGACTCGCTCATGACCTCATAGGGTCGCACACCCGGCGGGCAGGTCAGACCGGGGCGCACTGGACACCGGTCAGGCCGGGGTCTGGAGCGCGCCGGTCATGGCGGCCAGCGCGGCGAGCGAGTGCGGGGCGGTGTCGGGGTCCTCGCCGTCCGCGGCGGCCAGGTGGACGTGCGCCTCGCGGGCGGCCCGTACGGCCTCCGGCCAGCCGGGGTGCTCCATGTACGCGGCGACCGGGGCGTCCGCGCCCACCTGGTGCATGAGGCGCAGCACCCGGAGGACGGCGGCGTCGACCAGCTGCGCCTCCTGGGCGTCGCGGAAGATCGTGCCGATGTACTTCTCGGCGGACCAGTTGTCGAGCCAGGTGTCCTCGACGAGCCGGTAGACGGCGTCGGTCACGTCTCCGTAGCCGGGGAGGCCGGCCAGCCAGGTGTGCTGCTGAAAGACGGGGTCGGAGAGCATGTGCAGCGCGGAGCGCACGTTGCTGCGCCAGCGCCACCACGGCATGTCGGAGAGCGGCATACCGCCCATGGTGGTCGAGCGGCGGCCGCGACGGGAAGACTTCTCCGAACCTTGCACAGCATGGGATCGTACGTTCCTCCCGATTGGTCTCGATCGGCCCCCCGGTGTTCACCACCGCGTCACCGTCCGTTGTGCCCCTGTCACTCACCCGTTCCGGCCGGAGCGGAAGGCTGCGGGGCCATGACCGGACGGCGACGCTCCTCCCCCCGCCCCCTTCCCCGCACCTCCGCGACGGCCGCGGCGGCGTGCACGGCGGTCATCGCGTCGCTGCTGGCCGGCTGCGGCTCCCTCCCCGGGGCGGCTTCCGGGGAGAAGGCGCCGGTCACGGTCATGACCTGGGCGCCCGAGGGCACGAAGACCACCAACATGCCCGGGATGCCGGCCATGGCGCAGGCGTACGCCCGCTGGGTCAACTCCCGCGGCGGCGTCGCCGGCCACCCCTTGAAGGTCCTCACCTGCAACGAGCGCAACGACTCGGCCCAGGCCACGCAGTGCGCCCAGCGCGCGGTGGACGCCGGGGCGGTGGCCGTCGTCGGCTCGTACAGCCAGTGGGGGCGCTCGTTCATGTCGCCGCTCGAAGTGGCCGGCATCCCGTACATCGGCGGATACGGCGCCTCCGCCGAGGAGTTCGCCAGCCCGCTGTCCTACCCCGTCAACGGCGGGCAGGCCGCCCTCCTGGCCGGCAACGGCCGCCAGTTGGCGGGCGACTGCCGGCGGGTGGCGCTGGTCCGCCCGGACACCATCCAGGGCGACCAGATGCCGGGGCTGCTCAACGCCGGCCTCAGCAGCGGGCACGGCGACGGCCGCTCCGGTGGAGCCGGCGCCCGTACCGGGGGGAATGGGAGCCGGGCGGTGGACATCAGGGCGCCCGAGGCCGGCACCGACTACACGGACCAGGTGGCCGCCGCCCTGAAGGCGGCGGGCGCGGAACCGGCCGTCTACGGGACGGCGAAGGCCGGCGGCGTCGCCCCCGGCTCCTGTGTGGCCGCGTCGCTCGGCGACCACACCGACACCTTCTTCGACTCCTTCCGGCGCCTCCAGGAGTCCCGCCCCAGGGTGCAGGTCGGGTCCGTCCTGGGCAGCGTCGACCAGTCGATGGTCAACCGCAGCGGCGGCGCCTCCGGCCCGTTGGAGGGCGCGGACGTCACCGGCTGGTACCCGGTACCGGGCGATCCGCGCTGGGGACCGATGCGCCGGGTGATCACCCAGGAGGCGTTCGACGACGACCGGCTCGACCCGGCCGACCAGGGCGTCCAGACGACCTGGATCGCCTACACCGTGCTGAGCGCGGTGATCCGGCAGCTGTCCGAAGCGGGCGTCTCGGACATCACCGCGCACGCCCTCCAGACCGCCCTGGACCGCGGTGAGCAGGCCGTCGACACCGGCGGTCTGACGCCGAAGCTGCGCTGGCGCAGCGACGACATGCTGGCCGTCGCGGACCTCCCGCGGATCGTCAACGCGGACGTGACGTACCAGGTCGTCCGGAACGGCGAACTGGTCGCCGCCCAGCAGGGGTTCGTCGACGTCGGCAGGACGCTGGAGCGGCGGCCCGCCGACGACGGCTGACGCCCGTCCGACGCCGGAGCGTCGGACGGGCCCGGCTCACAGCTGTTCCGGCTGGTGGGCCTGGAGGCCGTACTTCTGCGCGATCGGGTTCCACAGGCCCGCCGCCTCCTGCTTGGCCTTGGTGGCCGCGCCGCTGGCCGCGTTCCCGTCGGCGGCCTCCTTGCCGCCCTTGGCGTGGCCATGCTTGCAGCCGCCCTTGCCGCCGACCTTGTCGGCCCAGGCCGCGTAGTGGTTGTCGGCGGCGGCCGAGGACTGCCAGGCGGTGGTGAGCGCGGCGGTCAGCTGGGCGTTGTTGGGGATCTTGTCCACGGTGAGCTGCTGGAGCCGCTTGACCAGGTCGTTGCGCTGGCCGGCGGCGGACCGCAGATCGCCCGCGGCACCGTCGAGGTTGTTGCAGCCCTTGATGTTCTGTACGGCGCCGACGACCGCGGCGCGGCTGTTGTTGCTGTCGGCGAGGAGTGCGTCCAGCGCCTTGGCCTGCTGCGCGGCCGGGTCCTCGGCCGGCTTGGGCTGGTCGCCCTGGGGCGCACTGGCCTTGCTGGCGCCCTGCTCCTGCTGCTTCTGGGAGGTGTCGGCGCTGCTGTCGCTGTCGCTGCTGCTGCCGCCGCTGAGCGCCCAGCCGACACCGAGGCCGACACCGGCCAGCGCCACCACGATGGCGCCGACGATCACGGCGGGCGGCAGCTTGCGGAGCCGGCTGCCGCCGTCCTCGTGGGCGGTGCGCCGGTCGTGGCCGCCACCGGGGGCGAACGGGCCGCCGGGGCCGGCCTGTTGGCCGTACGGCGGGTGGCCGGCGTCGTCGAAGCGCGGCAGTTGCGCGGTGAACTCGGCCGGGGCGTCCCGGAACAGGCCGTCGAACTCGGAGGGGGTCGGCCGGTCGCCGGGCGCGCCAGGCTGGGCGCCGAACGGCGCTCCGGGCGGCGGGGTGGGCGCCCCGGGGGCACCGCCGCCGGGGACCGGCGGGATCAGCTGGGTGGCCTCGTCGGCGCCGGGCATCGGCTGGGCCGCCGGCGGCGCCTGGTGCGCCTTGATGGGCCGCAGCATCTGGGTGGCCGCGTCCTGGTGCCGGGGGGCCGCCTCGGGCGGCAGCGGGGCGGCACCGGCGGAGAGGGGGGGCAGGACCGTGGTGGCGTGGTCGCCCGCCGCGGGCGGCAGCGGGGCGCCGGTCTGCGGGGTCGCGCGGACCAGTTCGCCGGTGGGGCCGACCTGCTGCTGGGGCGGGAAGCCGCCGGGCGCGGGCTGGTTCGGCCGGCCGCCGAGGGGCGGGAGGACGGTGGTGGCGTGGTCGCCGGGCGCGGGCGGCTGCGGGGCGGCGGCCGGCGGGCCCGCCTGGGGCGCCGGGGCCTGCGGCGGCATCTGGGGCGCCGGGAAGCCCTGGCCGTACGACGGGTGGGGCTGCTGCGGCGCAACGGGCTGCTGCGGTGCGGCCTGGTAGCCCTGCACCGGGCCCTGGCCGTACGGCTGCGGCTCGATGGGCGCCGCTCCGGGCTGCTGACCGGCCGGCTGCTGACCGGGCCCCCAGGGCTGGCCCCACGGCTGCCCGGCGGGCGGTGCGGCCTGCTGGTCGGGCGCCCATGTGTCGCCGCCGCCGGGCATGACTATGCCCTCCCTGGCCGGGCCGGCCGCAGAATTCTGCGGGTCGTTGCCCTGTCCGCTCTGCGTCACCGGGACTCCTACCATCGTGCAACCTACGGAACCGTCGGCTGCACGCTACCGGTTCGCAGCGACGTTCGACCATGCGTCCTGGTCACCGCCGCGCGCACCGGCCGGGAGCGCCGCCGGGACCGCCGACCGCACGGCGGGCGGGCCGGAAAACCCGGCCCGCCCCGGCAGCACACGGCCGAACGCCCTTCGGCCGGTGCGCTCTTCCCCCCTCCTCCGGGCCCCCTCGCCCGGCTTCCACGGCCCGCGTCTGAGGCATTCCTCACGCCGCGACGGCGCGCAGCTCCATCCGGGCGGCGAATTCCCTTACGACAGGTTCGTCCTGATACGGCTCCAGACGATGCCGGAAGTCCTCCAGATATTCCGCGCCGCGGTCCGAGCGCAGCCCGCTGAGCAACTCGATCGCCTGGGTCCCCGTATGGCAGGCCAGCTCGATCTCCCGCTGCTGCACCTGGGCGCCGGCCAGCAGCACCAGCCCGATGGCGCGGCGCCGCGCCCGGCCCACCGGATGCCCGTCGAGCGCCTCCTGGGCGCGCTGCGCCGCCGGGGCCGGCTGCCCCAAGTCCCGGTGGCAGTGGGCCAGTTCGTCGGCCAGATAGGCCGGGTCGAAGTGGCTGATCCACACCGGGTCGTCCCCGGCGTCGGTGACCGCCTCGGCGCGCTCCATCGCGGAGACCGCCCGGCCCGCCACCCCCTGGAAGGCCCGGGCGTCGCCCAACAGGGCGTGCCCGCGCGCCTCCGCGGCGAAGAACATCGCCTCCACCCGGGGCGTGACCTGCCCCCGCGCGCCCTCCTGGGCGGCCCGCGCGAGCTGGGCGATCTCCCGCGGATTGCCCAGGGAGGCGGCCAGATGGCTCATGCTGGCGGCGAGGACGTAACCGCCGTAGCCGCGGTCGCCGGCCGCCTGCGCCAGGCGGAGCGCCTGGATGTAGTAGCGCTGCGCCAGCCCTGGTTGCCCGGTGTCGACGGCCATGTAGCCGCCCAGTTCGGTCAGTCGCGCGACGGCGGCGAAGAGTTCCCGCCCCACCGCCTCGCGGTAGGACCCCGCCAGCAGCCCGGAGACGACGCTGTTGAGGTAGTGCACGACGACGGGGCGGACGTGCCCGGAGCCGAAGCGGTGGTCCAGTTCGCTGAGCGCCGAGGTCATCGCCCGTACGGCGGCGACATCCGAAATCCCCACTCTGGCCCCGGCGTTGCGGGACACCTGGCTGTCCGCGCCGGTGATCAGCCAGTCCCGGCTGGGCTCGACCAGCGCGGAGGCGGCGACCGTGGACCCGCTGAGGAAGTCCCGCCGTCCGACGTCGCTGCGCCACAGCTCGCAGACCTGCTCGATGGCCCCGAGGACGGTCGGCGAGAACTGCAGGCCCACCCCGGACGCGAGGTTCTTCCCGTCGGCCATCCCGATCTCGTCGATGGTGACCGTGCGGCCCAGTTTGCGGCCGAGCGACTCGGCGATGATGGCGGGCGCGCGGCCGCGCGGCTGCTGGCCGCGCAGCCAACGGGCCACGGAGGTCTTGTCGTAGCGCAGGTCGAGACCGTGTTCCGCGCCGCACATGTTGACGCGGCGGGCCAACCCCGCGTTGGAACACGCGGCTTCCTGGATCAGCGCTTGCAGCCGTTCATTGGGCTGGCGCGCGACGAGTGGCCTGGCGGCCATGGTGTTACCCCCTGTACTGCTGCTGCGCGTTCACCGGCGAACGCCGTCCCCGCGATCAATTCCCCGTACATATCCCGGATATCCGAGATATCCAGGATATGCGCGATACGAACCAGGGGGCGTGCTTCGCAGCAGATGCCCGGGATGCGTGCGATATGCGCGAGGCCCGTGCGTCGTCGTACGAAGCGCGGCACCCGAAGTCCGCGCTGCGAAGGGCTGATCCACGAGGAGGGGTAGTGCGCGGTGTCCGTGCACCGGTCGCGGCGCCGCGGTGCAGGGCTCCCCTGGTGCTCCGCGGCCGTCCGCCGGGCGGCCTCTCCGCCCGTCACGCACGTGGCTACCCGCTTCGCGGGCCCCATCCGCACACGCGCCCCCACTGGTGCTTCCATGCGCCCCACGTGCGGGAACGGTGCGCCGGGCCAGTCACCCATTCGGCCGTAACCCTTGGTGACACGGGGAGTTGTCCCCTGCGTGGAAGAGACCATCGCAGTCACAGGAGTCCCGCAGATACCCACACAGCGCGGAGAGCAACTCACCGATACCGCGGTGCGTTACGCAGAGGAACGCCACTGGGAGGTGTTCCCCGGCGCATGGCTGGAGCACGACGGTGATCGCTCGCGCTGCTCGTGCGACACCGCCAACTGCCCCTCGCCTGGCGCCCATCCGACCGCACCCGGCTGGGCCTCCCTGGCCACCGGCAGCGCCACCGCCGTGCGCCGGATGTGGAGCACGCAGCCGCGGGCCTCGATCCTGCTCCCGACGGGCCGGACGTTCGAGGCGCTCGACGTCCCCGAGATGACGGGCTGTCTGGCGCTGGCCCGTATGGAGCGGCTGGGCGTGACGCTCGGCCCGGTGATCCGCAGCCCCGACCGCCGGATGCTCTTCCTCGTCCTCCCCGGCGCCGCCGCGAAGGTCCCGGACCTGATCCGCGACCTCGGCTGGACGCCGGCCGCCCTCGACCTGGTCTGCCGCGGCGAGGGCGAGTACATCGCCGCACCGCCGACCCGGGTGGGGCCGCACGGCGCGGTGCAGTGGGCGCGCCGCCCCACCGTGAGCAACCGCTGGCTGCCGGACGCGGAGGAGTTGATCAAGCCGCTGGCGTACGCCTGCGCACGTGACGCGGTGGCGCTTCGCGCCCGCTGACCCGGGTCCGAGGGGGTTTGTCAGCGCCTGCCCGTATCGTGGGGAGCCGACGGGGGTCATGTTCCGGCCCCTGCGGGGACGTCGAAGGGCAGGCCATGGCCAGCGAACCGGACATGAGGCAAGACGAGCACGGGTCGGCCGCGACCCCGGACGGCACCGAGGCCGGTCCGCCCGCGGTCCGCATCGAGGGACTGTGGAAGCGGTTCGGTGAGCAGACCGCGGTCCACGGCATCGATCTGACGCTGCCCGCGGGCCACTTCATCGGCCTGGTCGGCCCCAACGGCGCCGGCAAGACCACCACGCTCTCCATGGTGACCGGCCTGCTGCGGCCCGACTCCGGCCTGGTCGAGATCGGCGGCCACGACGTGTGGCGGGACCCGGTGGCGGTCAAGTCCCGGATCGGCGTGCTGCCCGAGGGGCTGCGCCTCTTCGAGCGGCTCTCCGGGCGCGAACTCCTCGCCTACATAGGCAGGTTGCGCGGCCTCCCGGGCGCCGAGGTGGACAAGCGGGCCGGCCAGCTGCTGGACGTGCTCGACCTCTCCGGCGCGCAGCACAAGCTCGTCGTGGACTACTCCACGGGCATGCGCAAGAAGATCGGCCTGGCCGCGGCCCTGCTGCACAACCCGGAAATCCTCTTCCTGGACGAGCCGTTCGAGGGCGTCGACCCGGTGTCGGCGCAGACCATCCGCGGCGTCCTGGAGCGCTACACCTCCTCCGGGGCGACGGTCATCTTCTCCAGCCACGTGATGGAGCTGGTCGAGTCGCTCTGCGACTGGGTCGCGGTGATGGCCGCCGGCCGGATCCGCGCACAGGGCCCGCTGGCCACGGTGCGCGGCGACGCCCCCTCGCTCCAGGACGCGTTCCTCGAACTGGTCGGCGCGGGCGACCGCCACGCCGGGCAGAACCTCGACTGGCTGGGCGGCGGCGCCCGATGAGCACCGAAACCACCGCCTCCCCCTCCTCACTGGTCCCGGTCTTCGTCCGGCTGAAGCTGACGCTGCTGCGCAACGGCCTGCGCCAGTCGACCGGGCGCACCGTGGCCTACGTCCTCTCGGCCCTGGCCGGACTGCTCTTCGCCGCCGTGACGGTGCTCGGCCTGGTGGCGCTGCGCGGCAATCCGCACGCCGGGAGCCTCACCGTCATCCTCGCCGGGCTCCTCGCCCTGGGCTGGGCGGTGATGCCGCTGTTCTTCCCCACGGGCGACGAGACCCTCGACCCGACCCGCCTGGTGATGCTGCCGCTGCGGCCGCGCCCGCTGGTCGGCGCGCTGCTGGTGACGTCACTGGTGGGCATCGGCCCGTTGACCACGCTCGCCCTGGTGACCGGCACCGTCATCGCGGTCGCGCACGGCACCGGCGCCGCCCTCGTCGGCGTCCTGGCCGTCGTCCTGGTGGTGCTGGTGTGCGTCGCCCTGGCGCGGGCCGTCGCCACCGCCTCGGTGCGGCTGCTGACCAGCCGCCGGGGCCGCGATCTCGCCGTGCTGGGCGGCCTGTTCGTCGCCCTCGGCGCCCAGGTCGTCAACGTCGCGGCCCAGCGCCTGGGCCGCCCCGACGGCCTGTCCGTCCTGGAGCCGCTGGGCGGGGTGCTGCGCTGGGTGCCGCCGGCCTCCGCGCTGGCCGCCGTGGACGACGCCGGCCACGGCTCCTACGGGCGCGCGGCGGTCGGCCTCGGGCTGACGGTGCTGGCCCTGGCGCTGCTCCTGTGGTGGTGGCAGCGGACCCTGACGACCCTGATGACCGCGCCGGACTCCTCCACCCTCCAGGCCGTGGAGAAGGACAGCGCGCGCCGGACCGGCGGCGAGGAGCGGGGGCTCGCCCGGCTGCTCCCCGGCGGGCGCACGGGCACGGTCATGCTGCGCACGCTGCGCTATGCCTGGCGCGACCCGAAGTCGAAGATGGCCTGGGCGATGGCGCTGGGCATCGGCCTGCTGCTACCGATCGTCACCACCGTCCAGGGCAACGGCAGCCTCTACACCTCCTTCTCGGCGTCCGCCCTGCTCGGCATGCAGATGTACAACCAGTTCGGGCAGGACACCTCGGCGTTCTGGATGGTGGCCTCGACGATCTCCTCGCCCCGGGACGCCTACGAGGAGCTGCGGGCCCGTGCGTTGAGCCTGGCGCTGATCGCCGTCCCGTTCGTCACGCTGGTCGTCGTCGGCACCGCCGCCCTCGTCGGCCCCTGGTCGTCCTTCGTCCAGGTCTACGGCCTCTCGCTGGGCCTCCTGGGCGCGCTGGTCGCCACCGGAGCGTTGGCCTCCTCCCTCTTCCCCTATTCCATCCCGTCCGAGGGCAACCGCAGCGTGGCCCCCGGCCAGGCCGGTATCGCCTGGATCAGCCTGTTCGCCGGCTTCCTGACGGCCGCGGTGCTGACCTCGCCCCTGGTGGGGCTCACCTTCTGGCTCCATATGGCGGGCCTGGAGCACCTGTTGTGGCTGCTGGTACCGGTCGGCGCGGCGTACGGCGTGGGCATCGCGGCGCTGGGCCTGCGGGTGGCGGCGCCCCGGTTGGCGGCGCGACTGCCGGAGATTTTGGCGGCCGTCAGCAAGTAGTGTCCCGACGGGCCTCCCACGGTGTCGGGTGCCCGAAGCTCATAACGGGTACTTCTGTGATGGGCCTGATTGGGCCCCGTCCGGATATGGCCCGGACGGGGCTGATCGATGCGGGACTACTTCAATTCGCCAGGCAGGGGGCCCGGCACGACGTGCACAACGCAGTTGGGGCAGGCGTAGATGGTCACGTCCGGCCCGCTTGTGCGGGGGACATGGCGCACGGGGACAGGAACGCGCGTGGGCTTCCCGCAGCGGCAGCAGGTTGCGGCTCGCTCCGGTGGTACGAGCGGGAAGCACTGACGGTGCCAGCTCATGCGGCGCTCCCCTCGGTGGCGAACGAGGACGCGGGGAACGGGGCGCCGGGGTAGCTGTACGGGTAGTCCGTACCCATGGTGGCGAGCACTGCCGCGCGCCGCCGCTCCCTGATCACATGCAGCTCTAGTGTGCTCTCGGCTTGCTGTCGGAAGAACCCAGCGGCTTCTTCTTTGGTCGGCCCGGTCCAGGGGCGGGACCACGGGTTCACGGGTGCGGGTTCGGTGCTCGGTTCGGCGGTGGGGACTGCTGCGTGTCGTCCTCGGGCGGGCAGCAGTAACCGCAGCATGCACACCAGCGCACGGGCGATAGCATCGCGCATGAGTCGTTCAGCTCCTCGAAAGCTGTGTCGGCTAAGCCCCGATAGACCGGGCCTAATCGGTCTGTCGGGGCGTTTTCGTGCTTGACGGTAAGGGATCTGGTCTACCTTCGTCTACCTCAGTAGATAGACGTACACCTTCGGTAGGGGACATGGCTGGATGTCTACTGTGACTACATGGCTGCATCTGAGGTTGACCATGAATCCCCCACCCCGGTCTACCGGCAAATCGCGGTAGCGATCATCGCTGACATCGAGAGTGGCGCCCTGGCTGTGAATCGGCGGATTCCCTCTGAAGCATCTCTGGTGCAGCGCTTCGGCGTCGCTCGGGAAACTGTGCGCAATGCGGTCCGCTTCTTGCGCGAGGAAGGCTATGTCTTCACTGTTCCGCAACGAGGGACGTACGTCAGTGACCGCAGCGGCAAGGGCGGCGCGTAGAAGG
The DNA here is from genome assembly GCF_044754325.1 of Streptomyces sp. NPDC093097. Taxonomy (NCBI): domain Bacteria; kingdom Bacillati; phylum Actinomycetota; class Actinomycetes; order Kitasatosporales; family Streptomycetaceae; genus Streptomyces; species Streptomyces sp. NPDC093097. The sequence continues at coordinate 341,631 of NZ_JBIVOW010000002.1, forward strand.
GGCGGGTGCGGGGAGGCCCCCGCCCTGGTGTGAGCGGGGGCCTCCAACTCGCCGCCCTGACATGGGAGTTGCGTCAAGCTGCGGGGAACTGGACGCCCGGTTACTCGTCGCCACTAGTTGGCGGAGCCTTCGGGGCTTCGTGCCCCGGCCAGATGAACCCCCGTCGGGGTGTCGTGGCTTCCTCGTTTCCTGCTTGCGTCTGGGCGTCGCGCCATGCTCGTACGAGCGATGCGTACCGAGGGTTGATCCACTCAGTCATGGAGCCTCCAATCCAGCGTCCAACCTACGCCCAATTGGCCAGTCAGCTGCGAGGGTTCACTCTCGGGGGTCTTGCGGCGTGGGCATCGGCTTGATGGCACATTCCGTGGAGTGCTGGCAGTTCGCCGCCACGGTCACGAGGGGGGCGCCAGCACCGACAGGCGGCCCCCACAGTTCTTCATCGACGCTGTAGCCGCACTGCCGGATCCTGTCGCGGGTGCGATCCAGGACGCTGGGGTCGTAGTTCATCGGGTCCCAGCCGGGGAAGTGGTGCACGAAGTCTCCGCCCAGGTGCTCGCACAGGTCCGCGTACACCTTGGTGTGGAGGATGAGTCCATGCCAGCCTTCGTCAACCACTCGGGACGGTGCCAGGCCGTCGCCGGGGAAGCGGGAGCAGGCGGTAACGAACTTCAGCCCCTCCACGACGATCCGTTCGGCAAGGCTGAGTTCCATGCCGGGATTGTTGTCCTCCACCGTGTTGACGACGCCCATGAAGGACGCCTCCCCGACCAACGCTCGTACTGTGTTCATGTACGACCTCCTGTAGGTGGTGTGTCGTGCACAGGGCCGTCTCTGGCCGTGATCGCTGTCCAGGCTTGGCGACCGGAGACGCGCCTTGCGCCTTTCCTTGGATGGTGGAACCCGCCCTCGCCAACCGACGCTTACAGGAGGGCAGGGCGGGGACTCATGTCGGCCCGTCGCGGAAGCAGCGGCCGTACCGCGCCTAAGCTCGCTGAACCTGATCCAGTGAGACGAGCCATTCACGACCACCACGCTCCGGACGGATAAACGCCACATGTTGCTTTCGGCGCTCGCTCGGAGGGGCGGCAGGGTCTTCGAAGTCGCAGATCACATCACGCAGGATTCCGATACGTCCTGAAGTGTCCTCGACTCGCATCCCCACGTCATCAACAGTGATCATTTCGGGCATCCGCCGGCGTGTCTGTAGACCACAGTGGGCGGGCCGCCAGGGCGCGCCAGCATGCCCCGGCGTGCGGGTTCGAACGCTCCGATGGGCCTTTTGCACTCCGGGCACGTCACACCACTCGGGGCATACGTCATGTACTCCCACTTGATTTCGCCTGCACCCGCGCCGGTCTGGCTTGCCATAGCTGCCGTCCCTTCATGTCGCTACGGGAGATCGTCCCGCTGCGCAAATGTCTGCACTAGCGGCCCCATGTCGGCCCGACGTAGGCCAGACTTGCTCCATGGGGAGCAGCATCGGGGCCAACATCAAGCGGGAGCGGGAACGGCTCGGCTGGAGTCAGGCCCGGCTAGGACGGGAAGTCTGCCGAGCTGCTGGAGTCCAGGGGGAACCGGTAGGCCGACAGGAAGTCAGTCGGTGGGAAACGGGGAAGCGAACGCCCCGCGAGTGGCTGCCGTTCCTTGCTGCGGCCCTTGGAGTTCCCGTGGAAGTGCTCACGACGCCGCAGGCGCCCAGCGAACCAACGTTGCCGACGCTAGCCGACTTCCTACCCATCGAAGACCCGTTGGCGCCTCTGGGGGGCCGGACACGCGGCCGTCTCGGCATGGCCCAGGTAAATGACGTACAACAGCGGGTGCATGGCCTACGGCTGGCCGACGACTTCCTAGCGGGTGGGGATCTCCTGCGGCCCGCGTTGCGAGAGCTTCGAAGAGTCATTTGCATGCACCGAGAGCACTCATACAGCAACGCGACTGGGCGTCAACTCCTGATCCAGTTGGCTGAGTTGGCGCAGATTGTGGGATGGATCGCGAGCGATGCCGGGTGCCGCGAAGAAGCGGAACGCGTCTACCGGCTAGGTCTCGGCGCAGCGGCGCAGGCCGAAGATGGGACCCTTGCTGGGAATCTCGCCGGTTCGCTGGCCTACCAACTCAGTAATGCTGGTCGGGAAGTTGAGGGCCTCCACCTGGCTCTCGCAGCCCTCGAAGAGGCTGGGCTGGATGCACCCCCAAAGGCTCGCGCGCTGTACCTCGATCGAGTGGCGTGGGCATACACGAAGGCTGGAGGCTCTGAGAACGCGCAGCACGCACTTCGGGCGTTGGGTGAAGCAGGGGAAGCGCTGGCCAAGGAAAGCAAGGGGACGGAGTCCCCGGCATGGCTCTACTGGGTGAACGCTGGCGAACTCCAGGTCATGGAATCCCGCGTCTACACCGAGTTACACCGCCCCCTCCGCGCTGTCCCAATGCTGCGAAAGGTGCTCGGGGAGTATGACGCGACCCATGCGCGGGAAATGGCGCTCTACCTCTCATGGCTCGCAGTGGCTTACGCCGACGCGAACGAGCCGGAGGAAGCTGCGGCTACGGCGGAACGAGTCATCAGCCTGTCGGCGGACGTCGCGAGTGATCGCACAGCGCAACGAGTCCGGGTGATGTTGACTCGGCTTGCCGAGTACGCCGAAGTCCCCGAAGTTCAAGCTCTCCTGCACCAGGCCACGTAGTTCCCGCTCCAGCCCAGCGCCTACGACTAGACGCGACACAGAATGCCCCGACGACTGCCCAGCGCGAGCTGCCACCGGGGCAGGGATCTGTGCTACTACGATCAATCCCAGATATCCGAGTCGTCATCCTCGGGATCCGGTGCTGTGATCGCTGTTCGGGCACTCGGCGATAGCCCCAACTCGCGGATATAGCGGGCCAGTTGACTCCGGTACTGTCCCGCGATCGTAGCTGCGCCGTTCTTCACGGTTCCCCGCTCGGCGGTCACCATGAGCCCGCGCTCGGACAGGTCCCGCTCCGCCTGGTCGATGCGAGCGACGCACACGCACAGATCTTTCACCGTGGTGTGGTCCACTTCGCCGATCCCGGCGGCCACTTCGAGGATAGGCACGATCCGTCGCCACTCGGTTGACGCCACTTCCCGGCACCGGGTGTTCGCTGCCTCAACAGCAGGGTGCGGCGAGATTTTGAATACCTCGTTCCATTCTGGCTCGGCGAGGACAGCGCGCGGAACTATTACCCCCTCTTTGATCGCAGTCTTTGAAGGGTTCCCTTCACGTGCCCGCTGGACGGCTGACTTGGGTCTGTATCTGTCGGCCACGCATTCTCGCTTCCTGATCTAGGGCTTCCAAATTCGTCCGCTGCTCCGGTGCGAGTTTCTTTTCTCCCTGCCGCTCAACCAGCGGAGGGGAAGGGGGTACCCCCCTGGTCAGAACGGCGGGCGCTCGGCAGCCTCACGGCGCGAACGAGCTTCAGCAGCGAATCCGCCTGGTTGCTGCCGCGCGGTCGCCCGGTTGTGGCACGTGACGCACAACGGACGAAGATGCTTCGCCGCATCCGGATCCGAGTCACCTCGTGCAATCAACTCCCGTCGATTCAAAGGGAAATGATCCGCAACGTTCGCCGCAGCACCGCACAGCACACACCACGGGTTCGCGTACAGGTACGCCCTACGGATGCGCTGCCAACGAGTCGTGTAGACAGCGCCACCACGCGACGCACGCTCCTTGTTCGCCTCCCGCTGGTGCCGGTCGCAGCGACCGCCGGCCCGCGTCAGCTCGGGGCACCCGGGGATTGAGCAAGGGGGGCGGGGTCTCTTTGGCATGGGGGGCTCCAATGGGGGATGGAGGGCGCGTTAAGCCTCGGCCCATTGTGGTTACTTGGCAGCGTTCTGAATCATCACGTGCGCCCCGGCGACGGGGAATGCGAATCCGACGCGCATAGTGCCCTTGACGGCCACGCGGTCACTAGTGAAGTAGACGGACTTGTCCACGTCCAAGCGCGTGCCCTCGCGAACAACGGTGAGCATGTCGGCCCGGCTAATTCCGTAGACCACGTCCGCCGGCGCATACGGCGACACGAACACCGGACGCCCGAGGATCTGTCGCCGACCCACGGCAGTCATATCGGAGTTGAGCAGGCCACGATTCGAGTTCGCTTGATCCTTCAGCTTTGCCAGTTCCAGTGTCGTTGCCGCGCTCATGACCCATGCGGTGATGTTGCCGCCCGCAGCCTCAGACAACGACAGTGCTTCTTCCAGTGGGTCCAGGTTGGTGTAGGTAACGGGCGCGGACACCTTCGATATGCCGTCCAGCGCAGCGAGTCCCGAAGGGTTCGGGGCAGTGAGCTTGTTCAACAGTGCATTGTCCACGCTGTTGGCAATCTGTCGGGCAATGGACCGTCCGACCTGATCGCCAGCCGACGGGGAACTGTCCTCCGCCATCTCCCGGCTGATCACGGTAAGTCCCGCGAACTTGGCCGGGGTCACCACGATTTCATCGAACTTCACGTCGGACGGGGTGATTTCCGCGCCCTCTTCCACGGCACCGACCGTGACGTCAGACGCAAGCAGTGGAACGCGGTAGCGCGTGCTGCCGGTCGGAACGATGGTGCCCACTTGCATGGCGAGCGACAGTTCCTGAACGGGCTTCTCGACCAATGCGCCGTACTCGTCGGGAAGAACCCCTTGCGCGCCGGGCGTGTTGGTGTAAATGGACATGCTTTCTCTCCTGTTCGGCGTGTCGGACTGGTTGATTCGGCGTGTCAGCCGTGGTGTCCGCGCAGTGCGGTGTTCCAGTCGGGCGTGTCGTCATTGGTGCTGCTGCGCGGCCCGCCGCCAACGTCACCCCAACCGGTCGGACGTGCAGCAAGATTGGGGCGGGACTTCAGCAGGGATTCGATAGCGGCAGTGACCTTTCCCGTGTCAACGTCGCCGTCCTCGCCAAGCAGATCAGCAACCTTCTGCTTTCCCAAGTCAAATAGGTCGGAGGGAACGTCGAGACGCTGCGCCGCCTGGCGCTCGATTTCCCGCAACAGCATCGCGTCAATCCGCTTTTGCGCTGCCTCCAAGCGGCTGTGCGCTTCCTCTAGGGCTTGGCGGTGATCCTCCGGAACGGACTCCCCGCCATCGACTGCGGGACCCCCAGCGGGCGCTGTGGCGGGACCCTCGGGGGCCTTGGCGTGCTCGTCCTGATCGTGAATGTTCTCGGTGGTTTCCATACGTGGCTGCCGCCCTGGTCGGGGCAGCGCTCCTTCCAGAAGTGGGCATGAAAAAGCCCCTGCGCGTGGTCACGTCAGGGGACGAAAAGAGTTCAGGCCGTTGCCTGGTACGCGGTTCGGCTAACTTGTACTGCGGGCCGAGCGCAGGGGACTTGGGCATCGCTGTTCCGAGAGTGGGCACTCAGCCCGCCGAAGTCCCCCCGTGGGGCGGGTGCGCGGTAATCCCGCTTTCATTCACTGTGGAGGGCGGAGGTTTCCCGGACCGTTTCGGACAGTCGGACTGTTCTCGCTCTCGGTCTATGTGGAGAGCGGAGGTTTCCCGGGCCCCCGAGGGGCGCCAAGCAGGATCACCGGCCTCTCTCCCGGGCTGTAATGGAGAGCGAAGGTTCCCAGAGTGCCGAACCGTGGCGGTGTGTCGAAAAGTGGTCCGGTCTCTCTTCTCTCTTATTTTTTCTACGTGTTCTAAAAAAGTGGTGAAAACCGTCACTCCAACACCCTCCCTCTCCGCTGCAGGGCAGCCCGACCCGACCCCGGAGCCCACCAAGCCCCACAGGGTGTCTGTGCGCCTGCCTGCGGGCACGCGAAAGCCCCGGCGACCGTTGGGGCCTACCGGGGCTGTTCGGGCCCGTGATGGCCGGCTACGCGGCGGTTGCGAGCGTCTACGGTGTCAGGTTCCGGTGTGCGTTCGCCCCGGGTGTAGGAGCGTGCTTGGGGTTGCCTTCCGCTGCGAGGTGATCGGCCATAGCTGCGGCTTCACCGATGCAGGGGTCAAGGTCCCCGGTGATGGTGAACTCCACTCGTCGCAGGTCGAGCGTGCGCCATCCGCCCTTGGTGCCGCGCTTCACGTCCAGGCGTGCGCCTGCCTCGATGAGCATGGCGCGTTTCCCTGCTGTGTCGGATGCGTGCCATTCGTCGGCGAACGTGCGACCGGTGGGGACGATCTCGCGCCGGGGCTCGGTCTTCTCTCTCGTCTCCAGCTCGGCCAGCCGCGCGTCAAGTGCGTCTGCGCGGCGCTGCCACTCGGCTTGGGCTGCCTTGGACTTCTGGCGTCCCTTTTGTTGCTGGTGTTCGGCGAACTCGGCGGCGGTGGCGTCGAGTTCAGGCTGAGGGTCATACCCGGGTATCTCCGTGATGCGCGTGAACTGCACGGGGCCAGCCAAGCGCAGGAACTCGGCGGTCACGTACTCGTCCACCCACGTGCCCCGGATGGTGACGGGGGCCGGGCAGTACGTCCCGTACTTGTACGAGCTGCACCCGTAGGCCCCGGAGGACTTGTTGAGGTACATGCGGCTGCCGCATCCGGTGCAGTGGATGACCCGCAGCAGCAGCGCCACCGAGTCCCTACGCGTCGGGGCCTTCTCCGCCGTCGGTTTCGGCGCCAACAGTGCGCCGATCTGGTCGAACTCCTCTCGCGTCACGATCGACGTTTCAGTCGCCATGACGGGGTTGCCCTGGTCGTCACGGACGGGCTTGCCCTTGTGCATCTTCCAGCCCAGCAGTGCGGGGCTGGTCAGCATCGTGACGATGTGCTGAGAACGCCACTGCACGGGCTTCTTCTTCGGCGCGTCCGCCTCGCTGTCGGCGTCGGTGGTGCCCTTGGTGCGGGCCGTGTACGCCTTCCAGTGCTCGGAGGGTGACAGAACCCCGTCCGCATTGAGCATGAGCGCGATGGCATGCGGGCTCATGCCTTCCAGCAGTGCGGCAATGATCCGCTCGATGACGCGCACGGCGTCCGGATCGGGGACGAGTGTCCAGCCGACCCCGCCGTGTTCCTTGGGCATGGGGGCAGGCAGGTAGCCGAACGGCGGGCGACCGCCGCCGCGCCACCGAAGCGCCATCTTCCGCATGGCTGCCTGCGCGCCGGTCACCCGGTCACTGATGCTCTGCGACTCCACCTGTGCGGCAAAGGCGAGCATGAGCATCATGAGTTCGCTCATGGGGTCCATGGGGTTGCGGAAGTCGAAGACGAGCCGGCCCCCGCCGATGCCCTCGGCGAACACGATCATTTTGCGGTGCTCGCGTGCCCACTCGGCGAGCTGGTACATGTCGCACATGGACCGGATGGCACGGTCGAAGCGCCAGAACACCAGGGCATCGAATGCTGTCGGACGGGCGAGCCATCCGCCGAGCTGCGGACGATCAAAGGGGCCGATCTTGGACGCGGACACGTCCAGGTCCACGGCTTCCCGAAGTGCATCCCCCTCTCCGAAGTCGATCCCGAGGGCTGCCGCCGCTATGTCGTCGGCTTCGCGCTGCCGCTCGGGGCTGGTCGTCTCATCCGTCCGCACCGACAGACGGATGCACCGGACCCCGCGCAGGGTCTCGGCGAACACGGTTCCTACAGTCCCATCGTTCTTCACTGCATTCGTTAGGGAGCGAGCCTTGCCCGCACCGGAGCTGACCTGCACGGATGCTGCTGTATGCCTCTTCACCCGAGCTGTAGGGACCGAGGGTGTTCCGAATTCGTACTTCTCCACCCTCTCTGTAGGGCCCAGCGAATCCCCAGACCGCTCGACTTGCGCAGACGTGGACCCGTTCGCCGGGGTGCGCGTAGTAGGTACGGACGGATTCCCGCTGACAGGTGCTGACGTGTTTCTCTCCACAGTTTCCGTGGAGGGCGAAGGGTTCTCGGGCCGCTTGACCTGCGTAGATGCCGCCATGGGGCGATCACTCCAGAACTATGACTCTGGAGCTTCGGGGGTTTCCCGCCGTGGGGGGCCTCGCCGTTGGTGGGGGTTGTTTGTGGGGTGGGGCCGCTGGTGTTGGTGGTGGGTGACGGGTGTGGGGTGTTTGGGGGGGGGGGGGGGGGGGGGGGTGGGTGGGGTAGAATAGAAAACACCACCACACCCCCACCACACCCACCCCCCCCCCCCCCCCCC